>CAVVZG010000217.1:0-35904 GCA_963752205.1 Bryobacterales bacterium | reverse complement strand
GAATGCGCACCGGCATGCGTTGCACCACCTTGATCCAATTGCCCGACGCATTTTGCGCCGGCAACAACGCGAACGCCGCCCCGGTACCGGCCGACATGCCCTGTACGTGGCCGTGGTAAATGAAGCCGCCGCCGTACAAATCGCTTTTCACTTCCGTGGGTTGACCCATGCGCAAGTTGCGCAGCTGCACTTCCTTGAAGTTGGCGTCGACCCACAGCGAGTTCAATGGGATTACCGTCATCAAAGCCTGGCCGGCTTGAAGATGCTGCCCCAACTGCACGCTGCGCTCGGCGACATAGCCGGTCACGGGAGCCACCACGGCGTTGCGTTGCGCGGCAATCCAGGCATCGCGGTAAGCCGCTTTCGCCTGCAGCACGGCCGGGTTTTCCTGCACGCTGATGCCGTCCACCAAGGCGTGGGAGGCGGTCGCCTGCCGTTCCGCCGACGTCAGCGCCGCCTTGGCCAATTCGACGCTCTCGCGCGCATGGCGCACCTCTTCCAGCGCAATCGCACTCTCGGCGACCAGCGGTTCGCGCTTGGCGAGGTCTGCTTCAGCACGCCTGAGCTCGAGACGCCGCGTCGCGATCATTCGTGGTCGCAGATGCGCTGGATGAGGTCCATGCTGTGGCTCGAAACGACAACGGTTCCGCCGGATTCGACGTAGGTTCGCAGAATTTGGGTGACGTTCGCCGCCGACACCGGGTCGACCGATTCGAACGGCTCATCCAGGATCAGGATGCGCGGCGAATGAATCATTGCGGCGGCGAGCGCGATCTTCTTGCTCATGCCCGCCGAATAATCGGTGACGAGGCGATCCAGGGCATCCTCGAACCCGAAAGCACCAGCGAGGTCGGCGGTTCGCAGTCGCACCGTCTCCTCGGACAGCCCGCGCAGGGTGCCGGAGTAGAACAGGAGCTGCGCGCCGGTCAGTCGATCGAACAGCCGCAACCGGTCGGGCAGAACCCCCATGGTGCGCTTCGCGACGACGGGATCGGCCCAGACATCCGCCCCGTGAACGGTGATGGTGCCGGCATCCGGGCGCAGAAGGCCAGCAACCATCGACAGCGTGGTGGTCTTGCCCGCACCATTCGGACCAACAATTCCGTAGAACGAGCCGGCCTCAACGGCGAGATCAATTCCGGATACCGCGACGGTGTCCCCGAAACGCTTCACCAGTCCCTGGATAGACAGAACGGTTTCGACCGGCTTGGGCTTCGGTGCGGTCTTGGTAGCGGTTCTGGCCGTTGATGTGCGCGATGTCGACGGCTTACGAGGTGTTCGTGCCGGTGATTTCGCCCCCGTCGACGCCGAAGTGCGCGAGCGCGCGGTCGAAGGTTTCGCCGCGGAGCCCGAAGTTGCTACGGGAGGTGCGGGAACTGAGGCCGAATCAGGTGCTGAATCCACTGGTCAACCGTACCAAGCGCCGCTGCGCGCTCCCGCGCAAGTATCACGAAACGGCAACAAGAGCCGAAGTATCCACTGAGTTCACAAAATCCCCGGATAGCATCGTTTTAAGCACAACGTTGTGTCCACAGTTCATCCCTTGGGTAAACATCCAGCAAACTCTTAGCTGGTATTGGCTGGCCCCGGGCGAAGCACAACAGGAGACCAAACGTGACGACCCAGGTCGTGATACTTGCCGCAGGAATGGGCAGCCGACTCGGCCGCACCCTGCCCAAGCCACTGACCGAGTTGAGCGACGGTCGAACCATCATCCAGCAGCAGTTCGACAACATCCACCAGGCGTTTGGCAAAGACGCCAACATCACCATCGTTGTCGGCTACAAGCTCGAGCACATCATCGAAGCGTTCCCTTCGGCCAACTTCGTCTACAACGAACAGTACGACCAGACGAACACCTCAAAGAGCCTGCTTCGCGCGCTCACGGCGTCATCCAACGGCGGGGTGTTGTGGATGAACGGCGACGTCGTCTTTGACCCGGAAACCCTCGTCCGGGCATCCGCACTCGTGGCTCGCGACCAGTCATTCGTTTCGGTCAACACCGCCAAGGTGTCCGACGAAGAAGTCAAGTACACCACCGACAGCGAAGGCTTCATCAAAGACCTGTCGAAGACCGTCAGCGGTGGTCTCGGCGAAGCCGTTGGCATCAACTACATTTCGAGTGCACACAAGGCAGCGCTGGTTCGCCAGCTGAAGCGCGTCGCCGACCAGGACTACTTCGAGCGCGGCATCGAGCTGGCCATCGAACAGAACCAGCTTCGCATCGAGCCGCTCGACATCTCCGACCTCTACGCTGTCGAGATCGACTTCGCGGAAGACCTCGAGCGCGCCAACCTGTTTGTTTAGGCTGCGCTTGTTAGACGCCGGTCCCCGCCCGGCGTCGGGCCAGTGTTTGCTAGACGCCGGTCCCCGCCCGGCGTCAGGCCAGTGTTTCTAGACGCCGGTCCCCGCCCGGCGTCGGGCCAGTTTCTCCTCTTTGTAGCTTCGTTGCCCTCCGGCGGGGGCAACGAAAGGCCGGCTTGCGCCAGCATTGGCTGCGCATGAGCCAGCCTGAGCGCGGCATTCACGCTTGCACGCTAAAGTCGAGCCGATAGTTCGACAAATTGAGGCCTACCAGATTGATGAGCGTGTGACTGCCGTCGTTTCATCCCGCCGCGAGCGCACCACCGCGCAACGGTATCGCCACTCCCTTTGGCTCCTGACCAAGCGCGACCTCCAGGTTCGCTACACCATTTCGGCCCTCGGCTACCTGTGGTCGATCCTCGACCCGCTGCTGATGTCGGGCATTTACTACTTCGTGTTCGTCATCCTGTTCGGTCGTGGTGCGCCCATCGACCAGCCGTACATCGTCTTCCTGCTCTGCGCTCTGCTGCCCTGGACCTGGTTCAACGGCTCGGTCAATGACTTCGCGAAGGCTTTCACGCGTGAATCGAAACTGATTCGGTCGTGCGGAAAAATTCGGCGCGGAGCCCCCGTTCTGCACCTGTGAATTCGACTTCGTGCTGGCGCCCGCGCAGTAGCCGGCAGACAAACAAATGGTTGTTGAGACAGAAACGAATCTCGCCCAAGTCCGGCGGATTCTTCAGAGCAAGGCGCTCCGCACCTCTGAGGTCCACCGCAATCTGCTGAACTATCTGGCGGAGAAATCGCTCTCGGGCGAGGCCGACAACCTAAAAGAATATACCGTAGGGCTGGACGTATTTGCGAAGCCGGAGTCGTACGATCCGCGCCAGGAATCGGTCGTGCGCATGCACATGGCGCGGCTGCGGCAGAAGCTGGCGGAGTATTACAGGACCGAGGGCACGGCCGATCCGATTATTGTGGATCTGCCCAAGGGCGCGTTCAGGGTCACCTTCGAACCGCGTCCGGCCGTGCCGATCCCGGAAGCGCCAGCGGAGCCGGAGATTATTACCATCCCCGCGCCTCCGGGTAGCAAGCGAGCCCTGATTTTGATGGCGGTGCTGTTGCTGGGGGCAGTGGCCTTTGCGTCCTATTTCGGATTGCGGCTGCGGCAAGTGGAGCGAACCACGGCGGTTCTGGCGCCGCCGACTACATGGACGCCGGAGCTGCGGGAATTGTGGGCTCCGCTGCTCTCGCAGGACCGTCCTCTGGTGGTTGTCCTGGCCACTCAGGAATCCGGAAATTTGACGGGAGTTTCGACGGCGAACGGGGCGTTCCTACTGGGGCAGTTCCTGGCAGATCGGAAACAGAACGTCTACGTGACCAGCAGCCAGGAACTTTCGATGCCGGATATTATTATGGGCAACCTGGTGTTTCTGGGACCGCCTTCCGGGAATCGGCAGTTGCAGGCGCTGCCGCTGAAGGAAGAGTTGATCTTGGAGCCGCAGGGCATCCGGAATCTGCATCCGGTGAACGGGGAACTGGCATTTCTGGGAAATCCGCCGCCGCGTTCCGCCAAGAGCACGGTGGATGATAGCTATACTCTGATTACACACGCGCCAGGAGTACACGGTAAGGGCGACGTGCTGTACCTGGCAGGGACCAGCGCTTTCAGTCCGACGGCGGGCGTGGAAGCTTTCACGGACCCTATCCTGGCGCGCAGCATTGTGTCGCGCATGCGGAAGGCGGATGGCAAGCTGCCGCGCTATTACCAGATTCTGCTGGCGGTGAAATCGATGGACGATACGCCCATCGAGATCAGCTACTTTATGCACAAGGAACTAGCGGGGCCGGGCCGCTAGAACTACTTCTTCGCGGCAGCTTCCGCGGCGCGGCCGGCGCCTAGAACGTTTTCAACCGCGTGATTGCCTTCGTGGCATGCATATTCGTAGATCTTGTAATTCTCTTCGCGGCTCAAGGGGATCGCTACCGTCCACGGTTGTGTGTACACGCCGGGATCGTCGATGGTCACCTTGTAAAGGATCGTATTCCGGTCCGCGCGGGTGAAGCGCTCGACTACATGCAGGGCCTCACTCTGCGGAATGCCTTTGATGCGTCCGGTGGCGGCGCTGGTGGCGATCCAGCCTTTGCCGTTGTAATTGGTGGTGTCGACCACTAGGGTGTTGCCTTCCCAGTGACCGCGCGAATCGCCATTCCATTGACGGACGCTGGCCGGCAGGTGCGGGCGGCCGTCCACGGGGATGATGCGGGTTTCGTGGATCATTTCGTAGAAAATCACCACGTAGCCGGGTGTCTGCAGAATCTGATAGGAGTTGTTGTAGCCGGCCGGGAACATTCCGGCGGGAACGCCGCGGGTGATGCAGCGGTCCCACACGCTCATGTATTCCCAGGAATCGGAGGCGTGAGCGAGATCGTAATCGCGCTTGGCTTCGGCGGCCGGCTTCACGGGGACTAGGCCGTTGGGAGGGTCCACTACCAGCGACGTTTGCCGGGTGGACACTACTTTGGTTCCTGAATCGAACCAGGCTTGGTTATAGTTTCCGACGTCGCCTGCCTTTGGCGGACCATCGGTGCGAGCCTTCGCGGCACGCGTTTCGAGATCGGCTGCCTCCTTTTCGGTGAGCGTGGCTTTCCCGGCAAATTCAGGAGGGCGTTCGAAAGGCGTGATGGTGGGGTTGGACCAGACGCCTTGAAGATCCGGTTGGCCGTCGGGCGTCCGCGGCGCGGTCCAGGTCTTGGCAGGCTGTGCCGCCAATGGCAGCGCGAGCAGAATCGCAAGAATCGACGAGCGGACGCGGCTAGCCATTTACTGCAGCTTCAAACTGGCGACTTTGATGGTATCCCCGCTGACTTCGCCTTCGACGGTTACTTTCAGGTTATCGGTCTTCTTGGTTGCCTTCAGCGCGGCGGCGGCTTTGGCGTTGCCTGCCGTATCGAGCATCAGGAACTTGTTGTCGGCGGTGAAGACACCGTAACCGGTCTTCTGGCAATCCGCCTCTAGCGCGCACTTGGTGTCGTGTTTGGTGGCGAACGCCTGTCCTTGTTTCACGGCTGACGCGGAACACATCTTATCCATCAAGATACCCGTCACTTGGGCGGCGGAAGCGACGCAGGTCAAGCTGGCAAGCAGGCAGGCGACACTCAAAATCCGGTAGAAGGCTTTCATCGTTGGGTACTCCTTACAGTCCGTTCTAACACACGGGCAATCAGAACGCCAGCGACGATGGACACCACGAGAACGCCTCCATGCCATACCATCACGTGAGCGGCGTCCTGATGGACGCAGCGAAACTGCAGCACAGTGAGGCCGAGAAGACCCGAGATTGCACCGAGCGTGCCTCCAAAAGTGACGGCCGAAAGGGGAACGCCGCGGCGGGTGAGCAGCCAGAACAACACGCCGCCGGGAATCGCCGCTGCCGAGCCAGTCAACAGGCAGGGCCAGCCTTGGGAAGCAAACGCTACGCTTTCCCGCCAAGGAAACAACAGGGCCGCACCCGTGAGGAAGCCTATTCCGTAAGTAGCCCAGGAGAGCACTGCGGGGATTTTCTGCAGACTGCCCGGGCGAATTTGCCAGGCCAGAACCAGCGAGAGAAGTGACACGCCCACTGCCAGGATGGCCACGATGCCCAGTGCCTGCCAGTCCTGCAGCGTGCGGAATCCGGCGACGCCCATGGTTGCGACAAGGGCCGCCGCAAACGCCACGAAAATCGACGCAAACTGGACCATCAACACGCGAGTTGATGGTAGCGGTCTCACCGGCTGGAGCGAAGCTCCCAGAGCGCCGCTGAGTTTACGACGCAGATCCGGCGGGAGTTCCGGGGCGGCCAGAAGCTCCAGGAGCCGGTCGATTTTCTCATCAATCTGGGTGTCTGGTAAATGTAACTCAGCCATGTTTTTTCCTTTTCAAACTGAACCTCCGGCCGCCAGCGTACGGCGGAGTGCCGCATAGGCCCGGTGCGCCTTCTGCTTGATTGCTCCCGCCGTCGAGGAGGTAGCGGCCGCCGCCTCTTCCAGGCTCATACCCAGCACTTTCAACATCACGATCACTTCCCGCTGGCCGTCTGGCAGCCGGTTCACCAGATCCATGATGTCGTTCTCTGGCGGCATCGCGGCGGCTGGCTCGGGACCTTCGGCGAACAGCACTTCCCGCGACCCGAGGCGCCGCCGGCGGCGATAGGCATCCAGGCGCGTATGTCGAGCGACCGCGAAGATCCACGGCAGCAGCGGTTCTGAGGACAGATAGGTGTGGCGGGCGCGGTGAATCCGCAGCCAGCAGTCCTGCAGCAGGTCTTCGGCATCGCTGCGCGACATCCCGGCTCCCCAACAGAAGCGGAGCAGCGCGGGCGACAAGTTCGCCACGAGAATTTCCACGGCGGCGGGGTCACCCCGCTGATAGCGAACCATTAGCTCGCGAAGCCAGCCCTCGTTGAGGCGCGCAGGCGCGCTGTCCTGGACACGGTTTTCCGCCTCGGAAGAGCCCATAGCATCGCTGACTAAGCGCACCGAATAGTCCACTACTTGGTTACTTCGATGGCAAAGCCTGCAAAGTTACGAGGCGGCGCCCGTAACCTGACGGGTTCAGCCGGCGAAGTGATTGGTGTAAAGTAAAGTCGTTCCCTTACATGGTTTCCAATATTACAATGAAGAAGTAGCCAGCGGAGCATCCCCTTGCCGACTCAAATTGCACGTATCCTAGGCACCAGCCTGCTGCTGATCAGCGGGCTGGTGGTAGGCTGTTCTTCCGCGCCCAAGGCGCAGCAGCATCTCGACCGGAAACCGGCTGCGAACTTTACCCTGGCGGACGCTAGCGGCGCGAAAGTCGCACTGGCGGATTATAAGGGCAAAGTGGTGCTGCTCAATTTCTGGGCCACCTGGTGCGGACCCTGCAAGGTGGAGATTCCCTGGTTCATGGAATTCAATAAAACCTACAAGGACCGGGGGCTGGCGGTGGTGGGGGTGTCGCTCGACGATGACGGATGGAAGTCCGTGAAACCGTATCTCGCGGAGAAAAAAATCGACTACACGGTGGTGGTGGGAAATGACGCGGTTTCCAAATCCTACGGGGATGTGGATTCACTACCCACCACCTTCATCATCGACCAGGACGGCAGGATCGCTTTCACGCACACGGGGTTGGTGAGCAAAGACACCTACGAGAAAGAAATCCAAAGTCTATTGGGAGATCAGCGCGCGGCCGTCAATTAATAGCGCACCGCTTCCAGAAACAGGCCTGAAGCAGGAGCGGTCCAGGCGGCTACATCCAACCTAGGATTCTTACGGCCGGTCAGCAGACTGGCAAACTCGTCGACGGTCACTTCGCCGAGTCCCACCTTTACCAGCGTGCCTGCCAGGCGGCGCACCATTTTCCAGACGAAGTGCGACGCCTCGATGCGGAAGACGATCAGGTTTTCATCAACGCCTATTTCGGCGGACGTCACCACTACCGTAGTCGATTCGCCGGGCCGCGACGGGTCCGCGGCACGGAAGCAGACGAAATTGTGGCGGCCGGGAATCAGCGCCGCGGCGGCCTGCATGCTGGCCACGTCCAAAGGTTGCTTGATCCACCAAACGAAGCGTTTGGAAAGAGCAGTCTTGCGCGTGGAGATCTGGTAAAAATAGGCGCGCGAGACGGCATCGTGGCGGGCGTGAAACGCGGGCGCGGTTTCGACGCATTCGAGCACCGCGATGGAGGAAGGCAGGCGATCGTTCAACTCGCGCAGGATGCGGACGGGGGGTAGGTCGTCGCGGAGTTTGCGTACCTTGATGTGTGCCACCTGGCCGACGGCATGAACTCCGGCATCGGTGCGGCCAGCGCCTTGCAAGTCAACTTCGACGCCAAAGAGCTCGTCCGCGACGCGCTGCAAGTCTCCTTGCACGCTGCGGGCGTTGATTTGCGCCTGCCAGCCGGAGAACTTAGAGCCGTCGTATTCAAGGGTTAATCGGAAGGTCCGCATGTAACCGTTATTATGCGGGAAGGCGGAGAGTACGGTGGGCAAGGGCACCCCTAAAATGCCTCTTGCTCGTTTGCAACCCCCGTTAAGGGCAAGTGTAATGGACGACCCGGCAGACGTCAGCGTTAACGGCTGACGCTCTGCGGCTCGCTGATGATTTGTGACGGATCGGCGCCGACGCGGCCCAAGCCGTCCTGTCTCGCCGCGGCCAACTGAAAGTCGAAGTGAAGGCTCGGCATATGCGGAACCGGCGACTGGGGATCGTTCTTCTCGACCGTGACGACCAAGGACGCGTCCGGGCCGAATACCGTGTCGGTATCGAGATGCTCATCGCCAGCGACATAAAGCGCCGTCACCACTTCGCGGTATCCCGGCGCGGAGACCAGGAAGTGAATGTGCGCGGGCCGATACCCGTGACGCTTTTGCGCGCGGATCATGTCACCCACGGGGCCATCCATCGGAATCATATAGCCGCAGGGCACGATGGTGCGCATGTGATAGCGGCCTTCGGCATCGGTCTGAAACTTGCCGCGCAGAGTCCATTTCGGAAGGATCGTTCTTTTGCAGATCGTAATAGCCTTCTTCGTCGGGCTGCCAGATTTCCACGTTGGCGTTGGGGATGCCGCGACCCGTCGCATCGGTGACGCGCCCGAAGAGTGTCGACCTCGGGTGCGCTGGACTTTCCTGCAATCGATTCGCCCAGCTTGCGAGCCGGCAGGTCTTGGCGGTAGAACGGCCCCAGCAGGCTCGATTTAGTGCTGGACTCCACCGCGCGCCGGTCGTGCAGCGCGTTTACCAGGCTGCTCATACCGAGGGTATCGGACAGCAGGATGAACTCCTGGCGGTGCGCCGTGCACTTCTGACCCACGGCGGTGAGGAACTTGATGCCTTCGAGCCATTCTTCCGGCTTGAGATCCACTTCGCGCGCGAAGGCGTGCAGGTGACGCGTCAAGGACGCCATAATCTCTTTCAAACGCGGGTCAGGCGTGGACGCCATTTGCTCCACGGCGACTTCGGTGATGGTGTTGTGATCGATGATTTTCATATTTACCTCGCTTGGCAGGGTGTGGGATTCCATTTGGAGCCGTCGGCTTCGCGCTTAAAGTGATCGCTGGTCAGGAAGTCGCTGGCCAGGTACTGGGGATCTTCGACGATGCTGGTCAGCAGCAGCCAGGAATCGCCGTTGGCTTCGTTGGTGCGCGTGAAATATTCAGTGAGCTTGGTGCCCGCGCCATATGGTATGCCGTTCTTTCGCAGGTACCCGGCACGCAGGTCGGTGGTGGTCACTTTCAACGAACCGGGCAGTTTCCCTCCGGCGGGTGGAGGTGGAGGTGCGAAGCCCATGAAGGTGGGCTGGCTGACGTCCCATTCGGCGGCTGAATAACCTTGCCTCGGTGGCGGGGGGCAGATCCGGAAGCGCCGTGGGGCGCTGGCCCAAAGAAATGGAATAGCCGTGTCTGCGTGCCTTCATCGGTTTCCACTTTTAGAGTGTTGTCATCTTGCCAGGTGATGTGCAGGCGTGTGGGCAGGCGCATCAGGCCAGGAGCGCCGTAAGCTTTGCACTGCTCGCCCGCGGCTTCGTCTTTCGCCGGGTCCCAGGCTTCGGCAGTCTTACGGCCCAACGGGATTCAACGGAATGCTGGTGATGTCGCCCTTGGCCGGAGTCAGCATGCGCCAGCGCCAGTCTTCGGTGACGATCGATACCCAGTAGCCGGTGATGTCTTCGGGCGCGGCGTCCTTAGCGGAGAAGGTCGGCAGCGGACCGGGAGGCGGTTGCGCGATTGCGTAAGAAGCGGCTGCCAACAGGACTGCTGCAATGCCTAGTTTCTGATTCATATGCATTCCTACTTTTTCACGCTCAGGCTTTTGTAGACGGCTTCGATGAACTGGTCAGCAGTCCAGAAACCGCCGGGTTTGTTGTAAACCCCGTCGTAATCGAGCGTGGGCTGCGCGGCCTTCACCTGTTCGAGCGAGAGACCTTTCTTGACGCCGTCGGCGATGCGGTCGCGAATGATGGTGGTCATGTCGCGGTATTCGACCAGATCGGCTTGATCGGCCACGCGGCCATGTCCCGGAATGATATAGGTGCCGCCCTCCTGCTTGTCGGCAGGCACGCTGATGTCGATCATGCGGTTCAGGGCTTCGAGGATACCTTGAATGTTGCCGCCGCGCTGCAGATCGATGATGGGGTAGCTGGTGGTGACATACAGATCGCCCGCGCTAATGACATCGGAGCGGCGGAAGTACACCATGGTGTCGCCATCGGTGTGGGCCGCGGGAATGTGCGATAGCAGAACGGCCTCGCCGTTGAAGAAGAGCTTCTTTTCCCGGGTGAAGTAAGTATCGCTGGGCCAGGCCTTGGCGGGCGTGGCCTGATTGCCAGTGGCGGAACTCATGCGGTTCAGCACTGCTTCGTGCGCGATGATCGTCGCGCCGACACCGGCATCCTGAATGTCGCCGGTTACATTGCCGCCGGTCACGGTGCTGCCGGCCAGGAAGATCTTTTCGTTGCCGCCGACGTGATCCGGATGAACATGCGTGTTGATCAAATAACGGATGGGGCCTTTCGAGATCTTGCGGACTTCGGCGATCAGTTTATCGGTGTTGCCGGGGAGCCCGGAGTCCACCATCAAAATTCCGTCGTCGCCCGTTTGCACAGTGACGTTGCCGCCCGCGCCCACGATCATGTAGACATTGCCTTGCACGTGCAGCGTATGCAATTCGACGGGCGCGTTCTGCTGCGCGGGCGCAACGGTGAGAAAAGCGGCAAACGCGATGAACGGGAGAACTCTCATTGCGCCGCCTTGGTGGTCTTGGGGAAATTCTTCATCTTGATGCGATATTCCGGGTACATGGTTTCAGCGCCGCCGCGTGTGGCTTCCACCGGTACGTTGTAGCGCATCGCAAATTCGGTGAGAAACGGGTTGGTCCCAGGCAGGTGATGAGGAACCGTGCCTTGCGGGCGGTCGATTTCAACCACGGACTCGCACGGATAAGCCGGAATCTGCTGATCCGGGTTCGCTACAAAATCAGTGGTGCGGATGAAGGGCTCGGTCAAATACACCGGGTCATTCACAATAGTCGCGACGGTCAGATATTTTCCGTGGCGCACCCAGTGTTCGGTGATGACCGCGTTCTCACTGCGTGGAATCCCGTTGCGGCGGATCCACCCGGTCTTCAGATGATCGGTAGTGATGGTTAGGACATCGCCCTCCCACTTGCCGGTGGAGAAACCCTGCCAGGTATGCGGCACGTAGTCCGGCGGATGCGGGCGGCCATCCATCCAGATGACGCGTTCGGGAGCTTGCCAGAAAATGTGCGTGTGATACGCGATCAGCGTCTGCGCAACGGTGTCCATTTCCTTCCACACGCGCATCTGCGCGGGGCCGCGAATGCCGTAATCGGAAGGATGCGGTTTGCATTGATGTTCGGGAAGCGTCAGCAGGGACGCGTCCCAGCTATCGGCGTGGCGGCGCGCGGCGTCGTTGAGCGGGATGCCCAGATAGTCGCCGATGTCGGGGCCGGGGATGCGCTCCAGAAAATCTTCGTCGAACCGGTTGTCCCACTCGCCGGCAATATCTTTCTGCGCGAACACAGGGGCGCAGACCCACAGGGCAAACAGGGGGCCCAGGATGATCGCTCGTTTGAAGGAAGTCACGTTCCCACTCCTCATGACAGGATATCTTATATGCTGAAAATCGACGCCACCGTTCTGAATGGTAGTTGACACGCGGCGCCTATCTGAAATATCACTAATAGTGCTATGTTTGTCTGGAGGTGAACGTGACTCGATCTGAACGTGCGGGTTTCGCTGCTTTGGGGTTAGCGCTGATCGCAGTTCCGGCGATGGCGCAGGTGGATTTTTCGGGCGAGTGGGCGCCCCGTTTCTACGAAGATCAGATGGAGCGCGTGCCTGGTCCCGAGCTCGGCGATTATCTGGGGCTGCCGATCAACGCGGCGGAGCGCATGCGCGCCGATACCTGGAGCGCTTCGATGATGACTCTGCCGGAGTGGCAGTGCCGTCCGCATTCGGCCGATTACATCTGGCGCGGGCCGTCGAATCTGCGCATCTCGAAAGAAGTAGATCCGGTAACGCGCGAGATCACGGCGTTTCACGCCGAGTGGCTGCGCTCCGTCGATCGCGCGATTTATCTGGACGGGCGTCCCCATCCTCCCGCGGAGGCCCCGTACACTTGGGCGGGTTTCACCACCGCGAAATGGGATGGCGACGTCTTGACCACCACCGTCACGCACCTGAAAGAAGGCTATATGCGGCGCAACGGCGTGGCGCGCAGCGAGAAAGCCAGTCTTACTGAGCATTGGATTCGTCACGGCAATTGGCTGACGGTGATGACCATCGTGACGGACCCGGTCTATCTCACCGAGCCGTTCGTGCGCACCACCGATTATGAGCTCGATGTGCATCAACAGATCCCGCCGTATCCCTGCGAAGTGGTGCGCGAAATTGAACGCGGCAAAGGAACGATACCGACCATCCTGCCCGGGCAAGAATCCGTTTCTGAACGAATTCGCCGACCGCTACGGCGTGCCGTTTGAAGCGACACGCGGCGGGGCCGAGACCATGTATCCGGAATACCGCAAAAAAATGAAGGGCGTGATCGGGAAGCGTCCGCCGCAGGTGGGAGGAGGCGCTTGAAAAAGATTCTTCTGTTCACGGTAGTGGCCGTCGCGGGAGCGATCGGCTGGGCCACACTTAGTTTTGCGCAAACGCAGAACCCGCAGTTGAAGGTGTTTCCGGTGCGCGGCAACGTTTATATGTTGTCGGGAGCTGGCGGCAATATCACGCTGTCGGTGGGTACTGACGGAATTTTAATGGTGGACACCGGGCTCGCCAACATGAGCGACAAGGTGATCGCGGCCGTCAATCAACTGGCGGAAACTGTCGCGACCAAAGGGTTGAGCGGCGAGAACGTGGCACCCCCGCATCCCATTCGCTTCATCATCAATACCCACGTGCATCCGGATCACGTCGGCGGCAACGCCAAGCTGGCGCTCAGCGGCAAAACTTTTACGGGGGGCAATGTATCGCGCAATCTGAATGAAGGCGCGCAGATCTACGCCCACGAAAACGTTCTCAACGCCATGGCTGCGATGAAGCCTCCCATGGTGTTTGAAGCTCAGCCCACCGACACCTATCACACCGAATACATGAACCTAAGCCATTTCTTCAACGGCGAAGGCGTGCAGATCTTCTTTATGCCGGCGGCGCACACTGACGGCGATAGCATGGTTTATTTTCGCGGCTCAGACGTATTGTCGACGGGCGATATTTATACGCCGGGTCGTTATCCCATCGTCGATTTGGCCCACGGCGGGAGCATCAATGGTTTGATTGACGCGCTCAACCGGATTCTCGAAATCGCAGTTCCGGAATTCCGCCTGGAAGGTGGCACGTACATGATTCCCGGGCACGGCAGAGTGACCGACTCGGCTGACGTCGCTTACTACCGCGACATGACCACCATCATTCGCGATCGCATCCAGGACGCTATCAAGCGCGGCCTGACGCTCGACCAGATTAAAGCGGCCAAGCTGACCATGGATTACGACGGCATCTACGGCGCGACCACGGGCATCTGGACCACCGACCAGTTCATTGAGGCCGTCTACAAGAGCCTCACGCAGAAAAATTAGGACGGAAAACGATGAAGCTCGAAATATTCAGGCGCACTGCGCCGGTAGTGGCGATAGCGGCGATGTTGATGCTGGCGGCTCCGGTTCGAGTCGCGGCCCAGGGACGCGGCGGCGGTGGCCCTCCCCGCAGCGCTAAAGATGCCGCTCCCATCGATCTCACGGGCTACTGGGTGGCGTTGATCACGGAGGACTGGCGCTACCGCATGATGACGCCCGCTCCCGGCGATTTCCCCAACGTTCCTGTCACTGCCGAGGCCCGCAAGATCGCTCTCGCCTGGGACCCGGCGAAGGACGAAGCTGCCGGGAACCAGTGCCTGCCTTACGGAGCCGGCGGCGTCACGCGCATGGCTGGAAGGCTGCACATCTCCTGGCAGGATGACACCACTCTCAAGGTAGAGGCGGATACCGGCATACAGACGCGTTTGTTCCACTTCGGCGCGGTCCCCGCGAGCGAAGAGGGCACGCTGCAAGGCGCCGCCAAGG
Organism: Bryobacterales bacterium; assembly: GCA_963752205.1. Taxonomy (GTDB): domain Bacteria; phylum Acidobacteriota; class Terriglobia; order Bryobacterales; family Bryobacteraceae; genus Palsa-187. The sequence continues at coordinate 21,493 of CAVVZG010000217.1, read as the reverse complement.
CCAACTGGGAGTTCGCGGGCGGTCGCCCTCCCCAAGCTGGCGAAACGGCCAGAGGAGGCGATCTCAACGTCGTCATCACCAAGGCGAAGGCAGCCTATTTGCAGCGCAACGGTGTGCCGTATAGCGCGAACGCCATCATCACCGAACACTATGACCTGGTCAAAGAGGCCGATGGCGTTCAGTACCTGATCGTGACCACGCTGATCGAAGATCCCATGTATCTGGCGCGTCCCTATCAGCGCAGCACGCACTTCCGCAAGCAGGCGGATGCCACTGGTTGGGATCCGACGCCTTGCGCGCTCCGCTAGAACCCATTCCAAAAATGAAAGGGTCGCCCGGCGTGGGCGACCCCTTTGTTCTAGATGTCCTGCTGAGTTACGCCCAGCTAAATCCACTCTTTGACAATGGCAGCGTGCGAATGCGTTTGCCGGTTGCAGCGAAGAGTGCGTTCGCGATGGCGGGGGCCACCGGAGGCATAGCCGGCTCACCCAAGCCCGTCGGCGGATTGTTGGTCTTCACGAAGTGCACTTCAATTTCCGGAGGTGCCTGAATCAGCCGGGTAGGCTGATACTGGTGGAAATTGGTCTGTATCGCGCGGCCTTTGTCGATGGTGATTTCCCAGGCCATGGCGTGGCTCATGCCCTCGATGACGCCGCCTTGGCACATGTTTTCCGCGGCGCTGGGGTTGACGATCTGGCTGCCGATATCGCCGCACACCCACACTTTATGGATCTTCACCTTGCTGTTGGCGTCGACGCTTAGATCAACCACGTGCGCGAAGTAGCCGCGATGGCTGAACTGGAACGCGGTTCCCATCGCGCGGCCCTTAGGGAAGCTCTTCTTGCCCCAACCCGAGAGATCGCGAACCGTCTCCAACACTCCCCGCATGCGCGCGGCTTCGAATTCGAAACCGTTCGGCACCGGGCCCGGCTTGGGGTTCATGATCTTAGTGTTGGCGAGCATCCCCAGGCGGAACTCGATGGGGTCCTTGCCGGCGGCATGGGCGCACTCATCGATGAAGGATTGGAATACGAAGCAAAACGCGTTGCTCCGGGGAGCGCGCATCGCAAATGTAGGCACCCCGATCGGCATGGTCGAGGCCTGGAACTTGAAGTTCGGCACAAAACCAGCAGGGAACTCGTTAGGTGGAATCTCAGCCGCGCTAGCGAACTTCTGGCCTTCGCCGAAGCTGACAAAGTGATTCTGCCAAGCCGTCATCTTACCGGCTCCATCCACACCCGCCTTCAAGTAGTGGAAACCGGCGGGACGATAATGATCGTGCGTCATATCGTCTTCGCGGGTCCACAGCAGCTTCACGGGTTGGCCCACTTCTTTGGCGATGGCCGTGGCTTCAAGCGCGTAGTCATTGGTCAGGCGGCGTCCGAAACCACCGCCGATCTTCATCAGATGCCAGGTGATGTTCTCCGGCGCAATACCGAATACCTGGGCCACTTGCGCGCGGCCCGCCATCGGGGTCTGTGAAGGAGCCCACAATTCCAGCTTGCCGTTGTCCCATTTGGCGATGCAGTTTTCGGGCTCAAGCGGCGCGTGCGATAAGAATGGATAGGCGTACGACGCTTCCACTACCTTTGCGGCACCCTTCAGCGCTGTGTCGGCATCGCCGTCGATGCGCATATCGAATGCTGCCGGTTGCGGGCCGAGCTCGTTGGCGCGCGCCAGATACCCCGCGCTGCTCTGCGAAACAGTGGCGCCTTCGTCCCAAACCACCTTCAGTTTCTGTCGAGCCACTTTCACCTGCCACCAGCTATCACCCACGATGGCGACGCCGGGCATCAAGCCCGTCAGCACCGTGGTGCCTTCGACGATAAAGGCATGCTTGATTCCCGGCATGGCCTTGATCTCGTCCAGATTGGCGCTGGTCGCTTTGCCCGCGTACACCGGGCACTTTTCGAACATAGCCCACAGCATGTTGGGCACGGTGAAATCGATCGAATAAACCGGCTTGCCGGTGACCACGAACGGATTGTCGTAAGCGTGCAGCGGCTGGCCGATGATCTTGTAATCTTTAGGGTCCTTGACCTTGACGGTCTTCGCATCGGGTACCGGAAGCGTGGCAACTTTCGCAGCCAGTGCTCCGTAACCAACCGTCCGGTTCGACGCCTTGTGCATCACCTTGCCGGAGCCGGTGGTCAGCTCGGATTCAGGCACGTTCCAGGTCTGCGCAGCGGCGGTGATAAACATCGCGCGTCCGGTAGCTCCCACCAGACGCAGCGGATCCCAATTCGTCGGCAGCGCCGTGCTGCCCCCAGCCACTTGCGGCCCGTACTTCACCGGATCGAGGTCCGCCTGCACCAAGCGGACGTCTTTCCAATCGACGTCCAGCTCATCGGCGATGATCATCGGCAGAGAAGTCTTGATCCCCTGGCCGATCTCCGGATTCTTGGCCATGATGGTCACCATGCCATCCGGCGCTACCTTGATGAACGCGTTCGGCGAAAGCGGCGCGGGCGGCTGTGCTCCCGGCGCCTGCGCCAAAGCAGCTTCGGGCTTAGCATAGAAGGCCAGCATCACGCCTCCGCCGGCGATGGCGGTCAGGCGCAGGAACGAGCGGCGGCTAGTGGTAGTCAGACCATTGTTTTTGAGAGCGTTGGATTTCATGGTGGCCTCCTATTGCGCTAACTGCGCGGTCGTCACCGGCTTCTTGTCCGTATTCCCGGTCGACGCAATCGCGGCTGCCTTGTGGATCGCGGCGCGGATGCGTAAATAGGTTCCACAGCGGCACAGGTTGCCGTTCATGGCGCGGTCGATATCCGCGTCGGTGGGTTTCGTGTTCACCGCGAGCAATGCGGACGCTGACATCATTTGTCCCGCCTGACAGTATCCGCACTGTGGAACGTCGAGTTCCATCCAGGCCTGCTGCACGGGATGCGAGCCATCCACCGACAGTCCCTCGATGGTAGTGACTGCGTCGCTGACCTTGCCGACCAGCGTTTGGCACGAACGCACCGGCTTGCCGCCTACGTGCACTGTGCAAGCTCCGCAAAGCCCGGCTCCGCAGCCGAACTTGGTGCCTTTATAGTTGAGAACATCGCGGAGCACCCACAACAAGGGCATATCCGCGGGTACGTCGGCCGTGACCGTCTTCCCGTTTACCGTCAGCTTGTAAGCCATAGAGTAAGCTCCTGGACGCTTATAATATCATGTACGCTTGACATCCAGTTGCTTTCTCACCGCTACTGAATTAGTCCGTCGCATGCGCCGCAAGGAGCTTTCCGCACGCGAGGTCTTAGAGGCGCACCTGGCGCAAATCGAGCGAGTGAATCCACAAGTGAACGCAATCGTGACCCTGGCGGCTGAGCAAGCTCGCGAGCAGGCGCTGCGGGCGGACGAAGCTGCCGTGCGCGGCGAGTTCCTGGGTCCGCTGCACGGTCTTCCCATTGCCCACAAAGATCTGGCGGAGACGCGCGGCATGCGAACCACATTTGGGTCTCCGATTTTCAAGGACTACGTTCCGGACTTCAGCACTCTGCTGGTCGAGCGCACGCAGCGCTCGGGCGCCATCACCATCGGCAAGACCAACACGCCCGAATTCGGCGCCGGATCGCAAACATTCAATACCGTCTTTGGCGCCACGCGGAATCCCTGGGATCTGACGAAAACCTGCGGCGGGTCGAGCGGTGGTGCGGCGGTGGCGTTGGCGTGCGGGATGCTGCCGATAGCCGATGGCAGCGACTTCGGCGGCTCGCTGCGCAATCCGGCGAGCTTTTGTTCGGTGGTCGGCTTCCGCCCGTCGCCCGGACGTGTGCCCAGTGTTCCCTCGCGAAACGCCTGGAGCCCGCTCAGCGTAGTCGGCCCCATGGCGCGCAACGTTCAAGATGTGGCGCTGTTCCTGTCGGCCATCGCCGGTCCGGACGCGCGGGCGCCATTGTCGATCCACGAACCCGGCGCGCGTTTCGCTGAAACGCTCGAGCGCGACTGCCGCGGTTTGCGCGTCGCTTGGTGTGGAAACTTCGCCGGCCTGCCCTTCGACCGGCGTGTCAGCGAGGTAGTGAACGCGCAGCGGCGAACGTTTGAAGAGATTGGCTGCAGCACCGAAGACGGTGACCCGGACTTCTCCGGCGCCGACGAAGCTTTCAAGACGCTACGGGCACTCAGCTTTTACCAGCAGTACAACTCGTTGTCCGGGCTGAAGATAAAACGAACTGTGGTGGATGAAATCGAGCGCGGCGCACGGATCACCGGACCGGACATCGCGCGGGCCGAAATTCTGCGCTCACAACTATTCGCACGCATCGGCGGCTTCATGACGCGCTACGATTTCCTGGTGCTGCCAGTGGTGCAAGTACCGCCGTTCGATATCGAACAGGAGCATGTGACCGAAATCGCCGGCCAACGCCTGGAGAGCTATGTGGATTGGATGCGATCCTGCTACTTCATTAGCCTGACGGGACTGCCGGCGATCTCCGTACCCGCGGGCTTTACGGAGGAAGGCTTGCCGGTGGGCTTGCAAATTGTCGGCCGCCATCACGACGACTTCGCCGTTCTTCAAATCGCCCACGCCTACGAGCAGGCCAACGGAATCTCCCACCACTTCCCGTCGCTGGCTAAGGAAGGTTGAACAGTTTCTGGCGTTGCTGCGCCCGATTTTGATGCGGTCCGGCTCGCTTATGGAAGCGTGATCGAACCACTCCGCCGCATCGCCCATGCTTTCAAACGGATAGTCGGCGGAAAACAAGATGCGGTCCGCGCCCACTTCGAGCATGCAATCGATCAGCGTTTGCGTTCGGAAGTTGCCGCTGGTGGTCAGATAAAAATTCTCCCGCAGATACTCGGCGAAAGGTTTTTTCGCGGGCATGCCGCGTGCGTCTTTGCGCAGCCGATGATCCACACGCCAGATGTTGAAGGGGATGGCCTCGCCCAAATGCCCGAGGATGATGGTGAGTTTCGGATGCCGGTCGAACAGCCCACAGGCCATCATTCGTAGCGCGTGGATGGAGGTCTCGACCGCAAACGCCCAAACCGGACCCACAAACCACGGATGTCCCTCATAGTGCTGCTGCCGGCTGAAGAGCGGGTCTCTTGGATGCAAATAAAACGGCACGCCGAGTTGCTCGACCGTCGCCCAGAAGGATTCGTACGGCGGCGTGTCGTAGTACACCGCCGAATCTTCCACGTCCTTTTGCGAGAAACCATTCACTGCCGCGCCGCGAAACCCCAAATCCTTTACGCAGCGTGTGAACTCGCGCGCAGCTGCGTCCGGATCCTGCATGGGAAGCGCCGCGAATCCCTGAAAGCGCGCCGGATTCTTCGCCACCTGCTCGGCCAGAAAATCATTGGCGATGCGGGCAATCTCGATAGCGCGCCGCGTGTCATGAATCCCCTGGATCGCCGGGGAATTCAGAGACAGGATCGCCGTTTCGATGCCGTGCCGGTCCATCTCCGCGAGGCGTTTGTCATGGATGTCGGTCAGCGCGCCATACATCCGCTGCCACACTGCGGGAGGAAAATAGCGTTCGGAATCCCCCAGAGTTTCGGCCAGCGCGAAGTGCTCTTCGAGCGCGATCTTGCCTGTCATCTACTTACGCGCGTCCTCGATCGATCCGCCCTCGAGCCAAGTCTTGCCGAAGGCGTACAGCTTATCGTTCGCAGGCCCCGCCAGTCCCGGCAAATCCAATTTCACATTAAAGCCCAAACCGGATTGCAGATACGCCAAGTTGCGATAGCCCACTGGAAAGCGCCCCAGCACGGCCGGGTCCAGCTTCACTGTCTGTGCGGGATCGACCGGGTCCATGCGATCTTTCTCGTAACACACACGCCGTAAGACCAAACCCCATTTGCCGCCGCGCTTTTCCAGGAAATCGTAAAACCGCCCAGTACACAGCACATCCACTACGACGTCGTGCACCGGAGCGCGCTGCGAAATCGTCATCTTCATCTGCGAAACGGCACGGTTGCCCGCGAGATCGATCGAACAGCCGCCCAGAAAATGCAGTATGTTCACGCCGCGTTCGAAGCCCGCGCGGCTCATGCTGATGAACTCGTCCGCCGTGCCCTGGAACCAGGTAGCCATCATGAAACCGTCGTCGTGCCACACCGTGCGGAAACGTTCCCAGTAGCCGGCGTCGCGCCACACCGCCCAATTTTCCAGCAACTCGCGGATCGCGAGCTTGTCCAGCAATTCCTCAGTCATCACAGGCTAGGGTAGCGCGTAGACCATCAAGGCGTCGGAGTCATTCGGCCCCGGCGCATCGTCAATCGCGCTCGCACCGCCCGCCACCACGGCCACATATTGCTTGCCGTTCTTGCCCTGGTAGGTGATCGGGTTGGCATGCGCGCTCATAGCAAGGCGCGTTTCCCACAATTGCTTACCGGTTTTCGAATCGAACGCGCGAAAGCGTTTGTCGTTGGTCGCGCCGATGAACAGCAATCCTCCAGCCGTCGCCATAGACCCTCCCATGTTCAGGCGCCCAGTGTTCTGCTTCCCCGCAGGCAGTTCGTCGGTGACGCCAAAAGGAATCTTCCACACCACATCGCCAGTGTTGCCGTTGATCGCCATCAATTGCCCCCATGGCGGTTTCTGGCACGGCCACGCCTTCGCGCCGGAGTTCAAAATGTTGCCCGATCGTCCCCCTTCTGACCATTGGAAACGCGACGTTGGCCCCACAACGCTATTGCGGTCGTACTTTACCGCTGCGCCGTCGGCCTTCTTCTCGATCCAACCCATGCTGGCCTCGTCCTGCGAGTTCACGAACAGATAGCCTGTGCGTGGATCGCCCGAAATGCCGCCCCAATTCACGCCGCCGATTGAGCCCGGATACAAAATGCTGGAGCGCACCGGCGCACCCGCCGCGCGATACGGATAGGGCGTAAACGGACCCTCATTGATAAACCCACCGCTGCGCGCCATAAGGTCCTGGCAGAACTTAGCGTGTTCCACGCTGGTGTCCTCGGCGGTAACCACGTCCTCAGCCTTGAAACTGTTGCGCGCGAGAGGCGGCGGCTTCACCGGAATCGGCTGCGTGGGAGAACTCTGCTCCTCGGGAACATCGCTCTTCGGCACTGGCCGCTCTTCGACGCCAAACACCGGCTTGCCGGTGACGCGATCCAGAATATACATGTAACCCGACTTGGTGGTCTGCGCCAGAATCGGCACCTTCTTGCCGTTCACCGTCACATCCATCAGCAGCGGAGCCGGCGGCAGATCGTAATCGAAAATATCGTGATGCACCACCTGGTAGTACCATTTCATCTTGCCGGTCTCGGCATCCAGCGCCACCACGGAGTTACCGAACAAGTCGTTGCCGTGACGGTCGCCGCCCCAGTAATTGGTGTTCGGGCCGCCGAAAACCGTGTAGACGATGCCACGCTCCGTGTCGACCGTGAGCGAGAACCCCCAGTTGTTCACACCGGAGCGATCCTTCCAGCCGTCGCCTTCCCAGGTTTCATGACCAGGCTCGCCCGGCTGCGGCACGGAGTGGAAATCCCACACCTTGGCGCCCGTGCGTGCATCGTAGCCGCGTGTATCGCCAGGCTGCCCTGTTGCCGGCGCCTCCCCGGTATTCGCGCCCACCAGCAGCATATTTTTGTACACAACCGGAGCCGAATCGTAGGGCACCACCATATCCACTTCGCCTTCTTTGCCGAAGCCGGGATCTAATTTGCCGGTCTTCGCGTTCAGCCCCACCATCATGCGTCCGGCGGTAAAAATGATGCGCGCCGCGTTGGTTTGATCACCCGGCCAGTAGGCCACGCCGCGCTTCGAAACCTGTCCGGCAGCCACTTTGTAGCGCCAAACTTCCTTGCCGGTTTCGGGTTCGAGCGCGACCACGGTATCTACGCTGGTAATGTACATGACGCCGTCGACGACGATGGGCGTCAGCTCGTAACCACCCGTGATGCCTCCGCTGCTGGGGTGCCGGGGAAGCTTAAAAGTCCAAGACTCACTGAGTTTACCGACGTTCTTGGTATTAATCTGCGTAAGCGGCGAAAAGCGCGAACCAGCCAAATCGCGGTTATACATGGGCCATTCGCCTGCCGGACCCTGCGGCTTTTTTGACTGTGCGTCCAGTAACGGCAACGTTGCCAGAGTGATGAAAAGGAAGGAGTGCGAAATTCGCATGGAACTAATATGTCAGACTTTCGGCGAGCCGTCCATTCGATGTACAATCGCAATCGGTAACACTTATGAAGCGTAACTACCGCGTTGGCCAGATCGTTCCCAGCTCCAACACCACCATGGAAACCGAGATTCCCGCGATCCTGCTGGGCCGCCAGCGGGCGCTGCCGGAAGACGCCACCTTCACATTCCATTCCAGCCGCATGCGCATGAAGAAGGTAGTGAAGGAAGAGTTGGAGGCCATGGATCGCGACAGCCTGCGCTGCGCCGCCGAACTGGCCGACGCCGACGTAGATGTCGTAGGCTACGCCTGCCTGGTTGCCATCATGTCGATGGGCTGCGGCTATCATTGCGAATCGCAAAGCAAGCTGGCGGAGATTATGAAGCAGGAAGGCCACCCCGCGCCCGTGATCACCTCAGCCGGCGCACTAGTGGATGAGCTTAAGCTAGCCGGTGTGCGCTCCATCTCCGTGATCACTCCCTATATGCCAACTCTCACGGATCTGGTGGTCGCCTATATCCGCAACGAAGGAATTGCCGTGATCGATTCGATTGCGCTCTCCATTCCCGATAACCTGGCGGTCGGCCGCCGCGATCCCGAGAATCTGCTGAACGACATACAGCGTTTGAACACCCAGGGCGCCGATGCCGTCGTGGTTTCCGCATGCGTGCAGATGCCCTCGCTGCCCGTGATTCCGCGTGTCGAGGATCGCCTGGGAATGCCCGTCACCTCCGCGGCCGTTTGTACCGCCCGTTCGATGTTGCGCGCGCTGAATCTCGAAGCGGTCGCGCCCGACGCCGGCTACTTCTTGTCCGCGGCAAATCTTCCCGTTGGAAGCCTGGCCCAGAAACCCGCGTTAACTGTGAAGTAAACTTTTCGGTGCCGGAGACGTCTAGTCTTCATCGCCGTTCTGCCGGCCTAGGGGGAAGTGCGTCTCGATGAAAAAGATTGTTTGCCTGGTGCTTGTTACCTTGGCTTTTGCAGCCGCCGCGCTCGGGCAGAATTACAACATTCAAACCTTCGCCGGCGGCGGCGTGCCGCAGAATCTCCAAGCTGCTTCCGCAAGCTTAGGCCTGGTCACGGGTATCGCGGCGGACTCCGCCGGCAACATTTACATTGTTTTGCAATCCTATTCCGCAGTCGTCCGCATGGACACTACTGGCGCGCTCACTCTAGTCGCGGGTACCGGAAAACCCGGCTATAGCGGTGACAACGGTCCCGCCACCGCCGCTCAGCTGAATTCGCCCTGGGGGCTCGCCGTGGACACCGCGGGAAATCTTTACATTGCGGATTCCGGGAACAATCGTGTCCGCAAGGTCTCGAACGGAGTCATCACCTCCATCCCGGTAAACATCACCGGTGCATCGCTCACGAATCCTACTGGAGTGGCGGTAGACTCTTCGGGTAACTTATACGTCGCCGCTGCCGGTAACAATTTAGTGCTGAAAGTGTCCGGTGGAGTCACCGTTCCCGTCGCCGGTACGGGCACTGCGGGTTTTAATGGTTATAGTGGTACGGCCACCTCGGTTCAGTTGAACGCCCCTTGGGGAGTCGCCGTCAGCGCGGCGGGGAATCTTTATATCGCGGATTTTGGTAATGGTTCTATACGCGAGGTGATCAATGGAGCCCTTACCACCCTGGTGTCCCAACAGGGGTTAGGTCCCACTGGTGTTGCCGTTGATGCGCAGAGCAACCTGTATTTTGCAGCCTTCGACTTATCGGTATTGGGAGAAGTAACATCCGGCGGTACTATTTCGGTCTTCGCGGGAAGTCTGAGTCTGCCAGTGGGTTATGCGGGCGATGGCGGTCTGGCGGTCAACGCGGAGGTAGACGGTCCAGCGAACCTGGCGTTGGATTCGGCCGGGAATCTTTACTTCACAGATTATTACAACACCGTCGTCCGCAAAGTCGCCGGCGGTATCATCACCACCGTTGCCGGCTCCCTGCAGGGATTCATCGGTGACAACGGGGCCGCCACGAAAGCCCTTTTGTTGAGCCCCACTTATACGGCGACAGGTCCTTCCGGGGAGACCTACATCGTGGACAGTGAACACAACGTCGTCCGCAAAGTAGTGAACGGAGTGATCACCACTGTGGCCGGAACGGAGGCGCCGGGTTACACCGGCGACAACGGCCCCGCCACCAGCGCCACATTGAATGGCCCCTGGGGCGTGGCGGTGGATTCCTCCGGGAATCTCTATATCTCAGACGCCGGCAATAACGTGATCCGTAAGGTTTCCGGCGGCGTGATCAGCACTATCGCGGGGACCGACGTGCCCAGCTACACCGGCGACAACGGCGCTGCCACCAGCGCCACTTTATCTTCACCGCGCGGGATCGCGCTGGATCCGTTGGGCAATCTCTACATCGCTGACTTCGGAAACAATGCGGTTCGCCTGGTTGCAAACGGCGTGATCACTACCGTCGCCGGCAACGGAATCGCCGGCTACACGAGCGACGGGGTGGCTGCTACTTCCTCCTCGCTATCCGGCCCGGTGGACGTCAAGCTGGACGCTTCCGGGAATCTTTACATCGCGGATCAGGCCAATAACCGCATCCGCATGGTGACCAATGGGATCATCTCGACCATCGCAGGCAATGGAACCCCTACCTTCGGCGGCGATAACGGCGCGGCCACCAGCGCCCAGATCAACGGCCCGTCGGGCGTCGCGCTCGACCCGGCAGGCAACCTGATCATCGCCGACACCAGCAACAACGTCATTCGAAAAGTCTCCAGCGGTATCATCACCACGCTGGCCGGCAACGGGACTGCGAACTACAGCGGCGACAACGGCCCTGCCGCCAACGCCGCCGTGAATGCTCCGCTGGGCGTTTCCACCAATGCTCTCGGGCAAATCTTCGTGGCGGATTCCGGGAACAATCTGATCCGCGTTATGGATCCGCCCTGTAACTTCACCCTGAACACGACCTCGATTCAAGCCACCGGCGCCGGTGGAACTTTCAACATTGGTGTGCAGACCGCTGGGTTCTGCGTCTGGTCCGTTGCGGGCTTGCCGGCTTGGATCACCCTCACGAGTCCTGCCTCCGTCACCGGACCCGCCACCGTTATCCTGAACGTCGCCGCCGCCGCCAACCTGGTGAGAAGCGCCAACATCACGGTTGCCGGAGTTTCTGTTACCGTCAATCAGGCCGCGTGCAGCTATAGCATCAATCCCGGCGCGCAGGAATTCAGCGTCCTGGGCGGTACGGGAACGGTCACGGTCACTGCCCCCACGGGTTGCGCGTGGAGCGCCACCAACGCCGTTTCCTTCGTCACATTTACGGGAGCCACCTCCGGCAACGGGAACGGAACCGTCACCTTCCAGGTCGCCGCCAACTCCGGCGGAGACCGCTCCGGAAGCTTTACGGTCGCAGGCCTTTCTTTCGTGGTAGGACAGCAGAGCGCCACCGTCACTGGACTGAACTTCATCGGTTCCATGCCCCACATGGCCGCGCAGGAGAACTGGACCACCACCTTCACGCTGGTGAACACCTCCGCCGCGTCGACGCAAACGCGCCTCAGCTTCATCGGAGACAATGGCAGCGCGCTCCCGCTCACGCTGGACTTCCCGCAACCGCCCGCGTTGAACGGCCTGTTGGCCGCGTCGATCGACAACACCATCGCTTCCAACGCGTCTCTGGTGGTCCAGACCGCGGGGCCGCAAGTGCCTCCAGTGCAGACCGGTTCCGCGCAGATCGCAGCCACGGGAGCCACCGCCGGCTTCGCCATCTTCCACCTGATCCCCGGCGCGCAGGAAGCGGTGGTGCCGCTCGAAACCCGCAACGCGAGTTCATATCTGCTGGCCTTCGACAACACCAATGGCGTTGTCCTGGGAATAGCGGTCGCCAACATCTCCACCCAGGCGGCTACCATTCAAGTGGTGATTCGCGACAACACCGGCATCCAGATCGCTTCCGGTGCGCTACCGGCCCTCGCCGCCGGCGGCCACACCGCATTCGTGTTATCTGATCTCTTCCCGGTAACCGCCAACAAGAACGGAACGGTGGAGTTCGACACGCCCTCCGGCGGCCAGATCAGCGTGCTGGGCATCCGCACCACGCCGCTCGGCACTAGCAACACGCTCACGACAATCCCGGCGCTGGCCAACATCGGCACCGGCGGGGGCTCCATCGCGCACATCGCTGTGTCGAACGGATGGCAGACCACGTTCGTGCTGGTGAACGCGGGCACCACACCCTCACTCGCCAATCTCAACTTCTTCGACGACAATGGCAAGCCGTTGCCCTTATCGGTGATCATACCCGCAGTTAGGCGGCGCTCCCACCACGGTCAGCGGAATCACGCCCACCTTGGCCGGAGGCGCGATGTTGCTGGTGCAGGCGAACGGCCCGCTCGCTAACACCGTGCAGATCGGCTCCGCGCAGCTCACCACCACCGGCAACATCAGTGGGTTCGTGATCTTCCGCTATCAGCCCAACGGCCAGGAAGCCGTCGTGCCGCTCGAGAGCCGCAACGCCGGCGCATACTTACTGGCCTTCGATAACACCGCTGGAACCGCCACCGGTGTCGCCGTGAACAGCGTGTCCACCCAGCCCGTCAGCGTGCCGGTGATCGTGCGCAACGACGCCGGAGCGCAGATCGCCACCGGCAACATCTCCCTAGCCGCCAACGGCCACAGCGCGTTTACTCTCGGGGTAGACCAGTTCCCCGCCGCTCTCGGCATTCGCGGCACCATCGAGTTCGACGCCCCCGCCGGCGCGCAGATCGGCGCCTTAGGGATCCGTATCCCGGTTGCGCATACCTTCACCACGCTTCCGGCTCTGACAAAATAGACAGCATGATGCTGCACCGGTTCCTCGCGGTCTTGTTCCTCTCCGCGCTCGCTCTAGGACAGGGCAAGGCCACCGATCCCGCCGGCGGTGGTGAATCCCTGGCCGGCTTAGCGAAGCAGAAACCCACGGTGAACGGCGCCGCACCGCGCACCGCCGACGGCAACCCCGACCTCTCCGGCCTCTGGGGTCCCGACCGCAATTTCATCTACGACATCAGCAGCGCCCTCAAACCCGGCGAGACGCTCCCCCTTCAGCCGTGGGCCGCGAAGCTCGCTCAGGAGCGCGTGTCGAAAGACGATCCCGAAGCTAATTGCCTGCCTGCCGGGGTCCCGCGCATGGCGCCTTACCCGTGGAAGGTCGTGCAGACTCCCTCGCTCATCGTGTTCCTCTATGAAGGCAATATCCACACCTACCGCCAGGTTTTCATGGATGGCCGCGCGCATCCCCAGGACCTGGATCCCACCTGGTACGGCCACTCCACCGGCAAATGGGAAGGCAACACGCTGGTGGTCGACACGGTCGGCTTCAACGACAAGTTCTGGTTCGATTTCGCGGCCCATCCGCACACCGAAAAACTACACATTACGGAACGCTACCGCCGCCCCGATCTGGGCCGCTTGGATTTCGACGTGACCATCGACGACCCCGGCGCGTTCACCCGGCCGTTTACCTTGCACGGCCACTCTCCCTTGCTCACCAACACCGAAATCATCGAATACATTTGCAACGAGAACAATCTGGACGTCAGCCATATCACCGGCAAAGACACCCGCAAGTAATCCCAATGCGATATACTTCCCGACGGGACGGGAATGAAGATGCAACTGAAGCTTGTACCGGTAACCGCACTACTGCTCGCGACGATTCCACTAGCCGCGCAAACGGCCGCTTCGAGAATCCCGCGCATGCCGGATGGCAAGCCCAACTTGAACGGCATCTGGCAGACCATGAACACCGCCAACTGGGATCTGCTCACCCACGGCCCCGCCATGTCGCCGGTGGTGGCGATGGGCGCGCAGGGCGCCACTCCCCCGGGAATCGGCGTGGTCGAAGGCAACGAGATTCCCTACCTGCCCGCAGCCGCGAAGATCAAGGAAGAAAACTACGCGAAGCGCCTGGCGCTCGACCCTGAAACCAAGTGCTACTTGCCCGGCGTGCCGCGCGCCACCTACATGCCCTACCCGTTTCAGATTCTGCAAAGCGCGCAGTCGTTCATGATCGCTTACGAGTACGCCGGAGCAGCGCGCAACATCAATATGGGCAAGCCCAAAGAGCCGCCCACCGATAGCTGGATGGGCTGGTCCAATGGACGTTGGGACGGCGACACCCTGGTGGTCGACGTGATCGGCCTCAATGACAATACCTGGTTGGACCGCGCCGGCGATTTTCACAGCGATTCGCTGCATGTGGTCGAACGCTACACGCTGGTCAGCCCCGACACCATCCAGTACCAGGCCACCATCGACGACCCCAAAACCTTCTCGCGCCCCTGGAAAATCAGCATGCCACTCTACCGGCATCTCGAAAAAAATCTCCAGTTGATGGAATTCAAATGCGTGGAAATGACCGAAGAGCTGCTCTACGGCCATCTGCGCAAAGAGCCCCGCAAGCAAGACTAGGAGCGTCTCCATGAACTATCGATTTTTCGCAATCGTCGGTGCGTTGGTAATGGTTTCCGCAGGCGCCTCGGCGCAAACCCCCGCGAAAACCTCCGCTTCAACGTGGACGCCAGCGCGCACGGCCGACGGCCAACCGGATTTACAGGGGACATGGACCAACGGCACCCTCACTCCTTTGCAGCGCCCGCCCGAGCTCGCCGGCAAGGAATTTTTCACCGAGCAAGAACAAGCCGCCTTCGAACAGAAACGCTTGCAGCAAAACGACGTCGAGAGCGGCGACGACGGCAAGCGCGGTCCAGCCGACTTGGCTCGCCGCGCGTATAACGGCGCCTGGTTCGACCGCGGCAGCCACGGCGTGAACACGCGGCGCACGTCGCTGGTTGTCGAACCAGCGGACGGCAGAGTCCCGCCCATGACCCCCGAAGGCAAGAAAAAATTTGACGAAGCGCATGCCAACTTCGCCGCGCATCCCGCCGACGGCCCCGAGAACCGCCCCTTGAGCGAGCGTTGCATCCTGTTCCCGAATGCCGGCCCGCCCATGCTGCCCGAACCCTACAACAACAACTATCAAATCGTGCAGGCTCCCGGTTTCGTCACCATCATGGCCGAAATGGTGCACGACGTTCGCGTCGTTCCCCTCGACGGCCGTCCGCATCTGCCGGCCAACATCCGCCAGTGGAAAGGCGATTCGCGCGGCCATTGGGAAGGCAACACGCTGGTGATCGACACCACCAATTTCGCCTACAACGACAAAAGCCGTTTCGGCGTCGCTTACGATGGATTCACAGACCAGAACCTGCGCGTTACCGAGCGCTTCACGCGCACCGGTCCCAACACGATCATTTATCGCGCCACCGTCGATGACCCCAGCATCTACACCAAGCCCTGGACCATCGAAACGACGCTATCCAAGCGCGCAGAACCGATTTACGAATACGCCTGCCACGAAGGCAACTACGGAATGTTCGGAATTCTTTCCGGAGAACGTGCGCAGGAAAAGACAGCGGCCGCCAAGGCCAGATAAATCAGGAGCGATGCCATGCGTAACATCATTTTGACCATCAGTTTGTTAGCCGCGCCTATCTGGGCGCATCATGCATTCACCGCCGAGTTCGACGGCAATAAGCCCGTGAAACTGCGCGGCACCGTAACCAAGATGGAGTGGATCAATCCGCACGCCTGGATCCACATCGACGTCAAAGACGCCGATGGCAAAGTAACCAACTGGATGGTGGAATGCGGCAGTCCCAACACGCTGCTGCGCCGCGGCGTTACCAAAGCCTCGGTCACGGCGGGCATGGAAGTGCTGGTCGACGGCTATCAGTCGAAGGACGGCTCGAACAAAGCCAACGGCCGCGATGTAACCTTCGCCGACGGCAAGAAGCTATTCCTGGGATCGTCAAACACCGGCGCGCCCGGCGACACGCCTGAGAAATAAGGCGGCGATCCTTTACAGGCGCCCAAGTTCATCCAGCAAGCCACCCAGCACTTTGCGAAACTGCTCGGGCGAGTAAATATCGAACAGACGCGGCTGCAAGGGTTTCAGAAGCGGCGCCAGGGAATCGAACGGCTCGGCGGCGGTTGCCGGCGATTGAGGAGCCGCCAGACCACCTCGCCTCCCTCTGAGCCCAGGCGTGTCGAACACCGGAGGTAAAGTGAGCCTCTCCGGCGGCACATGGTAGCGGAGGTAATACACCTTGGTGTTGGCATCTCCGTTGGGCTCGATGGGATGCATATCCTCCCCCGAATTAAACGTCGTGGGCCCGCTCAGTACCAATAGCACCCGGAACGGCTTCTCCGCTTCGCCCCCGGCCGTCAACCGCTGCCGGACTTGCTCCACGAAGAATTGCGCGTTCTGCTCGCGGTGTTCCAGAGCACGCACGTCGATCTTGTTGGGGTCCGCCGCCGTCAGTGCATCGCGCACGCGTTCCCAATCCAAGTGCTGCACGGCGTGCTGCTCGAAAATGACGCGGCGCTTCGGAATATCCAGTAACGCAACGTGCAGCCCGCCTCCCGCCACCTCAACTTGCGAAAGCACCTTCAGCGCCGGGACCAAGGTCGCCAGACTGCGGTTACTGGCGGTTCCTACGCTCAGGCGGCTGGTTCCGGAATTCGACGCGTTCATCAACACCTCCACCCGTAGCGGGCGCCGGGTGTTTAGTGGCAGCTGCAGCCGTCCCGTGATGTCCGGCCGGAACCACTGGTCAGGCGCATCCAGCGAGTGCAGCAATTCCACCGCCGGCAGATCCTTCCACGCCCCCGGCAGCGGATCGCCGCGCAGCGGGTTCACGTGCAAAGTTTTTTGCAGAGCGCTATGCTCCCCGGTCTTGGTATCGAAAACCACCATGCTCACGCGGTAATCGCCAGGCAGCACAAAAGCTTCCTGCGCGTAGTTGATGTTGGATTTCGCCGCTTCGTCCTTGACGTTTTCGAGGTCGATGCTGCCATGCGCCTGGTACACGCGCTCCGCGCTGTCCTGGAATTGAATCATCATGACCAGTTGGCCATGGCCGCGCCGGTTGACCAATTCGTTACCGTCGACTTCAATTTCGGCTTTGGCCTGCAGCCGCTGATGTCCGCTAAGCTCGGCCCCGCTGACGCGCGCCGACCAGCGGAAATGGGTTTGGTCCCCTTCGGCCAGCCAGCGATTAAAAGGCACCGCGGAGAACGCAGGGTCCAGTGTCCCGCTCTGCGCCCACGCAGGCGAAGTGCCGGCCAGGCCGGCCACCAACAGCATAAATATACGTCTGAGAGTCACGCGTCCTCTCTCAGTATCGCGCGCCACGCGAGAACACTCCCGCTAGCGGTCCACAACCAAGTGTGGTTGTTGTTTCGCGCTGCGTGTGTAGCGAACGCCGCGGGTTTTTTGCAGCTTGAAATACGGGGTTAGCCGGCCCAGCGCTTCCTGTTGGCTGGAGCGGACGTGCTCGCGCATGGCCGCCGCCGCCGTTTCGGCATCGCCGCCTGCCAGCGCTTCCATCAGTGTTTCATGCCGCCGCGGCTCGTGGCCGCCGCTGCCCACGCACATCCAGGTGGACGCCAGCGCATGGGTTTGCTCGATGGCATCGGCCAGTGCCTGGCACTTCGTGTACTCCGCGATTTTGCGATGCAGCCGTTCGTGCCGGGTCAAGAATTGGGACCGGTCGTTCTCCGGGACCGCCGCCATGTCATCTAGCTGGATCGCGAGTTTGAACAACTCCGCCTGTTCCTCAGGAGTGGCCGTCAATGCGAACAGCCGGGCCGCCTGGGTCTCCAGCGCCTCGCGAACCACGAAATGTCCTTCCACGTCCTGCGGCGTTGGAATGCGAACGCGCGTCCCTGCCCGTGGCCGGCTTTCCAGCAGTCCTTCCACTTCCAGCCGTAACAAAGCTTCCGATACTGGCAGGAAGCTCATTCCCATTTCACCGGCCAGCGTCCGCCGGGAGATGACCTGCCCCAGCTTTAATTCGCCGCGCAAAATTCGCTGGCGAACATTACTGTACGCTTCGCTCGAGAGACTTTTGCTG
This sequence comes from Bryobacterales bacterium, assembly GCA_963752205.1. Classification (GTDB taxonomy): domain Bacteria; phylum Acidobacteriota; class Terriglobia; order Bryobacterales; family Bryobacteraceae; genus Palsa-187. Next base: position 3,496 of record CAVVZG010000217.1, on the reverse strand, counting down.
GGTGCGCTGCCACGCATATCCTTGATTGAGTTTACTCTATGGCGTGCGGCATGCGAAATTCGCGGCTTCGTCGGTGCTGCCCGAACCCTTGTACGCCGCCACCTGAGGATAGGGACACAGCGGACGCGTGCGATCCACCACGCCATCGCGAACCCGCGACGCCGGGATCGAATCCGGAGCCTGTCCATCCTCCACCCACTGCTCCAGCGCGCTGATCATATTGAAAGTGCTGGTGCCATCGCCCCCGCCGCAATGGCCCATCCCGGGCACCATGAACAGCCGGTAGCGGTCGCTCACCGCGCGCTCCCCGCCCACCTTGGCGGCCACGGCCCGGTAGTAGTTGACGCTGCCCTGCGGTGCCACGCCCGGATCGTTCCACCCGTGATACTGAATCAACTTTCCGCCATGCGCGAAGAACGGCCGCAAATCCGGATTCACCGAATCCATAGTCTCCTTCAGCGTCTTCTCCGCCTGCGGCACATCCCATTCAAAATCGAAGTTGCGGTAGTCCCAGTCCGGGTTCTGAAACACGACGTAACGGTAGACCTCAGCGGCGTAGGAGCTCGGTTCTTCGCCCGAATGATTCAGCCATCCCATTTCACTGCCCCACTCGCGACCCGGCCACACCGGCTGTCCGGTTTTCTGATTCATGGGGCCAACATAGGATTGCTTCGCCGCCTCTACCTGCGCCGCCGTCAGGCAATCGGTCGCCTCATCGTGCTTGCATAGCAGTAAGGTCGGGTCGTAGCCGCAGCGCGTGGGATCTTCCAGCACGCCATCCTTGACGCCGTCGAGAGCATCGCAAGCCGCCAGCACCGCCGCGTGCAGCAGAGCCAGCTTTTCTTGCGGAATGCTCGAAGCCTCATCCTTATGGAAGATCTGCCACAGCCATAATTGAGTCCCTTGAATATGCGAAGTATCGTACACCGGGTCGCCGGCAATCACGCCGTCGTAATCCGCCGGATAGCGTTGCAATTCCACCATCGCCTGCCGGCCCCCAGTGGAGCATCCATTGAAGTAGGAAAGCTTCGGCCCCTGCCCGTAGTAGGCCGCGATGACGCCCTTGGCCGCCACCGTCATCTCATGCACACTGCGATAGGCGAAATCGATCAGCTTCTGGGGATGGTCCGTAATAAAGGTTGGATCGTTCCCTCTGTGCCCCGTGTCGGTACTCGCCGCCGCATAACCTTGTGAGAGCGCGGTCGCCAGCGCCGTATATCCGATCACCCCGCCCCACGCACCGTTGCCCACCGACTGCAGCTTATTGTTCCATCCCGTTATAGGCAGCCATACTTCGATCCCGATATTGGAATCGTCCGCCGGCGTAAGCGAGGCCTGCACCCGGCAGAACGCTGGCAACGATTTAAACGCGGTCACTGGCCCGCGGAAACCTTGTGGAGGCGGAAATTCCCCCGGCGCGACACTTTTTGCCGATGTGATCGTGACGTGCGGCAAAGCCGCGGACGCTAGGCTGTCACAGGACACTTCGGCGCCAGCAGCCGCCAGGCCCGAAAACGCCACTGCTGCCAGAAGCTTCACAAGGGTCCTCATTTTGCCCGCAGTATATCAGATGGAGCCGCCGGTGGGGCCGGCCAAGCCTAGCGGGACGGCCTGCTCCTGCAGCGCGCGAATACAAAATTCAATATGCTCGTCCAGGTCCACCCCCATCTCGGCCGCGCCCCGCAAAATATCGTCGCGATTCACCGCCCGCGCGAAGGCTTTGTCCTTCAGCTTCTTGCGCACCCCTTTGGTATCCACCTCCTGGATGCTGCGTCCGGGCTTGACGTAAGAGCAGGCCGTGAGAAACCCCGCCAGTTCATCGCAAGCGTACAGCGTCTTCTCCAGCAAGCTCACTCGAGGGACGCCGCTGTAGTCCGCATGCGACAGGATCGCGCGCCGAACTTCTTCATCGACGCCCCGCGCGGCCAAGATCGATTCACCTTTCATCGGATGCTCGTCCGTAGTCGGATGGATCTCCCAATCGAAGTCATGCAGCAGCGCCGTGACGGCCCACTTCTGCTCGTCCTCCCCGAACTTGCGCGCGTAAGCCGTCACGCAGACTTCCACCGCCAGCATGTGCTTGCGCAGGCTCTCCGATTTCACAAACTCGCACACGATGCCGAAAGCTTGATCGCGATCCATGCCGATATCCTAGCAGCGCATACTGTAAACATGCAGTCCGCCGCGGAGCCCTTCGAGCTCGCCATTACGATCGAGCCTGCGGATATTGATCAACTCGGCCACGTCAATAACGTCACCTATCTGCGCTGGGTCCAGGACGTCGCCGTGGCGCATTGGCGGTCCACCGCGCCCGCCGCGGAGCAAGCGAAACTCCTCTGGGTGGTATTGCGGCATGAGATCGACTATAAGCAAGCCGCGTACCTCAACGACCGGATCATCGCCCGCACCTGGGTAGGCGCCGCCAGCCGCCTTCGCTTCGAACGACACACCGAATTACTGCGCGCCAGCGACCGCACGGTTCTCGCCAAAGCGCGCACTCTCTGGTGCCCTCTCGACGCCCAATCCGGAAAACCCGTCAGCGTCAGCAGCGAAGTGCGCGCCGCGTTCTCGGTCGAGCCGCCGTCCGGCGCAAGTGTGCTATAAAAACCGCATGACCAAGCAAGAAATCATCCTTGCCAGCCAGCGCTACCTGTTCCCCAGCGTGTTCCATTATTTCAAGGAGCCGCTGGTCATCGAACGCGCTAAAGATCAATTCGTCTGGGACGCCGACGGCAACCAGTATCTCGATTTCTTCGGCGGCATCGTCACCATCAGCGTGGGCCACTGCAACGAAACCGTTAACCAAAAGGTCGTGGAACAGATGGGCAAGCTGCAACACGTCTCCACCGTGTTTGCCAACGAGCCCCAGGTAGCGCTCGCCGAACGCGTGGCCGGCCTCACGCCTGGCGGCAAGCTCACCAAGAGTTTCTTCACCAATAGCGGCACCGAAGCCAACGAGACCGCCATTTTGGCCGCGCGCTGCTACACCGGCGCGCACGAAGTTGTGGCGCTGCGCCACAGCTATCACGGACGCTCCGCGCTAGCTATGTCCGCCTCCGGCCAGTCAGCCTGGCGGCTGGGAGGCACGCCCGCCGCGGGCTTCACGCATGCCTTGAGCGCCTATTGTTACCGCTGCCCGCTAGGCGCCACCTATCCCTCGTGCAACGTCCGCTGCGCCCGTGACATGGAAGAGATGATCCGCACCTCCACCTCGGGTCGCCTGGCCGCATTCATCGCCGAACCCATTCAAGGCATCGGTGGCTTCATCACGCCGCCCAAAGAATATTTCGAAATTGTACACGGCATCGTCAAGAAGTTCGGCGGCCTGTTCATCAGCGACGAAGTGCAAACAGGCTGGGGACGCACCGGCGGCAAATGGTTCGGCATCGAACACTACGGAGTACAGCCCGATATCCTCACCAGCGCCAAGGGCATGGGCAACGGCACCCCCGTCGGCCTCACCGTGGCCCGTCCGGAAATCGCCGACGCGCTGAAA
>CAVVZG010000216.1:0-15277 GCA_963752205.1 Bryobacterales bacterium | reverse complement strand
ACCTTCCAGGCTACTGCCGCGCCCGTCGACTCGGCCAAGCATTCGTCACATCCGCGATGGTAGCGCCATTGACGACGCCGTCTTCGACTCCGGCTTCGATTCGGATAGCGGGTTCCGCACCGCCTTCGCGCGCCTGTTCGGCAAGCCGCCCGGACAAATCGAAAACGGCGACTGCATCCGCCTAGCTTGGATAGAAACGCCGCTCGGCCCCATGGTGGCCGGAGCGTCTTCAGAAGGAATCTGCCTGCTCGAATTCAGCGATGGCCCTATGCTCGAAGCGCGGTTCGACCGTGTCCACCGCCGCTTCGCACTACCGATGGTCCCGGGCGACAGCGATCATCTGCGGCAATTACGCGACGAACTAGCCGAATACTTCGCGGGCACGCGCCGCGAATTCACAGTGCCGCTGATGTACCCGGTACGGAATTCGAACAGCGCGTATGGGAACAATTGCTAGCGATCCCCTATGCTGAAACGCGCTCCTATCAAGACTTAGCGCGCGTTTTGGGACAGCCCGGAGCCTCACGCGCCGTAGGCCGGGCCAACGGCATGAACCGCATCGCGATCCTGATCCCTGCCACCGCGTCGTGAATCAAAACGGAGACCTGGGGGATACGGCGGCGGACTGTGGCGCAAACGAATCCTGCTGGAGCTAGAAAAGGAAGGAACGAAACTCTAGGCCGCTTTTTCGATTTTGCCGTTCTTAATGCAAGACGTGCAAACACGAATGCGCTTGGGAGCGCCCTTCACAATCGCACGCACCGGCTGCAGATTGATATTCCAACGCCGCTTCGTCAAATTATGAGCATGGCTCACCCGGTTGCCGAACTGGGGGCCGCGCCCGCAAACATCACACACTTTCGCCATCTGGAGACACTCCTGCTGCTGTTTAGCTTTAGCCAGTTTAGCATGGGCCCGGCGGCTCCCGCTACTTGTCGCCCATATGGGTGCGGTCCTTCTCATTTTCGTTGCAGAAAAATTCGAAAATATCGGAGTCGGCCCACAGTTCATCAGTGACCCTGATGGTGAACGGTTTGGTATACATCTTAGGGTCGTCGAAAGTTGTTTCGACGTCCATGTGCCCGAAGTCGCGGCGATGATAGCGTTCCATTACGCGCAATGCATCGCTGTGTGGATGGCCCATAATATCCAGCCAGGTCTTATCGTTAAAACCGGCGGATTCAACCACCAGCGTGTCGCGATCCCAATGCCCCACCGAGTAGCCCAGCCAAGCCGGTTGATCGAATTCCTTGGGAAGCGCGCGTCCGTCCGTATAAATCTGGCGATGCTTGTCATCCGCTTCGTAAAGAATCGCAATCAGCCGCGGTGACTGGACAATCTTCGTGGGCTCAGAAAGCAAACCCGACAGCGGAATGCCCAGCGGCAGGCAATGCGTCGATGGGAAATCGGCTCCCGTGCGGCGGCGTTGAATTTCCACCGCCTCCGGACGTATCGGCCATTCTTCGGGTTTGAAATCCTGCAGGATATTCACGGCGTACTTGGATATCGTATCCAGCTCCATGCCCGGCACGTCGGTGGCGTCGGCGTGCTCTCCGAACAGCCGCTTCATTTCCTTCATCCCCGTGGGCTGCACTGCCACACGCCCGACAAATCCGGCTTGCCGTTCAAGGCGCGCGGCGCCGGAGCCGTCAAGTTGGGTTTGCCGTCACGCGTGCGCGGCGTTCCCGGCACCGAATAACTTAACCACTGCGCAAGCGCGCCGGTGGAGTAGAGGCGAACAGAACAAGTAAACGGCGTCCTAGCATTTTTCAATGCTAGCGTAAGCTAACGCGCCGCGCTGCTGTGGAACTCCAGCTTCTTGGTGAGCTCTTCCAACTGCGCTTCGAGAACCCTTTCGCGGGTGCGATCCAAAATCAGGCAGTGGTGCCCGATGAAGCGCATCTTGTGATCGTGAATCGCCACCATCAGCACTTCCAGCGCGGAATACGAGCCGTCCAGCCGCCGCCCGTGGACCTGCACGTTGGCCTTGCCCAGCAGCAGCATCTGGCTGTAGGCTTCCTCCATTTTGCTGCGGTCCCGCGGCGCGAAGATCTCGTACCAATCATGCCCGCAAATGCTCTTGGGCTCGCCACCCAGAGTGTTTGCAAAAGAGGCGTTGACCGAGCTGACCTTGCCGTCGGAATTTACCCATATCACCCCGCTTTGGACGTGCTCCACCGCCACGGTTCGCCGGTAGACTTCGTCTTTAAGCGGATCCTGACTGGCCATCACCCGGCGCAGAGCCACCACGAGAAGTACTGACAGGCCAAGTAGATAGACCCATAATTCGGGACTTCGAAAGGTTAACTTGTCGGTGCCTTCCAGGAGTAACACGGCAGGTATCACTAAGCGAGTTATCGGCCTACTCCCGCATTAGTGTAGGGTACTAAGTAAAGGAAAGGTACCGGAATACCCGTACACTTTTTAGCCGGCGATCAGCCCGCGGAACTTCGGCTGCGTATAGCCCGGGAAAACACCGCTGAGCTGGCTGTTCCCCAAGTGCTTGACGACCAATTCGCCCAGCACGTCGCGGAAATCGGTGGTGAGCGCCAGATCGCGCTTTTCATACAGCTGTTCGGGCGCCAGTCCCGGCCATTCGCCGTAGACTTTCCCGCCGTGGATCCCGCCGCCGAAAGCGAACATCACGTTGGCGTGGCCATGGTCGGTGCCGCGATTGCCGTTCTCTTTTGCGGTCCGCCCGAATTCGCTCATGGTGACGACGGCGACGTCTTCCATGCGGTCGCCCAGATCCTGATAGAACGCCGCCAGCGCCTGCCCGAAATTCGCCAACAGATTCGCGAGCTGCCCTGCTCCGGAGTCTGCCCCACTTCGTTGACGTGAGTGTCCCAGCCGCCGATATCGGTGAACGCGACCTCCAGCCCCACATTCGCCTTGATCAGCCGCGCGATCTGCTGCAGCTCTGCCCCAACCGTCCGCCCGGATATTTGGCGCCGTTCGCCGGCGTGTAAGGCTGCGCTTGAATCGATTGCATCAGCTTCACGGCGTCGAAGGTCTCGCGTCCCGTGCCGTTCAACACCGTGTCGAGCGTCGACGCATACATGCTTTCGAACGTGGCCGCCCCGGCCGCGTCCCGCACTTTGAACTCGTTCAGATTGTTGATCGCGACGGCTTCGTTGTGGCCGCGAAGCGCGCGCGACACGACGGTCCCAAGCTCACCGCGCGCACCGGCGATTTGTGCGCGTCGCCCAGCGCGGGCAGCGCCCGGTTCAACCAGCCGTCCGTGGTGGCCTTGAGGCCCGGCGTGCCCGATTCCATGTAATCCTGCGCGTCGAAATGCGAGCGCGTCGGATCGGGCGAACCCACCGCGTGGACGATCGCCAGTTGTTTCGCATCGTACATCGGCTTGAGCGGCGCGAGCGCCGGATGCAGGCCGAAAAAGCCGTCCAGGTCGATGGCCGATTCGCCCCGGTTTTTGGCGTTGGAATCGCGATGGTCGGGCCGCAGCGCGTAATAGCTCTTCTCGCCATGCGGGACCACCATGTTCAAACCGTCCACCGCGCCGCGCTGGAAGATCGCCACCAGAATTTTCTTGCGCGCGCTAGGCGCATCGCGCCGCCCGCGCCAGCCACACGGCGCCGCGCCCACGCCGAACATCGCCAGTCCGGAGTTCTTGAAGAATAGTCGTCGAGTGGTCATGATTATCTCCTCTGAAAATCCGGCGAGCCGAGCATGAGGCCAGCGACCGGTGCTTGTTAGAACCTTGCGTCTGCTTCTCGATCGCTGCCAGCGTCTCCGGCTTGCGCATCGGTAAACAGCACCTGCCGCGCGACCTCCGCCGGAGCGCCGCTGAACAGCGCGGCATCCAGCTTCGATCCCGGCACCTTGTTCTGCGCCAGCGACAGCGCGAAGTTCATGCGCGCCAGCAGCGCCGCCGAATTCACCCATTCGCCATTGGCATCCGAATAACCGGTCGGCTCCAGCTTGCGGTACAGCGGCTCGCCGAATTGCGCGATCTGATTCGCCAGCGGAAACGCGGAGTCCACTTGGCGCCGGTAGCGCGCACCGCGCTGACGACCATTTCGAGCGGCGATTTCACCTTGGCGCGATAAGCGGCTTCGCGAGAAGAATTCCTCCGAAGTCAGCATGGTCCGCATCACTTCGCGGATGTCGCCATCCTTGTCGCGGAAGGTCTTGGCCATTTTGTCGATCAGCGTCTGCGGCGGATCGTCGGCGACGAAGCGCTGCGCCAGCCTCTTCGAGATAAAGCGCGCGGTGGACGGATGCCGCGCCAGAATATCGAGCACCTTCTCGCCATCCTCCTTGCCGCCGCCCGCGGGAATGGTCACGCCGAGCACGTTCTTCTCGCCCTTATCGTGGACCCGATCGTTGAAGAAGAAACCGCCGCCCTCGCGCGGCTGACGGATGGTCCAGCCGGTGAAGCAGCGGGCGACTTCGGTGACGTCCTTCTGGGTGTAGCCGCCGTCGACGCCGAGCGTGTGCAGTTCCATCAGCTCGCGCGCGTAGTTTTCGTTCAGCCCTCGCACCGGCCGCTTGGCGTTCCCGCGCCGCGGCTGCGTCGCGCCCACGCTCTCCCAGTTATACGCTCGCTGGATATCGTGACGTCATACATTCAATTCGCGCGTCACGGCGCAGAGTTTAAAATAACCGACGAACTTAGGAATTTCTTAGGACTAAAATTTGCTTAACTTCTTTGTGAAACGGGCCCCTGGGGCCCGTTCCACAAAGAAGTTAAGCAAATTTTAGTCCTAAGAAATTCCTAAGTTCGTCGGTTATTTTAAACTCTGCGCCGTGACGCGCGAATTGAATGCATGACGTCACGATATCCAGCGAGCGTATAACTGGGAGAGCGTGGGCGCGGCGCAATCGCAGCGCGGCAACGCGAAACGTCCGGTGCGAGGGCTGAACGAAAACTACGCGCGCGAGTTGATGGAGCTGCACACGCTGGGCGTCGATGGCGGTTACACGCAGAAAGACGTCACGGAAGTGGCGCGCTGCTTCACCGGCTGGACCATCCGCCAACCCCGCGAGGGCGGCGATTTCTTCTATAACGATAAGGTCCACGATAAAGGCGCGAAAACCGTGCTGGGCGTGACCATTCCGGCGGGCGGCGGCAAAGAGGACGCCGAGAAAGTGCTGGATATTCTGGCGCGGCATCCGGCGACGGCGCGATTTATTTCGATGAAGTTGGCGCAGAGGTTTGTCGCCGACGATCCGCCGCAGAAGTTGATCGACAAAATGGCCAAGACCTTCCGCGACAAGAACGGCGACATCCGCGAAGTGATGAAAACCATGCTGACATCGGACGAATTCTTCTCGCGAAGCCGCGTATCGCGCCAAAGTGAAAACGCCGTTCGAGATGATCGTCAGCGCGGTGCGTGCTACCGGCGCGCAAGTGGACTTTGCGTTTCCGCTGGCGAATCAGATCGCGCAATTGGGCGAGCCGCTGTACCGCAAGCTCGAACCTACGGGTTACTCGGATGCCAATAGCGAATGGGTGAACTCGGCCGCGCTGCTGGCGCGCATGAACTTCGCACTGTCGCTGGCGCAGAACAAGGTGCCGGGATCGAAGCTCGATGCCGCGCTGTTCAGCGGCGCTCCGGCGGATATCGCGCGGCAGGTGCTGTTTACGGATGCGAAGCCGGAAACGCTGGCAGCGATCGAGAAGCAGACGCAAGGTTCTAACAATGCACCGGTCGTTGGACTGATGCTGGGCTCGCCTGATTTTCAGAGGAGATAATCATGACCACGCGACGACTATTCCTCAAGAGCACCGGACTCGCCATGTTCGGCGTCGGCGCGGCGCCGATGTGGCTGGCGCGGGCGGCGGATGCGCCCAGCGCGCGCAAGAAAGTTTTAGTGGCGGTGTTTCAGCGCGGCGCTGTGGACGGTTTGAACGTGGTGGTCCCGTTTGGCGAGAAGAGCTATTACGCGTTGCGGCCCACGATCGCCATTCCAACGCCTAAAACCGGGGCTGAATCGGCGGTCGACCTCGACGGGTTTTTCGGACTACATCCGTCGCTCGCGCCGCTGAAGCCCATGTTCGATGCCAACAGACTGGCGATCGTGCACGCGGTGGGTTCGCCCGATCCGACGCGCTCGCATTTCGACGCGCAGGATTACATGGAATCGGGCACTCCGGGACGCAAAGCCACCACGGACGGCTGGCTGAACCGGGCGCTCCCCGCGCTGGGCGACGCGCACAAATCGCCCGTGCGCGCCGTGAGCTTGGGTCCGTCGTTATCGCGGGCGGTTCGCGGCCACAACGATGCGGTGGCCATCAACAATTTGAACGAATTCAAAGTGCAAGAGGCGTCCGGGGCGTCCACGTTTGAAAGCATGTACGCGTCGACGCTCGACACCATGTTGAACGGTACCGGGCGCGAAACCTTCGACGCCGTGAAGCTGATGCAGTCGATTCAAGCGCAGCCTTACACGCCGGCGAACGGAGCCAAATATCCGGGCGGACGGTTGGGGCAGTCGCTGATGCAGATCGCGCGGCTGATCAAGGCGGATGTGGGCCTCGAAGTCGCTTTCACCGACGTCGGCGGCTGGGACACGCACGTCAACGAAGTGGGGCAGACTCCGGGAGCAGGGCAGCTCGCGAATCTGCTGGGGAATTTCGGGCAGGCGCTGGCGGCGTTCTATCAAGACCTGGGAGACCGCATCGAAGACGTCGCCGTCGTCACCATGAGCGAATTTGGGCGTACCGCGAAAGAGAACGGCAACCGCGGCACCGACCATGGCCACGCCAACGTGATGTTCGCTTTCGGCGGCGCGATCCGCGGCGGGAAAGTCTACGGCGAATGGCCGGGACTGGCGCCGGAACAGCTCTATGAAAACCGCGACCTGGCGCTCACCACGGACTTCCGCGACGTGCTGGGCGAATTGGTCGTCAAGCACTTGGGGAACAGCCAGCTCAGCGGTGTTTTCCCGGGCTATACGCAGCCGAAGTTCCGCGGGCTGATCGCCGGCTAAAAAGTGTACGGGTATTCCGGTACCTTTCCTTTACTTAGTACCCTACACTAATGCGGGAGTAGGCCGATAACTCGCTTAGTGATACCTGCCGTGTTACTCCTGGAAGGCACCGACAAGTTAACCTTTAGAAGTCCCGAATTATGGGTCTATCTGCTTGGCCTGTCAGTACTTCTCGTGGTGGCTCTGCGCCGGGTGATGGCCAGTCAGGATCCGCTTAAAGACGAAGTCTACCGGCGAACCGTGGCGGTGGAGCACGTCCAAAGCGGGGTGATATGGGTAAATTCCGACGGCAAGGTCAGCTCGGTCAACGCCTCTTTTGCAAACACTCTGGGTGGCGAGCCCAAGAGCATTTGCGGGCATGATTGGTACGAGATCTTCGCGCCGCGGGACCGCAGCAAAATGGAGGAAGCCTACAGCCAGATGCTGCTGCTGGGCAAGGCCAACGTGCAGGTCCACGGGCGGCGGCTGGACGGCTCGTATTCCGCGCTGGAAGTGCTGATGGTGGCGATTCACGATCACAAGATGCGCTTCATCGGGCACCACTGCCTGATTTTGGATCGCACCCGCGAACGGGTTCTCGAAGCGCAGTTGGAAGAGCTCACCAAGAAGCTGGAGTTCCACAGCAGCGCGGCGCGTTAGCTTACGCTAGCATTGAAAAATGCTAGGACGCCGTTTACTTGTTCTATTCGCGCTCTACTCCACCAGCGCGCTTGCGCAGTGGTTAAATTATTCCGTGCCGGGAACGCCGCGCACGCGTGACGGCAAACCCAACTTGACGGCTCCGGCGCCGCGCGCCTTGAACGGCAAGCCGGATCTGTCGGGCGTGTGGCACGTGCAGCCCACGGGGATGAAGGAAATGAAGCGGCTGTTCGGAGAGCACGCCGACGCCACCGACGTGCCGGGCATGGAGCTGGATACGATCTCCAAGTACGCCGTCAATATCCTGCAGGATTTCAAACCCGAAGAATGGCCGATACGCCCGGAGGCGGTGGAAATTCAACGCCGCCGCACGGGAGCCGATTTCCCATCGACGCATTGCCTGCCGCTGGGCATTCCGCTGTCGGGTTTGCTTTCTGAGCCCACGAAGATTGTCCAGTCACCGCGGCTGATTGCGATTCTTTACGAAGCGGATGACAAGCATCGCCAGATTTATACGGACGGACGCGCGCTTCCCAAGGAATTCGATCAACCGGCTTGGCTGGGCTACTCGGTGGGGCATTGGGATCGCGACACGCTGGTGGTTGAATCCGCCGGTTTTAACGATAAGACCTGGCTGGATATTATGGGCCATCCACACAGCGATGCATTGCGCGTAATGGAACGCTATCATCGCCGCGACTTCGGGCACATGGACGTCGAAACAACTTTCGACGACCCTAAGATGTATACCAAACCGTTCACCATCAGGGTCACTGATGAACTGTGGGCCGACTCCGATATTTTCGAATTTTTCTGCAACGAAAATGAGAAGGACCGCACCCATATGGGCGACAAGTAGCGGGAGCCGCCGGGCCCATGCTAAACTGACTAAAGCTAAACAGCAGCAGGAGTGTCTCCAGATGGCGAAAGTGTGTGATGTTTGCGGGCGCGGCCCCCAGTTCGGCAACCGGGTGAGCCATGCTCATAATTTGACGAAGCGGCGTTGGAATATCAATCTGCAGCCGGTGCGTGCGATTGTGAAGGGCGCTCCCAAGCGCATTCGTGTTTGCACGTCTTGCATTAAGAACGGCAAAATCGAAAAAGCGGCCTAGAGTTTCGTTCCTTCCTTTTCTAGCTCCAGCAGGATTCGTTTGCGCCACAGTCCGCCGCCGTATCCCCCCAGGTCTCCGTTTTGATTCACGACGCGGTGGCAGGGGATCAGGATCGCGATGCGGTTCATGCCGTTGGCCCGGCCTACGGCGCGTGAGGCTCCGGGCTGTCCCAAAACGCGCGCTAAGTCTTGATAGGAGCGCGTTTCAGCATAGGGGATCGCTAGCAATTGTTCCCATACGCGCTGTTCGAATTCCGTACCGGGGTACATCAGCGGCACTGTGAATTCGCGGCGCGTGCCCGCGAAGTATTCGGCTAGTTCGTCGCGTAATTGCCGCAGATGATCGCTGTCGCCCGGGACCATCGGTAGTGCGAAGCGGCGGTGGGTGCGGTCGAACTGCGCTTCGAGCATGCGGCGATCGCTGAATTCGAGCAGGCAGATTCCTTCTGAAGACGCTCCGGCCACCATGGGGCCGAGCGGCGTTTCTATCCAAGCTAGGCGGATGCAGTCGCCGTTTTCGATTTGTCCGGGCGGCTTGCCGAACAGGCGCGCGAAGGCGGTGCGGAAGCCGCTATGCGAATCGAAGCCGGAGTCGAAGACGGCGTCGTCAATGGCGCTGCCATCGCGGATGCTGACGAATGCTTGGCCGAGTCGACGGGCGCGGCAGTAGGCCTGGAAGGTCATGCCGAACTCTCGCAGAAAGTAGCGGCGGACGCGGGCGGCTTCGAGTCCCATGTCGCGCAGGCTCGCTTCGCGGATACGGGCGCCGCCGCTTTCGTCGACCGCCGCCAGCAGGCTGCGCACCCATTCTGGGGCGGCGGATTCCGTAGGGCGGCAGCGCTTGCAGGGGCGGTAGCCGGCGAACACGGCATCTTTGACGGTGGCGAAGAACTCGATGTTTTTGGGGAGCGGCTTGCGCGCCGGGCAAGCCGGCAGGCAGAAGATACCGGTGGTGCGGACGGCGGTGAAGAACAGTCCGTTATAAGTGGAGTCGGAGGCGAGGAAGGCCCGCTCCATCTCGGCGCGCGGCGGTAGTAGGGGTTGTGCGGTCATGGCGGTTGCTTGCATGAAAGCAGTGTAGGGTTTCCTGGGAAATTCCTCCACCGAAAAACCGACGCGGAATTATTTTAGCTTGGTAAGCCGGGTCGGTTGCGATTGCTCGCAGGCAATAGAGTCGGTGACGCCAGAGGCGATGCCGGCGCAGGCGTTGGTGATCGCCGTGCGTGTCGCGAACGCTTCTGTCGAGCCGGACGCGGTGCGGCAGTTGGTCTGGCCGTTGAAGGTCATGCAAGCTTCGTAGCGATGGCTGGCCAGGTTGAGGCTCGAGTAGACGATGACGCCCAGAATGACTAGAACAATAAGGATGCCGACCAGGACTGGTTTCTTCACCGCGTCACCACCGCCGTTTCTGTGAAAAACGAGCCCATCTTGCGGAACTTGTCGTAGCGGTCGTCGATGAGCTGTTTCGGCGTGAGTCCAGAAAGTTCTGCTAGGGCGATGCGCAACGTGGTGCGGACCGCTTCGGCGGCTGCGTCGGCATCGGTGTGGGCCCCTTCGCCGGGTTCGAGGATGATGCCGTCGATCAGGCCTAAGTTGAGTAGATCCGGTGCGGTGATTTTCAAGGCGGCGGCGGCTTCGGGAGCGCGGGCGGAATCGCGATAGATGATGGCGGCGCAGCTTTCCGGCGAAATCACGCTGTACCAAGCGTTTTGCAACATGTAAATGCGGTTGCCGACCGCGACTCCGAGCGCCCCCCCGCTGCCGCCTTCGCCGATCACGATGACGATGACCGGGACGCCTAGCCGCGACATTTCGCGCAGGTTGTAGGCGATGGCTTCGGCTTGGCCGCGCTCTTCCGCGTCGAGTCCGGGATAGGCGCCCAGCGTATCGATCAAAGAAATGATGGGCCGCCCAAATTTGGCGGCGAGTTCCATGGCGCGCAGGGCTTTGCGGTAGCCTTCGGGCTTGGGCATGCCCCAGTTGCGGAACACCTTTTGTTTCGTGTCGCGGCCTTTTTGCTGGCCGATCACCATGACCGGCCGTTCCTCGAACCAGCCCATGCCGGTGACCATGGCGTGATCGTCGGCGAAGAAACGGTCGCCGTGGATCTCGTGGAAATCGGTGAACAGGCGCTGGATGTAATCGAGCGAATGAGGGCGCTTGGGGTGGCGCGCTAGCTGCACGCGATCCCAACTGGGATTACTGGGCCTGGGGGTTTGGGAGTCAGACATTTAGCGGCGGTCGCGTCAGTTGGCCAGGACTTCCATCGCTTCGGCTCCGCATAGGCGGGAGACCTCAGCGCAGAATTCCTTGTCCGGCCGTACTTTGACGGTCACATCCAGGATAACCGAGAAGTCGCGGGGTTTTTCGAGGCGCAGGCGGACCTCGGTATCGCCGGGCTTCGCTTGAAATAGGGTTTGCAGCGCGGCGGCGCAGTCGGGCGAAGCGACGCCGTTTACCGGAACCTTGATGGAGATTAACGACGGATGATTGACGCGGGCGACTTCCAGCGGGACGATCTCCTGCACGGAGATTTTTGGCGGGGCGTTCTCTTCGGGCAGCACCAGACCGCGGATGAGCACGGCTTTGTCTTCGTTGAGAGACGGGTTGAGGCGCTCGTATTGGGTTGAGAACAGCAGGGCTTCGATGGAGCCTTCCAGGTCCTCGATCTGCATCGCGGCCCAGGGTTTGCCTTCGCGCGTCCGCTTGCGGACGATCGCGGTGAGAATGCCGCACAAGGCGACCTCTGTTCCCTTGGTGAGGCCTTCCAGATTAGACGTGGTGTGGGTGGCGAGCTCGGCTGCTTTGTCCTTATATTGATCCAGCGGGTGGCCGGTGATGTAGAAACCCAGCATCTCTTTTTCGCTGGTGAGTTTTTCCGGGCCGGTCCAGTCGGGGACTTTGGGAAGCGGGTGCTCGGCGGCAGGCTGCTCGGCGGTGAGCATCGCGAAGAGCCCGGACTGGCCGCTGGCGCGATCTTTCCATACGCGCGTCCCGTTTTCCATTGTGCTATCGATCACGGCCATGAGCTGCGCGCGGGTGCCTTCGAGCGTGTCCATGGCACCCGCCTTGATGAAGCTTTCGATCATGCGGCGGTTGACGGCTCCGAGATCGACGCGCTCGCAGAAATCGTAGAGAGAGGTGAAGGGGCCGCCTTCGGTACGCGCTTTCGCGATCGACTCGACTGCATTTGCGCCCACGTTCTTGATCGCGCCTAGGCCGAAGCGGATGCCTTCGTCGGGTCCGGAAACGACGGGCGTGAAATCGAGATCGGAGGAATTGACGTCCGGCGGGAGTACGCGGATGCGCATTTCACGGCATTCGTTAATGTACTTCACCACCTTCGCGGTGTTGCCGGTTTCAGAGGTCAGCAGAGCGGACATGAACTCGATGGGATAGTGCGCTTTGAGATACCCGGTTACGCAAGCTAGGTACGCGTAGGCGGCCGAGTGCGACTTGTTGAAGCCGTAGCCGGCGAACTTCTCCATCTGATCGAAAATGCGTTCGGCTTTCTTAGGTGGATGGCCGTTCTTCTTCGCACCGGCGACGAACAACTCGCGGTGCTTGGCCATTTCCTCGACCTTCTTTTTACCCATCGCCCGGCGCAGCAGGTCGGCGTCGCCCAGCGAGTAGCCGGCGATGCGATTAGAGATCTGCATCACTTGCTCCTGATAAACCATGACGCCGTAGGTTTCTTCGAGGATCTCCTTCAGCTCGGGGACGTCGTAAACCACTTCCTTCCGGCCGTGTTTACGATCGACGAAGTCGTCGATCATGTCCATGGGCCCGGGGCGGTAAAGGGCGTTGAGGGCGATCAGGTCTTCGACGCGGTCAGGCTGATAGCGGCGCAGGACGTCGCGCATGCCGGCGGATTCAAACTGGAACACGCCGC
Source organism: Bryobacterales bacterium (assembly GCA_963752205.1). GTDB lineage: Bacteria > Acidobacteriota > Terriglobia > Bryobacterales > Bryobacteraceae > Palsa-187. The sequence goes on along the minus strand of CAVVZG010000216.1, from coordinate 2,678 downwards.
TGGTAAGCGCCTTGCTGAAGATCTGCGCGTAGGTCTGGGGATCGTCCATCGGAATTTCTTCCACGGTCAGCTTGACTCCGCGATGGCGCTCGATCAGCTTCAACGCGTCCGCGATGATGGTGAGCGTGGTCAGGCCCAGGAAATCCATCTTGAGAAGCGACAGTTTTTCCAGGCCGTTCATGTCGTACTGCGTGACAATTTCGTCTTTGTTGGTTTTGTAGAGCGGGACGATGTCGCGCAGCGGCAGCGGGGAAATCACTACGCCGGCGGCGTGGACGCTGGCGTTGCGGGCCATCCCTTCCAGGCGCTCGGCTACTTCCAAAACCTCTTTGACTTTGGGGTCGGTGCGGGCCAGCGCATCGAGCTGCGGCTCCATCTGGCGCGCCTGCTTCAACTTGATGTTGAGCGGCATCGTCGGGATCAGCTTAGTGATGCGGTCGACGTCGCCGTACCCCATGTCGAGCACGCGGCCCACGTCTTTGATGGCGGCGCGCGCGCCCATGGTGCCGAAGGTGATGATCTGGGCGACTTGCTCGCGCCCGTATTTTTCGGTGACGTATTGAATCACTTCGCCGCGCCCGCGGGTGCAGAAATCGATATCGATATCGGGCATGGAGATGCGCTCAGGGTTCAAGAAACGCTCGAATAGCAGTCCGTAGGCTAAGGGATCGATGTCGGTGATCTCCATCGCATAGCTCACCAAGCTGCCGGCCGCGGAACCGCGCCCCGGTCCCACGGGAATGTTGCGCTGCTTGGCGAAGCGGATGAAATCCCAGACGATCAGGAAGTAGCCCGAAAACTTCATCGACTGAATCATCTTGATTTCGCGATCCAGGCGTTCAGCGTATTCGGCGAGATCGTGCTTGAGATTCCCCTGCGCGGCGAGCGCTTCCAAGCGGCCGCGACGCTTCTCGAAACCCTGGCGCGCGACGTATTCGAAGAAACTGTCGGTGGTGTGATCCTGCGGGATCGGAAAGCGCGGGAAGGGCTCGGCTACCTTCTCGAGTTTGAGCTGGCAGCGCATCGCGATGTCGTAGGTGCGGTCCAGCGCGTGCTCCACCTCGCCGAACAGCGTCATCATCTCTTCCCGCGTCTTGATGTAGAAGGCCTCCTGCTCGAAGCGCATGCGATTCAGATCTGACATCGACTTGCCGGTCTGAATGCACAACAGGATTTCATGTGCGCGGGCGTCGGTCTTGCGCAGGTAGTGGGAATCGTTGGTGGCGACGAGCGGAATCCCGGTGTCCGCAGCGAGACGGTGCACCAGCGGCATTACCCTGGCGTCGGGCTCCAGGCCGTGATCCTGCAATTCGAGAAAGAAATTCTTGGGACCGAACAGATCCGTGTATTCGTAGGCGATGCGGCGCGCGTCTTCGTAGCGGTCTTGCAGCAGCGTTTCGTTGATGTCTCCGCGAAGACATGCCGAGAGCGCGATCAGGCCTTTGGAGTGTCGCGAAAGCAGGTCCTTATCGATGCGCGGCTTGTAGTAAAAGCCCTCAAGGTAGCCGGTGGAAACGAGCTGTATGAGGTTGCGGTAGCCTTCCTGGTTTTCGCACAGCAGCACCAAGTGGTTGTAGCGGTTGGATTCGCTTTTGACGCCAATGCCCTGCTGCGCGACGTAGACTTCGCAGCCGATCACCGGATGCACGCCGTTTTCCTTGGCTTGGTTATAGAATTCGACGGCGCCGAACAGGTTGCCGTGGTCGGTCATGGCGACGGCGGGCATTTTCTGCTCGGCCACCATCTTCATAAGCTGCGAAATCTCGCAGGCTCCATCGAGCAGCGAGTAGTCGGTGTGGCAGTGAAGATGAACGAACGGGTTCGCCATACGATATAACCCGGGGGAGACTTCTAGTATAGCGAGAGTGACGCGGGTTAGTCGCCATTCGCGTCACGAAAGTGGGCGGCGATCCAGGGAGAGAGCGCCAGCACCACCATCCCTATCGATAGCAGTCCGCCGCGGCTGAGATCGTAGTCCGCGAGCAACCCGGCCCAGGAACGGCCCAGCGCGTGGCCCAAGCCGAATTCGAAAGCTAACGTTAGAAACAGCCACAATGCTCCGATGGTCAGCAGGGCGCGCTCCGACGCCGGGTGAATCCAGCCTATGGTTAGAATCGCTACCGCGAGAATCAGCGCGGAGCCGATCAGCACGCCGATTTGTCCGGCGCCCACCGCTCCGATGACAGGAACCAGGAAGCGATTCCGCAGCACGCCGTGAGCGGTTTCGATCGCCATCATAAGTAGCCAGACCAACAGCGCGCGTTCGATCATCAATACCGCGCCAGTTTCGTAACCCGGCCGCCGCCGCGATGAATGGAGAGCACGCCGTCGCTGATATCGAAAGGACCGCTTAAGCCCGCGCGGCCTCCGAAGGTCGCGACTAATCTACCGCCGGTGGTGGAGTAGATGCCGCGCTGGGTCGTGAATAAGATCACCAGCAGCGACTTGCCCCCGGGATAGAAGAGCATCTGCTCGATCATCTGCCGCCCATCCATTTCGCGGGAGCCAAGCCATTCGCCTAGCAGCGGATCGCGCAGGTACTGCACCTTGCCGCGGCGATGATATTCGGACACGTGGCCCTCCAGAGCCAACTGCAGCACGTCGCCGGAGACAGTCAGTTTGGATTTAGTCTCCGGACCATTAGTGGTCGCCGGGGGCAAGATCAGTTGGTCTCCTTC
>CAVVZG010000215.1:0-15234 GCA_963752205.1 Bryobacterales bacterium | reverse complement strand
GGCGGGCTTGGTTTCGGGTGCGGGCTCGGGGAAGGATAATTCGAAGCGCGTGCCGGCGCCCCATTCGCTGGCGACTTCGATTTCGCCGCCGTGTTCTTTGACGATGCCGTAGCTGACGGAGAGTCCCAGGCCGGTGCCTTTTTTGGCGGCCTTGGTGGTGAAGAAGGGGTCGAAGATGCGGGTCAGGTTTTCGGCGGCGATGCCGGCGCCGGAATCGGCTACGGTCACGCGCACTTGGCGGTCTTCAGAGCAGGCGGTCTTGACGGCGAGGGTGCCGCCGTTTTCCATGGCGTCGCGGGCGTTGAGGAATAGGTTGAGGAACACCTGTTGGAGCTTGCCGGGATTGCCTTTGATGCGCGGCAGCTTTTCGTCGAGCGCCAGTTTTACTTCGATGCGCGCCTTGCCTAGTTGGTGTTCGAGCAGGCTGACGGTTTCGCTGATGACTTTGTTCAGGTCGACGGCGGCGAATTCGGTGGTCGAGGTGCGCGAGAAATTCAGCAGCGAGTTCACGATTTCGCTGGCGCGGAAGGTTTGTTTGGCGATCTTCTCGAGCAGCGGGGCTTTTTCGGTGTCGCCTGAGATTTGTTTGGCGAGCATTTGCGCGTAGGTCGAGATTACGGCTAGCGGAGTGTTTACTTCATGCGCCACTCCGGCGGCTAGCAAGCCGATGGAGCTGAGTTTGTCGGCTTGGACTAAGCGGCGCTCGAGTTCGGCGCGGTCGGTGATGTCTTCGAAGATGATAAGGCGGCCGATGCGGGCTCCGTCGCGGGCGATAAGCGGTGCGGCGGCGATGTTGAGCGTGACAGCGTCGAGGTTCGCGGCGCGGGGGCGCATGACGAACTTATAGATGTTGTGAATGCTGCCGGTGGCGCGCGCCGGGTCGAGTTCATCGCACAATTCGGCGGGGAGCAGGTCGCTGAGCTTGCGTCCTACGGCTTCGGTGCGCGAGATGCCGGTGAGGCGTTCGATCTGCGAGTTCCAGCTATCGACGCGGTCGTCGAGATCGGCGGCCAGGATGCCGACGTGGATGGATTCGACGATGTTTTCGGAGAATTCTTTCAGGCGCTCGAACTCTTCGACTTTGCCGGCGAGCGAGCGATAGAGCATGGCGTTATCGACCGCGATGCCTACGTAGTTCGACAGCGTGACCAGAAGCTCCACATCGTCGCTCGACAGGAAATCGCCGCTCTCGGTGCGGCTCACGCCCAGGTAGCCGATGGTGCGGCCGCGGGCGGAGCATGGCAGGTAATACGTGAGCTCCAATTCTTTGATGGAGCGGCGAACGCCAGCGGGCCAATCGTGGGAGACGACGTCGAGCAAGTTGCGCGTGCGCTCGAAGAACAAATACGGCTTCGTGGGATGCGGACTCAAGAAGCTGAGATCGAGACCGTAGGGGACGCTCTCGGTCTTGCGGCCGTCGCGGTTGCTGGCTAGTTCCAGGTGGAAGGCTTGGTCGGTTTCGTTCCAGACGAAGAACGCTACGTGGCGGATGCCAAGCGTGCGGATCAGGCGGTCGGCTACGCTTTCGAGCATTTCGCCCATGTCGGCGGGCGAGCCCAGCTCGCGCGCGAACTCAATCAAAGTGCGGCGGTAATCGTAGCGGTCTTTATAGAAGTAGTACCGGTCTAACTGCTCTTGGATCCATTTGCGGATGGGCTGGAAGACGAACGCAGCGATCAGGATGAGCGCTACCATGGCGGTGCCGCTCAGGTCACCCGTTTTGCTTACCGAGAAGATCACGCTATAGAAGATGCCCAGGACGCAGAGAGTCGCCAGCGTGTAGACGTAGCCTTCCTGGAAAATGATGTCGACGTCCATCAGGCGGTAGCGCAGAATCGCGTAGGCCCAGGTGAGCGGGATCAAGGGCAGCGAGAGCACCGCCAGGTTCATGGCGTGCGTGGGAGCAACTCCCATCAAAAACGGCACCACGTAAATCGCGGCGAAGGGGACGATGCCGGCCACGGCGCCATTACGCAGCCAAGTCAGTTGGCGGCGCACCACGGGGTCATCGGCGTGGCGCAACTGCGAAGTTAACACTGCCGCTCCCGCCAGGTACATGGCGCAGAGGAAGCCCAGCCATACGCGATCGAGAAGCCAGCGGACTTCGAGGATGGGCACGGCGGAAGTCATCCAACCGTATACGAAGCCCAAGTGCGCGGCCAGCATGACGAGTCCGGGCAAGTACAGCAGCAAAGCGACTCCGCGTTTGCGAATCCAGCGTTGCGGCTCGGGAAACACGCAGCAGAAATGTAAGAACAGGGTAGGCGCCAGGAATCCTGCTACTAGATTCCCGAGGTAAACCACTTTGTCGAAATTATTCAGCTTGCCGGAGTAGTGGAACGTGAACAGGATGAAGCTGGTCACGCACAAGACGAAAAAGTGCAAGGCGCGCGGGGCGCTGCCGCGGCGGAAGTAGACGAACAAACCGATGGCCAGGTACACGGCGCCTACGGCGTATTGGTAGAAGATGGTGGAATCGCGCTCGGCTTCGCCGATGATGACGTTGCTCGGCACTTCGATGCCGTTGTGGAGAATCTGGTACTCGACTTTTTTCCAGGAACCGAGGCGCGCCAGCACGGCGGTGACGTCGAGGGCGCGTTCGATGGTCAGGTCAGCGATCGAGACCAGGCGGTCGCCCTTATGGATTCCCGCCTTCTCACCGGGACTTCCCGGGGCGACAAACACCGCGACCACCGCCGAGTTCTGGCCGTCGCCCTGGCTTTGATCGAGCCAAGTGACGCCGTCGTCAGGCAGGTGGAATTTGTTCTGTTGTTGAAGGTTGATGGCAGCGGCGACCACTGCGGCGACTGTGACGATCACCAGCAGCGCACTGACGAGTTGTTGCCGCAGCTCCTTCATGACTTAAACCACATGCAGTCCTAGCGCACCCCTCCGCGCAATTCTCTTGCAAGCAGAGCGCCGTTCACGTCGAAGACCTTTCTGATTGATATTATGGCACTTATCTTCAAGCGCGGACGGGTTCTACTGATTTCTGGATATTGTATCCCACCAAGCGTATCCCTTTGACTCGGCTTTACTTCGCGGAGTCGGGCAAGTTGCCGCGGTTGGAGAGGTATTGGCTTACTTGCCAAAGCTGGAGCTCGGTCAGGGATTCGCGGTAGCCGGGCATGCCGGTGAGGCGGATGCCGTTGGCGACAATCCAGTAATTCTGGCCGACGGGGTCGTTGCCCATCACTTTGCGCTCGAAAAACTGGGGCGGGGGCGGGTACATCCCTTTGGAAGCGACGGAGGGTGGGGAGCCGGGTTGACCGTGGCACTCGACGCACTGTTCGCGATAGATTTTCGCGCCAGCGGCCAGGTTCTCTTCGCTCGGGGGGAACGCGGCCTTGGTGGGGGCTTCGCGGGCGATCTTGGCTTGGACAGCGGTGCCGGCGAGGAGTTCCTCGAAGGGAATCACGGGGCCGTTCACCGCGACGGGCACGTAGCCAAAGCGCAGGTACAGGAATCCGATCACCGGCAGCACGATCCAGCCGAGGATCATTCCAAAAAAGAATATCTTCACGTACCGATTCTAGCTGGGGCGTGCGGGCGCGGTCAGCAGTGGATGGATGGCGGGGGCTTGGCCGCTGGTTTCTTCGGCTTCGACGGCGGCGACTCCTTGATAGGTGATTTCGTAGCGGGCGTTGTCGCCGCGCGTGACTAGTTTGTTTTCGCGCAGGACCCAGAAGCTGAACTCCAGGTGTTCACGCGGGCAGCCCATCAGGTTTTCGAAATCGCGCAGGATGATCCAGGGTTGATCGCCGTCGGTGAAGCGTTTGTTATAGAGCAGACGTAAAATGGCCTGGCGTTTGAGGACTTCGGACTGCACGCCGCGCGAGCTTTGCCAGTTTTCGAACAAGTGCAGGCGGGCTTGATCGTGTGAGGCGAGTTGTACGTCGAAGGCGGCGCGGCGGGCGGGGTCGCTCAAGACTTCGTTGGCCTTGACTACTTGGCGGAAGAGTTCGTCGCTGCCGGTTTCGTGATTGTCGGGGTGGTAGCGCTGGGCCATCAGGTGATACACGCGGCGGATGGTGTCGGCGTCGGCGCGGCGGCTCACTTGCAGGGTTTCGTAATGGTCGGCGCCATTGCCCAACATTTCCGTGGCAGCGCGGGGAACGTCGGAGGCTTTCTCGAAGGACAGCCCGGCGTGATAGAGGCCGTTGCCTATGTCCGAGCACCAGCGAACCTGGCAGCGGCCGTCGACGGGCAGGCGCGCTGACGAGCCTTCGATTTCGCCGCTGACTTGCACGCTGAAGCCGACGGTGAGAGCTTGCGGCAGCTCGACGCGCAGACCGCCGCTGCTGAAATCCACTAGCTTGGCTGTCGAGCCATTGATGAGAAGCGCTGCCTGCGTGGCGCTGGCGGGCGATCGGGGATGCTGGCGTTTTTCGGAATCTGAGCGCACACGCCCTCCTAAAGGGCGTCATCGGCCACATGCCGGGAACTATGAGGACACGAAGCGCAGGGCGGATTCGTTGATGCAATAGCGGAGTCCCGTGGGCGGAGGACCGTCGTCGAACAGGTGCCCGAGATGGGCGTCGCATAGACGGCACAGGACTTCGGTGCGGTGCATGAGGAAACTATTGTCGGGCTGGGTGTAGATGTTTTCGGCGGCCAGGGGCGCGGTGTAGCTGGGCCAGCCGGTGCCGGAGTCGAACTTGGCGGTTGAACTGAAGAGCGCGTTCGTGCAGCAGACGCAACGGTAGAGGCCGGCGGCTTCGGATTGAAAGTAGGTGCCGGTGAAGGGTGTGTCGGTGGTGCCGCGGCGGGCGGACCAATATTGTTGCGCGGTGAGTTGGCGGCGCCAGTCGCTGTCGGAATGCGTGAACTTCTTTCTTGACTACAGCCCTGGTCTTGTTTCCGCTATCGTCGAATTCCACGATGCTGACTTCGGCGTTCGGGGCGTTACTTTCCGGACGTAACAGAAGCACGGCGAACCCGCCTAGGATGACGGGAGCGATCAGCAACGCACGCCGTCGCGAGAGGGATTCTTCGAACACCTATCCTATTTTAAGCGCGCCGGCGTTCGATCATATCTTCGGCGAGGTCGACGCCCTTCAGAGTAATCGAATGGGTGCCGTTGTCGGTGCGCTTCACGAACAGGCCTTCGGTGAGATACCACAGGCTGAACTCGAGTTCTACTTTCGACATCTTGAGCGTTTGCTCCATATCGCCCAGGGTGATGCCGGGCTGGCCGGGGTGCGAGCGGCGCTGTTGGTATAGAGCGGAAATGATCGCCTGGCGTTGCTGGCGCGCTTCGCGCATGCCTTGTGCGGCCGACTCGGGCGTTGGTTCCATACCTACACATCGGCAGAAAGGGACAGGAGGGACAGTACACTCCTGCGTGTTTACCGGGTGTGGCGGACGCTGGGGCCGCGGGCGAAACTCGACATGGGCGGCGCGGGCGTGGGCTCGGGCTCGGGCGCGGGCTTTTTGGGGCGGGCGTCGAGACGCGTCAGGATCATTTGCTCCTTGGTCTTTTGGAACTTGGGGGAGCCGACGGCCACGCCGGCGGCGGCTACTACTTCGTTGGTGATTTCCAGCGAGGCGGGCAGGTGTTTCTGGAAATAGTTCTTGATGCGGTCCTGGACGATGCGCTGTTGCGAGTGCAGCACCAGGTACATCACGGCTTCGCCGGGCGCATTCACCATGACTTGATAGAGCTGCGAGGCTTTTTGGAGCTTGGCGCTTTTCAAATCGCGCTCCAGCTTTTTCGCGACAGCGTCCAGTTTTTGCGCCGATGCGACTTCGGCTTTCGTCAGGCTGGCGTTCTTGATGAGATCGGCGCGTTCTTTGGCGTTTAGTTTTTCGAACAGGACGTTCAGGAACAGAGGCAGGGGATGGATCTTGAATTCGATCCCGACGGGGGCCATCTGGCGGGCTTTTTGCAGTTTTTGGAAGGTCGGCAGATTGGTTTTGGGGCCGGCGAGTGAATTCGAGTAGAGGTCTAGCAGCTTTTCCTGCTCCAGGCCTTCGATCAAGTCACCGGCGTTGGGCTCCTCGGCCATTTTGCGCAGCTCCGCGCCTAGCGCTTCCGTCGTGATCTTGGTCAGCATCTCGGCTTCGCGGGCGTTTTCGTAGTGGGCGCGGGTGCGCTCGTCTATGGCGTAGCCTAAACGAGCCTTGAAGCGGATCAAACGCAGCATGCGCTCGGGGGCATCGTAGAAAGAATAGTTGTGAATGGTGCGCAGCTCTTTGCGCTCGATATCGCCGATGCCGTTGGTGGGATCGATCAGGAGACCCAGCGACGCTTTATTTAGCGAAAGGGCGATGGCGTTGACGGTGAAGTCGCGGCAGCGGAGGTCTTCATGAATGGTCGCGGAGGCGATCTGCGGGCGGGCGCCGGACTTGGCGAAAGTCTCTTTATGCGCGGTCCCCAACTCGGCACTCACGCCGCCGGGGAACAGTAGGTCGACGGATTTCAAATGGTCGTCGGTCGAGACGACTTTTGCGCCGAACTTTTTCTCCGCCAGCTTGGCGAGTTTGAGAGCGCTGCCCTCGACTGTAAAATCCAGATCGCGAACCGGAAAGCCGCCGAGCGTGTCGCGCATGGCGCCGCCCGTCAGGAATACGCTGGCGCCGGCTTCGGCGGCGAGCTCCCGCATCTGCCCGACCACGCGGTACTGGCCGGCGCTCAGGTGGCTCTCCAGCATAAACATGTAATCGCCCATTGGCTACTGCCCTCAATTCCCTTGCCCGGCCCGTTACGCCCGGGGATGATGTTGCTCGATTACCTCACGTAAACGCCGCTGCGCGACGTGCGTGTAAACTTGCGTGGTGGAAATGTCGGCGTGGCCCAGCATGATTTGCACGCTGCGCAAGTCGGCGCCGCCTTCGACCAAATGAGTGGCGAAGCTGTGGCGGATCACGTGCGGCGTCAGAGTTCGCTTAATCCCCGCCTTCAATCCATAACCGCGCAGCAGTTTCCAAAAGGACTGCCGCGTCATTGCACCCCCGCGCGCGGTCACGAACAAATACTTACTGGCGCGGCCTTTCAAGAGCCGCGCGCGCGCGTTCCCCAAATACTTGTCGAGCGCCTGGCCGGCCGCTTCCCCAAACGGCACCATGCGCTGCTTGTTACCCTTGCCGGTGACGCGCAGGACACCCATTTCACGCTCCACGGAGGCTAGCGGGAGACGGCAAAGCTCGGACACACGGAGTCCAGTGGCATACAGCAAGTCGAGCATGGCGCGGTCACGCAGGCCGGTGGACTTTTCCGCAGGCGGAGCCGCGATCAAGCGGTCCAATTCATCCCGATTGAGGTACTTGGGGAGAGTGGTCCACTGGCGGGGCTGCTTTAGGAACTCGGTGGGGTCCTCGACGACCTGTCCCTCTTGGATCAGGAACCGGTAAAAGTTGCGTAAAGTGGTGATATGACGGGCGATAGAACGCGCCGAGAGGCCTTGGCCGTATAAAGATTCGACATAGCTCGACAGGTCGGCCGCGTGGATTTCGGTCACGGGTTTCTCTGCCGATTCGCTAAGTCTTTTAAGATCAAGTTGATATGAATGCAAAGAGTTCGCCGCCAGACCTTTTTCGACCCGGCAGAAATTGAGATAGGCCTGGATGCTTGGAGCAAGCGGCCTAAACGGGGTCACCGTCGCTTGCATTGTGCCAATGATACAATACTTGCAAAATTGTTTGGAAGGAAAAGCGCCAAAAAAGACTTGTAAGTGGCTCTAACGACCAACAAAAAGGTGTTCGTGAACCGCTTTGAGCGGGAATCGGTGCAGGGATTCGTGCAGACTCCGGGGGGCTTCACGGACGATTCCGTCGAATTGCTTACGCCGGCGGGGACGCTGCTGCGATTTCCTTATTCCGAAGTCAAAGCCGTTTGTTTTGTTCGGGATTTCGATGGAGGGGACACTTGGCGGGAGCATCGCTCGTTCGTCAGCCGGCCTAAGGCGCCGGGGCTCTGGGTTCGTTTGGTATTTCTGGATAACGACTCGACGGAGGGGATGGTGGCTAACAACTTGATGCTGCTTGAGCCGAACGGGTTCTTCATTACGCCGCCGGATCCTAGTTTTCAGAATCAGAGGATTTTTGTGCCGCGGGTGGCACTGAAAGAAGTGCAGGTAGTGGGGGTGATTGGGAGCCGGCCGAGGGCAGTGAAACCGGTGAAGGCGGCGGGGCAGTTGGAGATGTTTTAGGCGGCGACGATCACGGGCTGGTGTTCGACGGGGAAGTTTACGGAGCGGGATATGAAGCAGAGGTCGTGGGCGCGGTGGTGGAGAGACGTGGCGTCGGCCAGGCGGGCGGGGTCGGTGATTACGGCGCGGGGGTGAAGAACTACTCTCGTGAATTCTCCGGAGCCGTCGGGGTGTTCGGCCATGGTTCCTAGGGCGGCGTCTTCGTATTCGGTTACTACGATGCCGGCGTCCGCGCAGAGGTGCAGGAACCAGAGCATGTGGCAGGTGGAGAGTGAGGCTACCAGCAGCTCTTCGGGCGAGTAGCGGGACGGGTCACCACGAAAGGCGGCATCGGCCGACCCGGGGAGCGGGGCGGGCTTGCCGGGGATTTTGATTTCGTGATTGCGCGAGTACGCGCTGTAATCGTTGGTTCCGGAGCCTAGGTTGCCGGTCCAGGCGGTGGTGACGCGATATTGATGCTCGCGCTCCTTCATCAATAGGTGACTGACGGCAGGTACGAACCGGCGGGCTCTTGATACATGCCTAGGGACATCAGCGTCATGGGGTGGACCACGCGGAGTCCGTTTTCCAGGCACCAGCGGAAGAGCGCGGCGTTACGGGTGGGGACGAGGATGCCGGGGCCGCCGAAGGAGTCCGCCGCCGAGATCAGGGCTTGCAGATCGCGCACGGTTTCTCCCATGGAGTGTCCGAAGAAGGCCATCGACGACGAATAACCGGTGATGCGGCCGCCGCGTTCAACCACTTTCGCCGTGCCTTGCTCGATGGCATCCGCCAGTTCGCCCCCGCGGTCATGGCCATGGATTTTACGCGATACGCGATTGCAGGCTTCGATATCCGACTTGAGCGCGGGGCGGACATGAAAACCGTCCATGGTTTTGCGGATGGGCGGGCCAGACATGGTGGATATGGGCTCGCGGGCATCGAAGCCTAGCTTGGTATAGAGCGATAGCGAGCGGTTGTGGAAGGCGGCCTGGAGCAAGCGGACTCCGGTGAACTTGCGTTCTAGCGAGCGTTGAAGAACGGCGTCCATCAGCTTGCGTCCAGCGCCGGCATTCTGCGTGGCGGTATCGACGGTGATGGGGCCGACGCCGGCAATGGGCGAGCGTTCATCCATGCAATTGCTGCCGATGACGCGTCCGCCGGATTCGGCAACCACGCAGTAGAAGCCCGGGTGCGAAAACATCATGGTGAGCACCCCAACGCCGGCCTCCGGGGTGGGGAGATCCGGCGGAAAGTTGTGGGCCGTGTTGATGTCGTGGAAGGCTTGGTAGCAGATGACACCGGCGGCGGCGGCATCGGCGGGGATGGCTTGGCGAATGGTGATTTCAGGCATGGCGGGTGACGGGGCTGCCTAGGTCCAGCATGGCCAGGTCAGTCCAGGAATTCTGTACTGTGTTTTGGACGAAGGTGAGGCGGTCTACGCGCACGGTGCGGGAGTGTTTGAATTCGCTCCAGCGCCAGCGCGCAAATTGCGCGGCGTTGAGGACGTCTACCGGGGCGAGTTCTTGCACCACGGTTACATGCGGGTGATAGGAGTGGGGTTCGTCCCACGCCAGGGAGCCGGCGTTGAGCGCCCGATGGATGCGCTCCAGTTCTTCGAAAGCGGACTTGATCGATACATAAATGACATAGGTGTCGGGGAAGACTTCGATATCGCCCAACTCGACGTCGAACGGCGCGAAATTCTGGAGGCGGGTCTGCAGTTGCTGGAGGGCGCCGGGGACGGCGTTGGGGCTGCCGAAGGAAGCCAAGGGGCGCGGAGGAAGAATCGTCAAATGGGCTTTGGCTTGCGATTCTGGAGCGAAATCGTGGCGGATTTCATCCAGCAAATCGGCGAGAGGGCCGGTGAGATAAGATACCAGGGCGAACGAGTTAATACGAGTCTCACGCCCGTTACTTCCTTGCATTTATGACACTAGTGTAACGCTGTCGTGCGCGTTTTACGCGACCGTGGCATGGACGAGGACTGGCTCGCCGGCGGCGTCCGGTTTCACTTCGGGCAGCAGCCATTGGGCCTCTTCGAAGCCGACGAACTTATAGATGCGCAGGGCGCCGTTTTCGGCTTCGAGGAGGTCACCGGGGAGCAAGGGGCCTTCGGTTTCTTTGAGCGCGAAGTAGGCGGCGTAGGGAGTGGCAGCGTCGACCGATTCGCCGGGCTCATAATCCCGCGGCTTCACGTGGGCCGTTCCGCTGACGTGGGGCGCCAGGCGGAAGGACTGGTGCAGGTGGTCTTTCAAGCGGTGGATGCGGTAGCTGGGCATGACTGTGGTTTATTATCGCGCAAAACAATTCAAGATGGAAATGTTTTATGCGGGCGGGGTGAGGAGCACTACCCTGGCGCCGGAGTCGAATCCCATGGCGCGATAGACGGGGCGGCCCATGTCGGAGGCGTGGAGCGTCATGCGGTTTAAACCCAGAGCGCGGCGGCCTTGTTCGATGGCGTGGCGCATGACGGTCTCGGCGTAGCCTTTGCCATGGGCCTCGGGCAGCGTGGCGACGAAGGCAACGTAGATCGTACCGGCCACTGGGAGCACCGCCGCGCAAGTAACGGCTTGGCCCGCGGTGTAGCCGACGTAGCCGAAGGTATCTGGCTGCCATAGGTAGAGATTACACATGCATTCGAAGAGATCGAGCGACATGCCGTAGGCCTGGCCGTTGATCATGGCGAGGTCGCGGGCGGTGGTCTCGTCGGACACGCGGCGGAACACGAGTTCGGCCAGAGGGCGGCGAGGCGGCAGGAGCCGATCGGCGGCCATTCCGGTCATGTTCAATGCGAGGGTGAAGCCTTCTTCCGTGGCTATGCGCTCCCAGTCCGCGGGCGCCCAGGGTTCACAGAGAGACGCGAGAGAAGTGTGCGCGCAGGACTTCGCACGGTTCTTAATTACGGCTAAGGCAGCGCGCAAAGCCTGTTCTTCGTAGAGAGGGCGGTCCGGCATGGAGATATTTAAGAACGGCAAAGGGAGGTGCGCGAACATGGTCGCGACGGATTGGGCGTGTTCGATTTTTCCGCCCGGGAAGCGGCCGACCAGCAGCTTCCAAGCTTCAATCAGGACTTCGGCGGTTTCCGCGGGCGACATGCATTCCATTGCAGCACGAGTCGGGAGTATATTCGGAACCTATGAAACGCAGCACGGAACGGTTCTTGACCACGCATGTGGGCAGTATGGTTCGTCCCAAGAAGATCACGCAATATTTTCAGGCGCTGGCGGCGAAGGAAGCGGTGGATACACCGGCGTTTGAGGGCGAATTGAGCAGCGCTGTGGCGGACGTGGTGAAACAACAGGCCGCGGCCGGGGTGGACATCGTCAGCGACGGCGAATTCGGCAAACCGAGCTGGCTTTATTTGACGCAACGGGTGAGCGGTTTTGAAATTCGCATGGCGGAGCGGCGCTCCCCCGGATTCCTGGGGGCGGAGCGTGAGGGGCGCTTTGCCGAATTTTACGACGAGACGGGACCGCTCGATAAGCGCGGACAACCGTTTCCGCGGGCGGTGTGCGTGGGTCCGGTGGCGCATACCGAAGTGGGCCGCGCACAGATGCGGCGCGACATCGCTAATTTCACAGCGGCGCTCAAAAACGTCGCGGTGGAAGAGGCGTTTCTGCCGGTGGTGGCGCCTTGCAGTATGTGGGTGGATTACGAAAACGAGTATTACAAGACGGAAGAAGAATTTCTGTTCGCCGTGGCCGATGCGCTGCATGAAGACTACCAGGCGATAGTCGACGCGGGCTTGATCGTGCAAGTGGACGACGCGATTCTCACGAACCTCTACGATCGCATTCGCTCGCAGGGGCGCGATTATCGCAAATGGGTGGCGATGAATATCGAAGCGCTGAATCACGGCTTGCGGGGCATTCCGGAGGACCGCGTTCGCTATCACTTGTGCTGGGGAAGCTGGCCTGGTCCACACACCAGCGACGTGCCGCTGCGCGAGATTGTTGACTTGCTGGTGAAGGTGAAGGCGCAGGCGTATTCGATTGAGGCGGCCAACCCCCGGCACGAACACGAGTGGCAGGTGTGGCAGGACGTGAAGCTACCCGACGGAAAAATACTTCTGCCAGGAGTAGTAAGTCACGCGATTGCACACGTGGAGCATCCTTACGTGATCGCGCAGCGCATTACGCGATTTGCCAATATCCTGGGGCGCGAGAATGTGATCGCCAGCACCGATTGCGGCTTCGCGCAGGCGTCGGCGGTGGCGCGGCAGCATCCGTCGATTGTGTGGGCCAAGCTCGAAGCGATGGCCGAAGGGGCTAGGATCGCTTGGCGGGAGAAGGTCAGGGTTTAGCGGGCCGTCACTCGTCTTCCCCTACTTGACAGGATCTATCAGTAAGCATATACTTACCGTAAGTGCAAAATTACCAAGAGCTGCAACTCGACGCACTGGGGGACGCCACGCGGCGCGCGATTCTGGCCAAGTTGCTGGGCGGGCCGCTTCCCGTCGGGGAGCTTTCGGCGAATTTTCCAGTGAGCCGACCGGCCATCTCGCAGCACCTGCGCATCTTAAAAGAGGCCAAGCTGGTGACCGACACAGCAGCCGGCACGCGGCGGCTGTACGCCATCAACCAGGAAGGCTTCCATTCTCTGCGCGAATACTTCGACCAGTTCTGGACCACGGCTCTCTCCGAATTCAAGAAAAAGATAGAAAGGGAAAACTCATGACCGCAACCTCGGCATCCACCTCAGGCAATACCGTGCAAAAATCCATCACCGTGGCGGCTAGCCCGCAACGGGCCTTCGAAGTGTTTACGGCGGGAATCGACAGCTGGTGGCCGCGCTCTCACCACATCGGGAAATCTCCGATGACGCAAGGCGTGATTGAGGGATTCGTGGGCGGGCGCTGCTATTCCCGGCAAGAAGACGGCACGGAATGCGACTGGGGTCAGATCCTGGCGTGGGAGCCGCCGTCGAGGCTGGTGATGGCTTGGATGATCACGGAGGCGTGGGGCTATCAGCCGGATCTGGCGAAATCCAGCGAAGTGGAGATCCGCTTTAGTGCCTTGGAGGACGGCGGCACGCGAGTGGACTTGGAACATCGCGGCTTCGAACGCATGGGACCTGGCGGCGAAACGATGCGAACCACAGTGGAATCGCCCGGAGGTTGGGCCATGCTGCTGCAGTTGTATGGCGCGCGATTCGCAAGCGCCAGTGAGCCAGCGGCGGGAGGTGTCCATGCCTAGGGCCGCGAAGGTGTTCTATCGCACCGCGGCGGTGTTGTTTCTATTGTTCGCCGCCGGGCACACCGCCGGGTTTCTCTCTTTCCGTCCCGCCTCCGCGGAGGGGCGGGCCGTGCTCGAAGGAATGCAGCGAGTGCATTTTAATTTCGGCGGCAGCAGCGCGACGTGGACCGGATTCTATACGGGATTCGGTTTGTTCGTTTCGGCGTATCTGCTGTTTTCAACCTTCCTGGCTTGGCGGCTCAGCTACGCGACGGCCGCCGAGGCCGCCATGGGACGTACGCTCGGAGGAACATTGTTCCTGGTGCAACTGGCGATCGTCGCATTGTGCCTGATCTACTTCGGATTCATCCAGGCAGCCTTCGCGAGCGCTTGCGCGGTTTGCGTCGGGCTGGCTGCGCTCAAGACGCAGCCGGAGTAGACTAGCGAAGGGTATGAAGGGTTTCGCGTCGGTCACCGAGTACATTGGCGGACAGCCGGAGGCGACGCGAGGCGCGCTCAGGAGGGTGCGGAGCGCCATTCGCAGGGCAGTTCCGGCCGCTGAAGAAGCGATCTCCTACCAGATCCCGACTTACAAAATGCCCGGCGGCCGCTCCCCGTATTTTGCGGGGTGGAAGCGTCACTATTCGCTGTACCCCGCCTCTGCTCGCCTGTTGGCTACGTTCAAGGATGAGCTTGCGATTTATGAAATCGAGAAGGCGACCATCCGGTTTCCTCTTTCGGGACCTGTGCCGGTGAAGCTGATCGAGCGCATCGCGAAATTCCGCGCGGCGGAATAGACTACTTTTTTTCTTGGGCGCGGGCGCCGGAGAGCAAGCCGATCATGCCGTAGTTGCCTTCGTGGCAGGCGTACTCGTAGATGGGTCCCTTAGTGGCTTTGAGTGGGACTTCGGCGGACCAGGGGGCGGTGAAGGCCGTCGGGTCTTCGATGCGAAATTCGTAAAGGATCAGGTCAGGCGCGGTGCGGGTGAAACGTTCTACCACGCGCAGGTTTTCGTCGGAGCCGCGGAAGGAAATTTTGCCGTTGAAGTTGGTGGTTTCAACGATGAGGGTGTTGTGGTCCCAGCGGCCACGGGAATCGCCTAGCCAGGAGCGGAGATTGGAACCCAAATGCGCGCGGCCATCCAAGGGAATGATGCGGACGTCGTGCATCATTTCCGAAAGAATCGCTACGTAGTTTGCGCTTTGGAAAATCTGGAAATTGTTGTTGTAGGCGCTGGGCATCATGGGCGGGCCTACGTTATCGCCGACGATGCAGCGTTCGCGGATCAGGCGGTCTTCGGGGCCGTTGGCGGGGCGCTGCAAGGCTTCGGCGCGGCGGCGAGCGGCTGCTTGAGCGGCGGGGGTCAGAGCAGGCATACGTCCGCTGGGCGGATCGACGATCAGAGAAGTGCGCAGGCTGGGGACTACTTTGGAACCGCGGTCCCACCAGGCTTCGTTATAGGCGCGGGTTACGTCAGCATCGGCGGGACCGTCGCGGCGGTCGCGATTGCTTTGCTCCGCAGTCTTGCGTTCGAAGGCGGCGGCCTCTTCTTTGGTGAAGAACTGTTTATCGCCGAGGTCGGCGGGGCGCTCGAGGGGGGTGATGGTGGCGTTGGTCCACACGCCGCCGATGTCGGGTTGGCCGTCGGGGGTGCGGGGAGGCGTGTAAGTCGCCTTCTGCGCGAGGGCGGGGGCGGCTAGCAGGACCAATGCTAGAAGAGTTCTTCTCATTTTGTTGCGGTGATCGAATCCACTTGGATGGTGTTGGTCTTGGCGTTCAGCGTCCCTTTGACCGTGACTTTTTGGCCGGCGAATTTTTCGGGGGTCTTCTGATCGCTGAGGGTATAAGCCGCTTTGCCGTCGAAGAGGACGTAGCTGGCGTCGTGGATCTGCACGCAGGCGATGGTGCATTCGGCGTCATTCGGTCC
>CAVVZG010000214.1:0-10641 GCA_963752205.1 Bryobacterales bacterium | reverse complement strand
AAAACCCTGGTGATGGTCTTCGCTAGCGCATTGACACTCTGCGCGCAGTGGCCGCTGCATCCCACTGTGGGGGTTCCCAAGACCGGTGACGGCAAGCCGGATTTGAGCGCGCCGGCGCCGCGGACGACGGATGGCAAGCCGGATCTCTCGGGGGTCTGGGAGAATTTTCGCGCGGTGGCGGCGCCTTCCACGACCGGGCTCGGGCCGACGCTGGGGTCGAACCAGTTTTGGGACATCGGTTATGGGATGAAGGGCGGATTGCCATACCAGCCGTGGGCCAAGGAACTGCTCGCGAGGCGCATGGCAGAAAACAGCAAAGACAACCCGGACGCGCACTGTCTACCGATGGGACTCATGCAACTGCATACTCATCCGCAGCCCCGGAAAATCATTCAGACTCCCGGCGTGATCGTGATTTTGTACGAAGGAAACAGCGGTATCCGCCAGATTTTTACGGACGGGCGCGCCCTGCCGCCACGCGATGTGCAGCCGTGGTGGTATGGGTACTCGATCGGCAAATGGGATGGCGACACTCTGGTGGTCGAGACTACCGGCTTCCGCGATGATGGATGGCTGGATGTGAATGGGAGTCCATTGACAGAAGCCGGGAAGATGACGGAGCGGTTCCGGCGGGTGAACTACGGGAATTTGGAAATAGAGGTCACGGTGGATGATCCCAAGGCGTACACCAAACCGTGGACGGCGAAGTTCACGCAGCGCATCATGCTGGACACGGAGCTGATCGAGTTCGTGTGCAACGAGAACGAGAAATCGGTGACGCATCTGGTGGGTAAGTGATTCTGGAGGGCGCGCAGGTGCGATTGGAGCCGTTGACCTTGGAGCATCACCAGGCGTTGTGCGAAGTGGGGCTCGATCCCGAGTTGTGGCAATGGATTCCTTACCGCGCCACTACGCCCGACGAGATGCGGTCTTATATCCAAAGCGCGCTGGATGCGCAGACGGCCGGTTCCGCGCAGCCGTTTGCGACGGTGGAGCGCGCTACGGGACGTGTGATCGGGTCGACGCGCTATATGAATATCGATGCGACGAATCGGCGGAGGGAGATTGGCGCCACGTGGATCGCAAAACCGTGGCAGCGCACGGCCATCAATACGGAGGCCAAATACCTCATGCTGCGTCACGCCTTTGAAACGCTGGGCTGCGTGCGCGTCGAATTGAAGACCGATGCGCTGAATCAAACGTCGCGCAATGCGATTTTGCGGATCGGCGCCAAAGAGGAAGGCACGCTGCGGCAGCACATGGTGACGTGGACCGGGCGACTGCGGGACTCGGTTTACTTCAGCGTGCTCGATTCGGAGTGGCCGCAGGTGAAGGCGGAGTTGGAAGCCAAGCTCAAGCGAGGCGGCTAATAGCGGCAACTACTTCGGCCGGCTTTTCAAAAGGCACCAAGTGTCCGGCTTGCGGGATCATTGTTACGCTGGAACCGGCAATGCCGCGCTGAAATTCCTGAGCGTAGACCGGCGCGATCAGTTTGTCGCTGTCGCCCCAGATGAGTTGCGTTTTCGCGCGGATGCGGTAGAGGCGGCCGACCAGTCCGCGCTCCGGGATCGGGAATAAAATTTTGCCGGCGGCGCCGAGTTGGCGGGCATTCTGTACCAGAAAGCCTTGCAGGAAGGTGGGATCGCTCAAGTCCACCCCAGCCGTCATGGCTTTAGCGCCGGCTTCTGCGTCGTAGAAGAGGACAGGCGGCAGTTCGAAGGGCAGCATCGCAAAGAAGTCAGGGATGGGATGCTGGTCCAGCCACAGGCCCGCCGGCGCGATGAGCGCCAGGCGCGAGACATCGTTAGGCGCGATCGCGGCCATCTCGCTTGCGATCATACCGCCCATCGAGAACCCGGCCAGCACCGGATCTTTCAGCCCAAGCGCGCTAACCACGTCCCAGGTGTGCAACGTGAAGTCCAGCATGTCGCGGAGCTCGGCGCACTCTTCGCTATCGCCGTAACCAGGCACCAGCGGCGCGTAAACATGAAAGCGCTGGGCCAAAGCGTCGAGGAAAGGCTGATCCATATTAAGGCCGCCCGCGCCGTGCAGAAATACCAGCGGCGTGCCGGAGCCGCCTTCGTAATAACGGACGGGGACGCGAGAAGTGGCGATGGTTTTGAGCGTCATCGCGCGAGCGCCTCCACCGGCAGGGCCGCCGGAGTCACGCGTTTCGCCAGAGGATGGCACCAGAAGCGGCTGTCGTCCGCATATTCCGGGAAAACGTTGCGCAGCTTAGGCATGACTTGTTCGGCGAACAAGCGCGTCGAATGCTGGACTTTATCCTTGGGCATATCGCCCATTTGCATCAGGCAAAAGACGTTGCCGACGCGCAAACCTTTGATCAGGTCCTCCATCCGCTGACGCACTGTCTCTGGACTGCCGGCGATGACACGGCCGCTTTCGATCAGTTCGCCCCACGGGACTTCCTCGAAGATCTTGGTGGGCGCGTATTGGTTGAGAATCCCCTTCTGCATGGTCTTGATGGTGCGATAACCGGGGGCGTCCGCAAAGCCCGGGAACACATGCAGGCAGCGGTTGTAGAAGTAGTGGGCGTGCTTGGCGTACAGGCGCTCAGCGTCAGCGTCGGTATCGGCGACGCAGATGAACTGCGCGAAACCGGCACGGTAGGGAGAGGTGTCAGGCGCATTGCGCTCGGCAACACGATTCCAGTAGCCGTCCATGAGCGCCTTGCCGCGCAGGTAGCCTCCGAAGCTCAAGTACGAATACGAGTAGGTGTTGTCGATGCAAAAATCGTAAGTCTCGAGGGACCCTCCACCGGGGATGTGGATCGGCGGATGCGGCTGCTGGATGGGACGCGGCCACACGTTAACGTAGCGCAGCTTGGTGTAGCGGCCGTTGAAGGCGAAGGGCTCGGGCTCGCGCCAGGCTCGCATAATCAGGTCGTGTGCTTCGGCGTATTTTTCGCGGGTAAGGCCGGGGATAGTCCCGTAGCAATAGTTCGTGTCCATCGACGTGCCCACCGGGAAACCTGCCACCAAACGGCCGCCCGAGATGCAATCGAGCATCGCGAACTCTTCTGCAACGCGCGTGGGCGGATTATAAAGAGCGATGGAGTTGCCCAGCACGACAATAGCGGTGTCCTGCGTGCGGCGTGCAAGCGCTGCCGCGATCAGATTCGGTGAGGGCATAATCCCGTAGCCGTTCTGGTGATGTTCGTTGACGCCGATGCCGTCAAAGCCCACTTGGGCGGCGTATTCCAGGCAATCCAGGTGATCGTTGTATACCGTATGGGAACGCTCGGGATCAAAATAGCGCGACGGGATGTCGACCCACACGGAACGATTCTTCTCGCGAAAATCGTCGGGCAGATAAGGCCACGGCATCAGGTTGAACCAAGTGAATTTCATGGTTGCGCCTCCCGGCTTGGGCCAGTATACATCGAACGCGGGAAAGGCGTTCAGGCCGGAGTGCGGACGTGATCTTTCCACACCTTCACGAACAGCGGGAAGGCTTGCGGCTTGCGGTGGCCGACGAACATGCGCAGTACTTCCACTCCGGCCCAACCGAAGTAGATCCAGGTGATGACCGGTTCTGTGGCCGAACTGAAGAACGGGATCCCGAACAGAACACCGAGCACGGTGGCTTCCCACCAGGCCAGTTCCATATTGAGCAGGAATACCAAGGCGATGGCGGCTTGCCCCAGCGTCAGCCAAAGTTCCAACTTCTGTTTGGCGTCGAAAGTGATCGGGGTGACGGCTCCCATGCTCATGGAATAGATGATGGGCAGCATGGCGGCAAGCAAGGTCCACTGATTGATGTTGCTCGAAACCATGTTCATCAAAGCCATGGGAGCGCGGTCCGAGCGGCGCGCCCAGTAGAGCGTCGAGAGCATCTCTGGGAATTCGCTCACGAGCGGCGCGATCCATTGCACAAAGACGAAAGACGGCACGCCGGCGAGCGTGGCCAGTGCCAGGAGACTCGCCAAGAAAGGTTCGGCGCTGAAGTAGATAAGCGCTCCGCCGCCGACAAACAGTAGTGCGATGGCGAAGATGCGCAGGGAGCGACGGGCGGTTACGATGGTGCGCGGGATGATCTCCAGGTCCTCGATCGTTTCATGATCTTCGGACGGCAGCTTGCCGAGTATCCACAGGTAAGCAGCGTAGATCACAATCAGTACCGCACCGTCGTATATCGTCAGCGAGCCCTTGATCGCGATCACCGGCACATAGAGTAGCGGCGTCAGCAGCGCCAACACTTCGACGGAGTGATGCTCTTCGAGCACGATCCGGCGCATGGCTTTGCCCGTGGCGTGGCGATGCGAAAGCGCGGCGGTCACATAAATAGCCGGCCAGCCGAGTCCCGTTAGGAGACGCAACGCGCCGGTAAGGTTCGCCAGGAGTAAATGAGTCTGTTGATGCCAGGCGAGCACCGCCTCGACGGCGAACTCGGGCAGCGTTTGCATCCACGCGAGCATGGCCAGCGCGAACCCCTGCGCTACGAAATACTGCGCGGATTCGGCGGCCCAGGCGATCATCAGGGCGGAAAGCAGGATGGCCGGAGCAGTCCAAAGCACCGTGGTGGCGCTGGTTTCCTTCAACGGAGCCGCAACGAAAAGGAAAGCCAAAAACAGGGGATAGACGGCCTGGGGCAACACGCCCATGGTACAACGAACGTATGCCCGGTTTTCGCGTGGAAACGCCGCAGCGCGCCTACGATGCCATCGTCGAGCGCGGTTCGCTCGAACGCATCGCCGAATTTTTGCCGGCTCGTGCGGGCAAACTTTTTGTGGTGACCACGGCGGATGTTTGGGGTTTCCACGGAGCTCGCGTTGAAAAGGCGCTGGCTGGGCGGGCCCATCAGGTGCTGTTCTTTCCCGGCGGCGAACCGCGCAAGAAAATGGCCGAAGTGGAAGCGCTGGCCGAGCAGATGATCGCAGGCGGCGGCGACCGATCAAGCGTAGTGGTGGCCTTCGGCGGCGGCATCGTCACCGACGTCGCCGGGTTCCTGGCGGCGGTGTTCATGCGCGGGATTCCCGTAATCCAGATTCCGACCACCCTGCTGGCCCAGGTGGACGCGGCGGTGGGTGGGAAGACCGGCGTCAACCTAATCTCTGGTAAAAACCTGGTTGGTAGCTTTCATCAGCCGCTGGTGGTGCTGATCGATCCTGACGTGCTGAAGACGCTCCCTGAGCGTGAGTACCGCGCGGGACTATACGAAATCATCAAGTGCGGCGTGATTCGCGACGCTGAACTGTTCCGTGTGCTGGCTGAGGGGGCGGACCGCGTCTTCGCGCAGGAACCCGCGACCGTGGATCGCATCATCGCCGATGCTGTGCGCATCAAGGCCGAAGTGGTGACGGCAGACGAGCGCGAAGGCGACCTGCGGCGTATCCTCAACTTCGGCCACACGGTGGGCCACGCACTCGAAGCAGATACGCAGTATCAGCGCTTTCTGCATGGCGAGGCAGTGGCGTTCGGCATGCACGCAGCAACGGCGCTGGCCGAGCGGGTGGTCGAACTGGCGGCGCCCGACGCGGCGAGCATTCATGCGGTGATCCGCAAATATGGACCGATCCCGGCACTTGATGGGATCACGGCGTCGAGCTTGTTTGCGCGGCTGGCGGCGGACAAGAAGACAGTACAAGGCAAAGTCCACTTCGTACTCCCAGTGAAGATTGGCGACGTGAAGATCGTCACAGGCGTTGACGATCGTGCCGTGATCGAGGCGATCGAAGTGGCGCTGGCATCATGACGCCGGCGACGGGCACTACGCCCCAGGGGATCACCAGTGAAGAAGCCGCGTCGCGCTGGGTGCGCGGGATGTTCGGCCGCGTCGCCGCGCGCTACGACTTGCTGAATCATCTGCTGTCGTTCAATCTGGATAAACGCTGGCGCGCGCGCACGGTGCAGCGTGTATCGGATGTCCTGGCGCGCCCGGGCGCGAAGGTTCTGGATTTGTGCTGTGGCACAGGCGACGTGTTGTTGTCGCTCCAGGCGCGCGGCGGTGGGGCGGCGATCTATGGCAGTGACTTCTGTCATCCCATGCTGATCGAAGCGCGGCGCAAGATCGCGGCCCACAAACTGCGCTCTCCGCTATTTGAGGCCGATGCGCTGGCGCTTCCGTTGGCCTCGGATTCGCTCGACCTGATTACGGTGGCGTTCGGATTTCGTAACCTCACCAACTATCGCCATGGTTTGGATGAATTGGCGCGCGTGCTGAAACCCGGCGGCACGCTAGCGATTTTGGAATTCTCGCAGCCCACTAATCGCGCCTTCGCCGGACTCTACGGATTCTTTTCGACGCGTGTCCTGCCGTTTGTAGGAGGCATGATCTCCGGCTCGCGCGACGCGTATTCGTACTTGCCGGAGTCGATCAAGAAATTCCCGGGCGCCGAGGGGCTGGCCGAACAGATGCGTGCCGCAGGCTTCGGCAAAGTCGAGTTCGAGCGCCTGACGTTCGGCGCAGTAGCGCTGCACTTGGGGAAAAAGGAGTCCAGTGTCCGACCTGCGGGCGCTCCTTAAGAAACACTGGGGCTATTCGGAATTCCGCGCGCGCCAGGAAGCCATCGTCGAAGCCATCCTGGGCGGGCGGGACGTTGCTGTGGTGATGCCCACAGGCGGCGGGAAATCGCTATGCTACCAACTCCCTGCGGTGGTCCTGCAACGGACTGCCGTGGTGGTGAGCCCGTTGATCGCCTTGATGCAAGATCAAGCTGCCAGCATGCGCGAGATCGGCGTGAACGCGGCCTTCCTGAACAGTACCCTCGATTACGAAGGCGCGCGCGACGTGCGCCGTCAAGCGGAATCCGGAGCATTGCAGTTGCTGTACGTGTCGCCCGAACGCATCGTGCAGGAAAACATGCTGAGTTGGCTAAAGCAATTGCCGCTGGCCTTCTTCGCCATCGATGAAGCCCACTGCATCTCGGAATGGGGTCATGAGTTCCGCCCCGAATATCGCCAGCTAGGAATCCTGCGCGAGCGTTTCCCAGCGGTCCCCATTGCCGCCTTCACCGCCAGCGCGACGCGGATCGTGCGCCACGATATCCTGGCGCAGTTGGGGCTGCGCGATCCAGCACTATCGGTGAGCAGCTTTTATCGCCCAAATCTGCGTTACATCGTGCATGAATGCGCGCCGCGCCAGCAGGATGCGATGCTCGATGCCGCGCTCGATTGGTATCAGGAAGGCAACGTGATCCTGTACGCGCCGACGATCAAAGCGGTAGAGTCGATCGCGGAACGCCTGGGCAAACAAGGCGTCCCCATTGTTCCGTATCACGGCAAAATGGACACCGCGCTGCGCCAGAAGAATCAGGAATTGTGGATGTCCGGCGAAAAGCGCGTACTTGTGGGGACGCTGGCGTTCGGCCTGGGAATTAATCAGCCGGCAACGCGCGCGGTGATTCATCTGGCGCTTCCCAAGTCCATCGAACAGTTCTATCAGGAAGCCGGCCGCGCGGGACGGGATGGCGAACCAGCCGATTGCGTATTGCTCTGGCAAAAGCGCGACATCGGGCTACTGACGCATTTCGTGCAGCAATTGCAGGACCCCGGCGAACGCGAGCGTGCCTGGCAGCGCTACCACACACTGCGCCGCTTCGTCGAACAGCCGCGCTGCCGCCATCGCCAGATTTGCCTGCATTTCGGCGAGACGCCGAAGTGGGAAACCTGCGGGTCGTGCGACGTCTGCGGCGTCATCCTCGAATGGACCAGCAAGAAATACACGCCCGCTCCGCGCGTGAAAGCTGCGAAAGCGGCGGCGGTGGTGGCACTACCCGCAGCGGTGGAGGCCGGCTCGGACTCGCTCCGCGAGAAGCTGCGCGCGTGGCGGCGCGATCTGGCCAAGCAGCAGTCAGTACCCGCGTATGTCATCCTGCACGACGCCACGCTTGATGCGCTGTGCCGTCAGCGTCCGCGCGATCTGAGTGGGCTGTTAGAAGTCCCGGGCATCGGCGAGCGTAAAGCCGAGCGCTTTGGCGCCAAGATTCTAGAGTTAATTACCAGCGGTTAGAGTGGTGTATTCTCGTCATTAAGACGGTAGGCTTCCCGTGAAAGGCGCCTTTCTTTTTTTCGTCGTCCTCCGGCTGGTGGTTGCGGCTCCGCAATCCGCGCCCGATCAGCAGCTCTGTGCCATCAAGGGAACCGTCACCGACGCCCTCACCCATCGGGGATTACGAAAAGCTTACCTCAGGTTGAACGACTACCCGGCCGTTACCGACGATCGCGGCGCGTTTACCATCGACAACATCAAGCCGGGAATGTATGTTCTCACCGCCGAGCACCCGGGTTACCTCGACGGAGAATACGGCGAGGCTGATGGCGCTGGGGTCCAACTTAAACTAGCGCCTGGCCAGACGCTGACAGACATCAACGTGAAGCTGACTCCGCAAGCCGTGATGTCCGGCCGCGTGGTAGATGAAGACGGCGAAGTTTGGCCCCACGCCTTCGTCAATCTGCGCGGTTCCAGGCGAGTCCGCGGTCTATGGAAGATCGAAGACTTCGGTGGAGCAGAGTTGAACGATCAGGGGGAATTTCGTATTGGTCGAATTCCGCCGGGAAAGTACTATCTATCCGCGCAGCCAGAAGCGAGTTGGGAAGCGCGTTATCAACTACCTCCACCGCGGCGACAGCTCACCTGGTATCCCAATTCGCTCGACCTCGAAGGCGCGACACCAATTATTGTGGGCCCGGGGAGCCAAATTACAGGTGTGGAAATTCGAATACGCCGCGGGAGCATGCATCGAATAAGCGGAACTCTGGCAGGCATCGAAAATATCCCTCCCCCTGTCGGGCCCGACCCATTCGGCCGGCGGAGGATTAGTGCGGAGTCCATAGGTGCGGCGGGTAACGGAACGCGTTCCGTCATAAACCCGGACGGTTCCTTCGAGATTTTAGGAGTGCCGTCTGGAACATATGATCTCCGTGTCACACAGGGGTTTCCTTCTGTGAATCTGGGCTCCGCGAAGGTCCAAGTGGAAGACCGGGATCTCGACGATGTGAACATCCAACTCATTCCTCCGCAGCGTCTGACCGGAACCATCCGTTTCGCCGAGGAAGGCTCTAGCAAGCTTGCGGGGTTTGCGGTGGAACTCGATCCGATTCGCCCAGCCCGGAACTCCTCTGCGATTTCGCGCGCCGACGGCAGTTTCGAGTTCCCACTGCTGGGGGCAGACGTCGGGGTGGCGGGATGTGCATATTCGGCTCGAGGGGTGACAGGAGGATCGGCGGAGTCTTTTGATCGGTCGTGGAAGCGGGGCATGGGGAGCGGTGCCGCGGCGGCCACGGGCGTATCGGCGGGCGTTGCACGTGGGGCCGACGGCGGATGGGGAGTTGCCGGAGTCGATTCGTTTTTTTGATTCGGGTCCGGGGCGGAGATACTCCGGCGGCGCGCGGGTGTTTGAGCGGATGCTGCGGCATGCGCGCTGGGAGGTGACCACTCGATGGCTACTTTCACCGACGGGGTCGGTGCCGCGGCGTGATCGCGGCGCGGAAGCGGCGGGTGCGGATTCGGGTGGTGGTGCCCGGGAAGTCGGATGTGCCGGTGGTGCAGCGGGCGACCTCTTATTTGTATGACCGGCTGATTCTGCGCGGGTTTCGGGTGTACGAGCGACGGCAGCAGATGCTGCACTTGAAGTTGATGGTGGTGGATGAGCTGTACACGGTGGTGGGGTCGTGCAATCTGGATCCGCGGTCGCTGTATATCAATCTGACTTTCTGCGGTGATCCGCTCGCGGCGGCTGGCGGAGGTGATGGGGAAGATCTGCCGCCATGAGATTGCGAATTCGGAGTGGATCACGGTCGCCGTGCCGGGCAGGTGCCAGGGGTGCAGCGGTTTATTAATCGGCTGGCGTGGGGGTTGAGGTGGTGGCTGTGAGCGGGCTTTTACCGGGGTGAGCGGTTACTAACCACAGAGTCACAGAGGGCACAGAGCACGCACAGAGGACGACGGGGAGATCCTGTTTTTCTCTGTGGGTGCTCTGAGCCCTCTGTGACTCTGTGGTTAATGACCGGTCCTCAAGGTATTTCTCGTTATTTTGTGGCGAGTTCGCGTTGTTTTTTGGCGTCGGCGGCGAGTTGGGTGTGGACGGTGGCTACCCCGTTGTGGCAGGTGCCGCCGTTGGCTTCGAAGTAGTGCTGGTGGTAGTTTTCGGCGTTGTAGAATTTGGTGGCGGGGAGGACTGGGTGACGATTTTGTCGTGGAAGGTGTGGGCGGCATCGACTTCGGCGAGGGAGGCTTTGGCGAGCTTTTCCTTGGTTTGGTCGGCGTAGAAGATGGCGGAGCGGTAGTTGTCGCCGATGTCGGGGCCTTGCTGATCGACGGTGGTGGGGTCGTGCATGGTCCAGAAGGCGTCGAGCAGTTCGGGGTAGCTCGATTTTGGCGGGGTCGTAGGTGACCTGGACGGCTTCGGCGTGGCCGGTGGTGTGGGTGCAGATCTCCTC
This sequence comes from Bryobacterales bacterium, assembly GCA_963752205.1. Classification (GTDB taxonomy): domain Bacteria; phylum Acidobacteriota; class Terriglobia; order Bryobacterales; family Bryobacteraceae; genus Palsa-187. The sequence continues at coordinate 241 of CAVVZG010000214.1, read as the reverse complement.
GTAGGTCGGGTTAGCGAGGGTGCCGCCGGTGTAGCCGGCCATGGTGGAGACGACGCCGGGGAGTTTATCGAAGCGTTCCTGGACGCCCCAGAAGCAGCCGGCGGCGAAGATGGCGGTTTTCATGTGGGGGGCGACGGGTTGGGAGGTGGCGGGCTGATTGGCGTCGGCGGCGGAGGTGCGGGAGGTGCAGGCGGCGTGAGCGAAGCCGACGGCGAGGGTGATGAGGAGAAGAGCGGCGTAC
>CAVVZG010000213.1:0-27673 GCA_963752205.1 Bryobacterales bacterium | reverse complement strand
CAGTGCAGGGCTTATCGCAAATGTAACATTTAGGTCAGGTCAGGTCAGGTAGTCATCCTGTAGGCCCGTCCGGCCATGGATGCTGCAGTGATGTCCTTCCACCTCTCTCTGTCTCCAACCAGCTCCTCGAGTCTAACTCGGTTTCGTCCTGTGGTAATGCCATACAATGACAAACCCGCTCTTTTCAAATCCTTCTCTATATTGTCCATCCATCGTTGCTTTGGGCGTCCAACAGGTCGTTTTCCTGTTGGCTTCCAATTATGAACTATGGATGGCCACCTCTCTTTGTTCATTCTGGCGATATGTCCATACCACTTCATTCTCCTTTTCCGTACAGTATTCTCTGTTTTATATAAATAATATATAGTACTATGCATAATATATATATAATAATAATAATAATATTATATTATATAAATATATAAAAATAATGGATATGTATAATGTATATATAATACTAAAATATTTTAGTACAAATTTGGCCAGTTATGGCTAGGCATGTTGCCAGCCGTAGCGGGCTGGACCGTCTGGAGCCGTCTGCATGCTGCTCCTGGTCATGATGTGGTTACGCTGTGCTACACGAATTACCTGGGATACTATTTCACCAACGTCGGGTGGGATAACATCGGCCACGTTCTCTCGCGGAATACCGGGGCGCTGCTTGAAGCAATGGGGTCGCTAGTGTTTCCGCAGATGATGGAAGGCTGGCTCGCCAAAGTGATTCTCTGGCCGCTGGCATTGGCGATGATCGTGGGCTGCGTGCGCATGGCGCGGCAGGGGTACGCCCGCCTGTATGCGTTGTTTGCGTTCGTCTCCGTCGCGCTGCTGCTGCTGTGGCATTATCAGCCGAATCAGCGCTTTGTTCTTCCTTTGGCTCCACTGCTTCTAGCGGGTTTCTGTTTCGCGTTGGCGGACCTGGCCGCGTGGCTGCAGGCTCACAAGCAGGGGCTGGCGGTGCGCGGGTTCGCGATGGTCTTCGTTACGGTGCTCACGGGCGGCCTGGTGCTACAGATTTGCATGGATGTGGGCGTGGTGCCGCAATTGGCCCGCAACGATCGCTTGAATGCTCGGTCGTACCAGACTATGTACACTTGGATCGCCCAAAATTTGCCGGCCGACGCCAGTGTTTTGTGGCAGGACGACACAGCGCTCTATTTGGCTAGTGGGCGTCACAGCGTGAGCTATGTGGTTCCTCCACGCGAGTTTGAGGCCACGGGCGGCGATGCCGGCGAAGCTTTGCGATTCCGCGGGATCGATCGCTACGCGCGGGAGCAGCACTTGGGCTACGTTCTGCTGGCAAAAGTGGGGCTGCGCAAGAATGAACAGGTATTGAAAATAGCGGCGGCCGATCCGGGCCTGGAATTAGTGCACGAGGAAGCGGGCGGGGTTCTATACCGGGTACGTTAAAACAGCGGGCAGAAAAGCGAATAGAGGAGCAGTATAGGCCGATGCCCGCCTGCTCCTCCATCCGGTAAATGGTTGATATTAGCTACCCTGGGTAGACGCGACGGCCATCACCGAACCGACCTTCGAGAAGATCGTGCTGATGCTGGACGCAACGCCCGGCATGACAGCGCCAGCGGCAACGGCAACGAAGCCGGCCATCAGAGCGTATTCAATGAGGTCCTGACCGCGGGTGTCCTTGATCGCCTTCAATTTCAAAAGAAAGTTTTTCATGTAATCTCCTAAGTTCCTCTCCCTAACTGATCGCGACAGGTGTCCATCGCTGAATCAAAGTTATCATCGGAGCGCAGATAGAAGAATCAGGCTTTAGGCCTAAGGTGGACTAAGAAATCATCTCAGAAATTCTTCTTTTGAAGGACTTGCGAAACCTTAGTCCCAGTACTCTCCCCCTCTTTTTTCGAGACGCAGAGCGCTAACTGACTGACATGAGTATAGAATGTCGGCGGAAAATCCGATGTCTAACGTAGCACCTGCGTGGCTACTCCATCCCAGCCTGTCGTATTCCCTACTCCAGCCAACAAGAATTCGCTGGAGACAGCCTATCGTTTCATCCAGACCGCCAGCGTGCTGTTGATTCTGGTCCTGGTGGCCGCTCTTTTCCGTTTGGAATCTTCCCCTTACGTCGCCTTTGCGTTCGCCGGCGCGTTCATTATGCATTTGCTCCTGCGGCCGAACCGCCGGGAACTCGCGTTGGTGCTAGGAGCCGCCGCCATTTTTAGTGTCAGCTACTCCCTGCACCATGGCACTTTTGTAAACTTCTATGGCGCCGTCATCGCCATCCCCGGCGGCTTTCTGGGTATGGGGAGCCTATTGCTGGTCACGATGCAGTGGTTTTGGGCGCCCGCCAGCGCATCCAGCTTTCATAGGGAGCGCGCGCAGCAAGTGGCCTTGATTCCGGCTTTGTGTGTCTGCTCCCTCGCCGCGGTCAACCTGGCGGCGCAAGTTACGCCCTTCACTTACGACCCTCTGTTATACGCCTTCGACCTGAAATTCGGCGGCCCGCCCAGTTGGGTGATCGGAAAACTCTTGCGCGCCCACCCCTGGCTGTTTCAGGCCTGCGGGTATACCTATAACAGCCTGCCGTTAGGGCTGGCTATCTGCCTGGCCATTCAGTGGCGGGACCGTCAAAAAAACCTGCCCATCGTGGTAGATCTGCGCTGGCTTTCGATTGCTCTGGGCGTCACCGGCTTCGCGCTCTATCAGGTGTGTCCAGCGGCGGGTCCGGTTTACTTGTTCGGCGAGCAATTCCCGCTGCAGGTTCCCCAACTTGCCGGTCTTGCGATGCAGCCCGTTTGGCTGCCGCCGGTCGCTCGCAACGGCATGCCATCGCTGCATGTGGGCTGGACACTGTTATTGTTCTGGAACCTGCGCCGGCGCAATTGGTGGATGGGTATATTATCGGGATGTTACTTGTTGCTGACGGCACTGGCGACGCTTGGCTCCGGAGAACACTATCTGGTGGATCTAATGGTGGCCCCAGCACTAGCGCTGGCGATACAGGGCGCTTGCACGCGGACGGCGAGCCGCATGCGGTGGATCGCGGTGGCGGTAGGCGGGGCAATGACGCTCAGCTGGCTGATCGCGTTGCGCACCGGCGCCGCGCTGGCGATTCCGGCGGGCGCGGCGACTTGGTCCATCGCGCTCGGCTCAATTGCTCTATTAGCCGTCCTCGCTTGGCGCTTGGAGCGGAGTGTCGCATAGCATGCTACGGCGCGCGGGGCTGCTTCTGGCTTTCCTCTTGTTGCTGATCCCCTCGGCGCAATTTGCTTGGCGCAATCGCGACATGCCGGATTTTGGCCGTCTACACGACGACGCTTTGCTGTTCGTGTCGGCGCAGGGGATCGCGCAGGGACACGGGTACCGCATTGGCAGCCTGCCGGAGAATCCGTATCAGACCAAGTATCCTCCGCTGTTTCCGGCTTACTTGGCCTTGGTCTGGCATTTGAATTCGCATTTTCCGGAGAATCTGGCGACGGCTACCTGGTTTACTTGGCCGTGGCTCGCGGTATGTCTGGGGCTCGCGTGCTGGCTGTACCGGCAGTATGGGTTTTCCGAGCCGCGGGCGTTGTTGCTGACAGCGGCGCTGGGGTTGAGTCCTTATATGGCTCTCTTCGGAAGCATGATGCTGACGGAGGTGTTCTTCACTTGCTTCGTGCTGGCGGCGCTGCTCCTGGCGCGGCGGCCGGGGAACGGCGCGATCTTGTTGGCCGGGCTCGCCGTAGCGTGCGCTTATCTGGCGCGAACGGCGGGGATCGCGCTGGTGATCTCGATCCCGGCGCTGCTGCTCTGGAAGCGCGACTGGCGCAGGACAGCGCTCTTCCTGGCCACTTCCCTGCCCGCGGTGGGCGCGTGGACCTGGTGGGTGCGCGGGCATATATCGCATTCGAAAGATATGTCGCTGCTCTACTACGTCGACTACATGGCGTTCGAAAAAGCCACCATCGGCTGGGACAATTTTGCCGTGGTGCTGTGGAAGAACATCGACCAGATTCTGTACGCCATCGGATCGTTGGTGGTGCCGAAGGTGATTGCGTTTCTGCCGCTGAAGATTTTGACGCAAGTGATTGCGGTAGCCATGCTGGCCGGTGTCGTGCGGCTCGTCCGCCGCGGGATCGCGCTCGATTACGCTTTGTTCGGCCTGATTTCGCTGGGGATTCTCGCGGTGTGGCATTATCCGCCCAACGAACGATTCGTACTGCCCTTGTTTCCGCTGCTGCTGCTGGGCTTGGTGACTGAACTCGAACACTTTTGGGGCACACTGCAAAAGGCGCTGCATCATAAGGACTCGAGTCAACGCGCTGTGGCCGTGGTTTTTGCGGCGGGCATGGCGGCGTTTTTTCTGGCGGCCATCGGGCTGCAGGCTTACATGACCTTCGGAATGCTCAATGAAGTTGCCGCGCAGGAACGCTCTAAAGTGGCCGAGCGCCGCGCGGCCTATCGCTGGATGTCGCAGAATTTGCCGGCCGACGCGAAGGTTTTGTCGAATGACGATCCGCTGCTGTACCTTTCCTCGGGGCATCGCGGAAACTCGATTCTGCTGATGCCGCGCTGGTGGTACGCCGACGACCAGAAGAGCATCGTCGACGCCTATCGCAACGCGGCGGCTTATTGCCAGGCGCGGAATTTGCAGTATTTTTACTCCACTCCCGACGATCTGTCGCGCTTCACCGAAGGCGAGAGTATCGACCAGGTGCTGGCAGCGGTGCGCAACGATCCGCATTTGCGCCCAGTGTTTTCGGACTCGGTCGGCACGCTCTATCAAGTTTCACCCTAACGCCATCTAAGGTGTTTCCCGGAGGGCTTTGGGCGGACGGCGCTCGTATGCTCAAGGCATGGGACTTCTGCTCGCGCTGTTGCTGGCGGTGAGTGTAAAGGACGACAACACAGCTTTGCGTTCCGGCTGTTCGGGCGATGCGCCACTTGTGGCTTCACTGCCGGCCGGGACTCCTTTGAAACTGCGCTACGCGCTGTCGGGCGAGAGTGTTCCCTGCTACAAGATCGTGGCTGAAATGGGAGGACGGCAGATAGATGGTTATCTGCCGGCAGCCGCGATCGAAGGTTTGGATTCGTTCGACAAAGGCCGGCGGGATGCGGCTTGGGTGACCACCAGTGAGGCGCTGAGCGTGGTCCGCAACACGCCCGCGCTCGATGCCCTCAAAGCGCCAGATGGTTCACGCGTACCGCTGCCGGCTTCCGCACGGGTGGTGCTAGCGCAGGCCGAGCAGTTGATCGGCGCCAATCAGCCGGCAAAGGCGCTGGAACTGCTGCAACCGGAAATGCAGAAGCGCCGCGATCCGTCTTTACTGGCGATGGCGGGCGTAGCGGCGTGGCGGGCCGATGAAGCGAAGCAGGCGCTCGAATACTGGCAAGCGTCACTCGAACTAGCGCCGAACCCGGATCTGGAAAAGCTGATCAAGCGCGTCGAAAAGGAGCGGACCAACGACCAGAGCGGCGAAAAACTCTATGGCATGCGCGTGGTGTTGCGCTACGATACGGCGACGGTTCCTACCGATACGGCGCGGGCCATGGTGAATGTGGTCGACAGCACTTTCGCGCGGGTGTCGCAACAACTAGGTTGCAACGCGGAAGAGAAAATCGTCACCATCATCCAGAGCCGTGACGCCTACAAAAAAGCCACCGACGCAGCCGAGTGGAGCGGCGGCCAGTACGACGGCCGTATCCGCGTGCCCGTGATGAGCGGGCAGCAGATGGACGCGCGGCAGGAGCAAGTGCTGGCGCACGAGACTACCCACGCCTGTCTGGCGATGCTGGGTGAGTGGCCATCCTGGCTGCATGAAGGGATGGCGCAGAAGCTTTCCGGGCAAACGCTAGCTCCGCAGAGCCGCACGGAACTGGAGCAGCTGGCTAAGGCCGGGCAACTGCCCAAGCTCGAAAGTTTGCGGCAAGGATGGTCCGGCCTCGACGCGCAGCACGCGCGGCTGGCTTACTCGCTGGCTCTCGAAGCGGTGGACGCGCTCTACGAGAATTTCGGCAACGATGGCGTGCGCAATCTCATGCGCAATCCGGAGCGGCTGACGGTCATCTCCGCCGAGCTCGACAAGCGGCTGGGCCTCTAGATCGCGCAGCTTTTGCCGAAACAAGTCCCCGTCCCCTCGCTCTAACAAGTGCGAGGTGAATGCAATGCGTAAAGCTAAATTTGTCTTATTCGCGGCAATTGCTGGATTTATGTGGATTGCCACCGCTCCTGTAGCGCAAGCGCAAGTTGCCGTCAATATCGGAGTTGCGCCGGACTGCCCTTACGGCTACTACGACGTGCCCCCTTACGCCTGTGCTCCGGCCGGTTATTACGGGCCAGAATGGTTTGACGGCGGCATTTTCATAGGCGCCGGGCCGTGGTTCCACGGGCATGACGGTTTCCGGGGTTATGTCGATAACCACTTCCATCCAGACCACGGATACAAGGGTCCGATGCCGCAGCGCGGCGAGCGTGCGGAACCGTCGCGGCGCGTAGATGCGGCGCATTTCAAAGGCAACGAAATGCGCGATGGGCGCGGCCACGTAGCGAAGGAAAAACGCTAGCGGGCGGCAACTACGGAAGCACCGCGGTGATGTTCCGCTTGGGCACTTCGCCCACCGGAATGCGCGTGACCTCTCTCATGGCCTTGATATCCACCACGGAGACGGCGTTCGAAGCAGCATCGGCCACGTAAGCCATTTTGCTGTCGGGCGTGATGGTCACCCAATCGGGCGAACGCCCCACCTCGGTGCTTCCTAACAGTTTCAGGTCCGGGAGCGAGTAGAAGTAGACGGCGGTGTTGAGCCGGCTGTCCACCACCAGGGTCTTGCCGTCAGGCGTGACGGCCAGCCCGTGCGATTCGTTTCCGCCCCACAGGAATGGCTTCTTCCCGGAAGCCAGTTCCGGCAGCGTGATGCGCTTGATTTCCTCGCGCGTGGCGAAGTCGACGATGGCGAAGCCGTTGAAGCCGGAGAGCTGGAACAAGATCCATTTCGTGGAGCCGTCGGAATTCGTCGTGAAAGCCATACAGCGGATGCCGAGGTCGCGTTCGAGCGTCCAGGCCGCGGTTTCCGTCTGCTGGTCGATCACGGTAATCGTCTTCGATTGGATGGAGCCGCTGACCACGTACTTGCCATCCGGCGTGACATAAGTATTGTGCACGGCGCCTTTGACGGGGATGCTCTTCACATCTTTGAGAGCGACGGTGTCGATGACGTCCACGGCGCCGGGCGAGCGCGCGATCGAGACATAGACGCGCTTGCCGTCCTTGCTGATCGAAATATTGTTAGGGTGATCGCTCAGCGGGATATTCTTGATGATCTTGAGGGTCTTCGTGTCCACCACGTCCAGCGTGCTCTGCCCTTCGTTGCTGATGTAGTAGCGGCTGCCGTCCGGGGCTACGGCGGCGCCATGGTTGACCTCAATCCCATGAATGGTTCCGACCACCTTGTTGGTAGCGGGGTCAATGATAGAGATGTCGTCGCCGGCGCTGTTGGTCTGGATGATGCGGACTGTCGCCGCCGTCAGGGGAAGGACGAGAAGAAGGAGTCCCAGGGGTTTCGAGAACTTCTGCATGGTGATCGGCGCTCCTGAACGCTGGTCGGGAGTCTATCGGGAAGAGGTGTTGGTGTCAAGCCATTCGAGTTGGTTATCCTGAAGGTAATGCCGTTCGCCACCATTCCCGAAGCCATCGCGGAGCTGCGCGCCGGGCGCATGCTGGTGGTAGTGGATGACGAAGACCGCGAAAACGAAGGCGATCTCACCATGGCCGCCGAGTGCATTACGCCGGAAGCCATCAACTTCATGGCCACGCACGGGCGCGGGCTGATTTGCCTGGCGCTGACGCCGGAGCGCTGCGACACGTTGCATCTGCCGCTGGTATCGCCCAAGAATACGTCGCGCTTTGGGACTCCATTTTGCGAATCGATCGACGCCACCGATGGCGTTACCACCGGAATTTCCGCCGCGGACCGGGCGCATACCATTCTGGTGGCTATGGCTCCGGACGCGAAACCGGCCGATCTGGCGCGCCCGGGGCACGTTTTCCCGTTGCGTTCGCGCGAAGGCGGGGTGCTGGTGCGCGCGGGGCAAACGGAGGCGTCCGTCGATCTGGCGCGCATGGCCGGATTTGAACCCGGCGGCGTGATCTGCGAAATCATGAACGCCGACGGGTCCATGGCGCGGGTGCCGCAGTTGACGGAGTTCTGCCGCCTGCATGGGCTCAAGATGATTTCTGTCGCGAGTCTGATTCGCTACCGCTTGGAGACGGAACACTTAGTCGAACGCCGCGGCGAAGGGTGTATCGACACGGAGTTCGGGTCGTTCAAGACTGTCTCTTACGTCAGTCCCATTAACGGCGAAGCGCATTTGGCGCTGGTGCTGGGCGATGTCGCGCGCAAACAGAACGTGCTGGTGCGCATGCATGCGCGCTGTTTGCTCGGCGACGTATTTGGGTCTGCGCAGTGCGATTGCCGGCAAACGCTGCGCGGATCGCTCGCGAAGATCGCCGAAGAAGGCGCGGGAGTGCTAGTGTATCTTCATCAGACCGGCCTGGGAGCGCGCAAACATTATCAACCGATGGACAGCCACGCTCCGCCGCAGGACGAGACCGGGATCGGTGCGCAGATCCTCTCTGATTTGGGGCTATCCACCATCCGCCTGCTCACGAATCATCCGCGCAAGGTGATTGGCGTCGATGCCTTCGGCATCGAGATCGTCGAGCAAGTGCCGATCGCGACTTCAGCGGAATAGACTGCGCGCTACAAACAGCACATTCGCGGGGCGTTCCGACAGGCGGCGCATGAAATACGGATACCAGGCAGTGCCGTAGGGCACGTAGAGGCGCAGGCGGAAGCCCTGCTCGAGCACCTGCCGTTGCAGGTCGCGGCGGATCCCATAGAGCATTTGGAATTCGAAACGGTCTGCGGCGATTCCCCGCTCTCGCGAATAGCGCATGGCTTCCTGAATCATGCGCGGATCGTGGCCGGCGATGGCGGGGTCGGTTCCATGGTCGAACAGGCGGTGCATCAGGTCCACGTAGGCGCGGTCGACGTCGGCTTTGTGAGGGAACGCCACAGCGGGCGGCTCGTTGTACGCGCCCTTCGCCAGGCGCACGCGGATGCCTTGTTCATTCAAGCGGTCGATGTCGGCGGGGCTGCGGTGGAGATACGCCTGGATGCAGATGCGAATGTCTCCCACTTTTTGGGCCACGGCGGAGACCAAGGCAATCGTACGGTCGGTATAGCGAGCGTCTTCCATGTCGATCTCAACGCGCGTGCCGATTTCTCTCGCGCGAGTGGCCACCTGCAGGACATTGTCGTAACAGGCGGACTCTGAAACATCCATGCCGAATTGCGTGGCTTTGATCGAGACCGATGCGGGGAGCGCACGCGCGGCAATTTGATCCAGTGCATTCAGGTACGCCACGGCGGAGGCAGTGGCTTCCTCCAGCGTGGTAACGTTTTCGCCCAGATGATCGAGCGCCGTTGCGATTCCCTGCGCTTGCAACTGCGCGGCAACGTTTAATTCGTCGCCCAGCGTTTCGCCGGCGATGAAACGGCTGGTGAGTTTGCGCGCTGTGGGCGAGGTTTCCATCCAACGGCGCAGACGCTGTTGTTGCGAAAGATACAGGAAGAAGTTTCGCGTCATGCTTCGGGCAAGCGCGCTTCGGGGCCTGTGGATTGAGGCGTGCGTGCGGCGCCGTCGACGGGAAGAATCTGGGGAGGCTCTTTGCCCCCTCCGGCGCCCAGTTCGCTCATGCGGCGCAGCGACGGCAAGACCCGCGCATCCCACGACCCGGCGGAACGGTTGTAGGAATCGAGAGCGCGAGCGAGATGACGGCCGGAATCGGCATAGACCTCGGCGAAGCTGCGCAGGCGGTCATAGAATTCGGCTCCGATGCGGCGCAGTTCTTCTGCGTTCTTGGCCAGCTTTTCCTGACGCCATCCGTAGGCGATGCCTTTCAATACGCTGATGAGAGTCACCGGCGTCGCGATGAGAATTTTTTTTGTGAGGGCGCGGTCGAGAAGGTCGGGGTCGCGTTCCAAGGCCGCTGCAAGAAAGTGATCCCCTGCTAAGAACAGCACCACCATCTCCGGCGCGGGCTGGAACTGCGTCCAATATTCGCGCGCTCCCAACTGGATAACGTGACGATTGAGCTGTTGCGCGTGGCGCGACAGAGCGGCGTCGCGCGATGTGGCGTCGGCCGCGGCCTCAGCATCGAGATAGGCCGCCAGCGGGACTTTGGCGTCGACCGCCAGCGTGCGGCCTCCCGGCAAGCGCACCAGCATGTCGGGTCGTTGCGCGGCTCCGGATTCCTGCTCGTAAAAATCGCAATAGGGAACCATCCCGGCCAGCTCCGCCACGCGTCGCAGCGTAAGCTCCCCCCAGCGGCCGCGGGCGTTAGGCACGCGCAGCGCTTGCGAAAGCGCCACCGTTTCCTTGCTGAGCGCGCCCAATTGCTGCTCGATCCCGCCCATCATGTGCTGGCGCTGGGATTCGATGTCGCGGATGTGAGTTTCGATGCGCGCCAGGGTGTCGGCAATGGGCCGCGTCGAGTCAGTGGCTTCGCGGGCAGCGGCGGTAGCGGAGCGGGCGCGGGACCACAACGCGGCGAGCGCGGCGCCCAGGGCGAGCGCCACAACAATTCCGGCCACAAATGTTCCAGCCGTGATGGGCATCTTTCATCAGTGTGGCACAGATGCGGTTGACGCAGACTACCGAAAGGGCGCATGATTACTGGCAGGAGCACTCGCATGGCCAACGCTCGGGCAATTGTCTGCGCCACTGTTTGCAGTCTGCTTTTCGCGGGCGGCGCGGCTGCGCAATCCGTGATCTCGGCGCATTCCGGAGTGATCCATTATGTTGAAGGCGATGTCACCATTGACGGCGCCGCCGTGCATCCCAAATTCGCTGAATTCCCCGACGTGAAATCCGGCCAGGTGCTGGCCACCGAAGAAGGGCGCGTCGAGGTGTTGCTGACTCCAGGTGTGTTTCTGCGCTTGACTGAGAACAGCTCGGTTCGCATGCTCTCGAACGCGCTGGCCGATACACGGCTGGAAGTAGTTTCGGGCTCTGCCCTGATAGAAGTGGCCGAGTTGCTGGAACACAACGCGATCGCCTTCGATGTCGCCGGCGCTCACATAACGCTGGCCAAAAAAGGACTGTATCGCATCGATGCCAGTCCGGCGCGTCTGCGCGTTTTCGATGGACAGGCGACGGTGATTTCCGGCGCTGACAGCTTGCTCGCACGCAAAGGTCATCAGATCGATCTCGACGCGGCGAAGTTGCTGGACGCGCGCTTCGACATCAAGGAAACTGACCCGTTTTACCGCTGGAGTGCGCGCCGCGCGGATTACGTGGCCGAGGCGAATGTCATCTCGGCGCGCGTGGCGTCGAACTCGGACTATAGCTCCGGCTTCGCCAGCGGCGCGAGTGGCTGGTCTTGGAATCCGTACTTTGGGATGTATACTTTCCTTCCGGCCAATGGAGTCTACTTTAGCCCGTTCGGCGCGGCGTTCTATAGTCCTGGGGCCGTGAATTATTTCTACTTTCCGCAACGCACCGCCTGGTACACCACTCCGCTGGCCGGTACTTCGGCGAACTTGGGGACAGCGGTTGCACCGCCATCGCTGGGCCCTGGCGGCAGTTTGGCTAGCGGGACTCGCGTGAGCGCTCCTTCGCTTATGATCAGCCACGGTCCGGCGCGCGCCGGAAAGTAATAACATAGGCGCCATGCAGAAGCGCTCTATGAAACCGCTTGGCGTTTTAAGCTTGCTCGCGGCATCCTTTGCGATAGCGCAGAATTCCACCCCCGCCTATCCCAAGATCGACAACACCATCGGCTACAAAGTGGATGCGGCGTGGCCGAGCGAACGCGTTCCCGGCGGCGAATGGGGCGCGATGTCGAGCGTCGCCGTGGGGCCCGACGGCAACGTGTGGACCTTCAATCGCGGCAAGATTCCCGTGCAAGTCTTCTCGCAGGATGGCAAGCTGGTGAAGTTCTGGGACCAGGAGGGCCTGTTCAAGAATCCGCACACCATTCGCTTCGATCGCGCCGGCAACTTGTGGATCGTCGACCGCGATCTGCACACCGTCCGCCACTTCACCATGGACGGCAAGGTTCTATTGACCGTGGGGACTCCTGGTGTTCCAGGCGAAGACGAGACCCACATGAATCAGCCCAACGACGTGGCCATCGCAGCGAATGGCGACTTGTATGTCAGCGACGGCTACGGCAACAACCGCGTGGTGGTGTTCGATAAGAACGGAAAATTCGTGCGCGCCTGGGGCAAGCTGGGGACGGCCCCTGGTGAATTCAGCCAGCCGCATTCGATTGTGCTCGATTCCAAAGGCCGCGTGTATGTGGCGGATCGCAACAACGTGCGTATCCAGGTTTTCGATTCTAAAGGCAAGTTCTTAACGGAATGGAAGAATATCATTACGCCGTGGGCCCTGGAAGTCACTAAAGATGACGAGATCTGGGTTTGCGGGAGCTCGCCGATGTTGTGGTCTGAGGTGAGTCCGCGCGCGGCCGCGCTAGCCACGCCGCCCAAGGATCAGGTGGTAATGAAGCTCGATACCGAGGGACGGCTGAAGCAGATGTGGGTGGTTCCCAAGGGCGAGAACGGCAAGGAGAAGCCGGGCGATTTGAACTGGGTGCACAGTATGGCGCTGGGCCCGGATGGCAGTCTGTACTTCGCCGATGTGCAGGGCAAACGGGTGCAGAAGTTTGTGCCTGCGGGTGCGGCGGCGGCGCAAACGGTCAGTTCAGCGAGGTAACCATGCGACAGACACTTTCTCTTCTGCTGGTATTGCTGTTGGTAGAGCGGTTCAGCCCGCGGGCGTTGGGGGCGGAGGACGTTGCCGGACAAACTCTCGGAACCAACATCGAAGTCCGGCTGAAGGACAAGCAGACGCTGCGGGGAGCGCGCGGCGAGGTGTCCGGTTCAGGCTTCACTCTGGTGAATCCCAGCGGTGGCGACCGTAAGATTGCTTTCGACGATGTGAGCTCGGTCAAGCCATGGAACAAGAAATCGCACACCGTACGCAATGTTCTTATCGGCGTGGGAATCGGGCTTGTGGTTGTAGTGGTCGTGCTGACGGTTTACGTCAAGACCCATCCGATATAAACGCGAGCAGCACATTGCCCGGCATGCCGGCCTGGCGCGAGTAGCCGGAGTTCACGAACACCATCCCTTTGACAACCACCGCGCCCGGTCCATCGATCGACCCTCCGTTGCCCTTGACGCCATTGACGGTCTGGAATTCGCGGGCGGTGTCGAAGTCCCATAGGACCTTGCCGTCTTCCGACGAATAAGCGCGCAGATGACCGTCTACGGAACCCGAGAACACGACTCCGGGAATGGCAGTGACGGCGGATGGCTGCGCGGGACTGCATCCGGGCTTCGGCGTTTCGCAGGGGTGGCCCGGGGTGTACCAGAGCTTGCTGCCATCCGTCAGGCGAATCGCAGTGAGGCCGCCGCCGATATTGGGGTCGACGTCGCGATCGCGCAAATCGGCCAGGTCGGTGCGTTTCCGCGCCACCCGCGCAATGTCGGAGACCGCTGCGTAGACGTTTTGTCCGTCGGTCGCCATGCCCCATTGGACGCCGCCGTTGGTGCTGCCCTTGCCCACGCGCAGTTGCCACAACGTGTCGCCATTGTGATCCGGGTCGAGGCCGTAGACCATGCCAGATTTCTGCCCCGCGACCAAGACCGGCTTCGGACCGGACTCGACTAGCATCACGGAGGAGCCGAAGTCGAAGTCAGGTCCGCATTCGGGAGTGCCCGTGCACGCTCCGCTGAAAGTGTCGCCGGAAGTGAATTGGCGCGACCACTTGACGGCGCCTGTCCGCAAGTCGAGAGCCACGATGGCATCGCTCAGTTCGGTTGCCGGCGGCGAATAGTTGTCACCCGTCGCGACGTAAAGCAAGCCGCGCTTGCGGTCGAGCGTTGGTGCCGACCAGATAGGCGCGCCCGACGGCCCATATTTCGGGACGCCGGCTTTATTGGTCCCGGTCTGTTTGGGCTCGCCTACCATGTAGGATTTCCACACTGGAGAGCCGTCGCGGATCCGCAAGGCCGTCACGCTGCCGCGCATGGTGCAGCAGGAATACTTGGGATCCGACGCACGATTCTCTTCCCAGCTCGCTACCGGAATGTATACCGTCCCGTCATTCGCCACCGCAGCGCCGGTCAGGCGGGCGGCATCGTGTTCGTCAACACGCTTCTTCCAAAGCAGCTTCCCGCTCGCGGCGTCGAGCGCGTAGAAGGTGCCGATTTGATCGCCGAACAGGAGAACGTAGCGGCCGCCTTCGCGCACCGCAAGGATGGATGTGCGCACCGGGCCCGAGGCTTCATACTGCCAGCGGACGCAGCCGGTTTCCCGGTCGAGCGCATGGATCACGCCGCCGGCGCTGCCCACGAACAATTGGTTATCGAGGATAGTGGGCTGCGCGAAGGCCGTAAGATCGCCGTCAAACGCGAAAGCCCACTTTAGCTTCAGACCCTTCACGGCATCGAGCGACAAACCGGCGGCGTCTGCCGCTTGATAGCGCCAGTTATCCGTTCCGGGACTCCAGCCGTTCCACTGAACCTTGAGATTCGCAGCGATTTTCACGCCACGGTCGCGGCAAAACGCCGTCGCCGGAGGTGGCGCTTCCACGCCCCCGGTGCCGATGTATTTGGCCACGGCCTCGCGCTCCGCGAGAGTCATGGTGTAGGCCACCTGCATCATCGCGCCATGATTCAACGTCCGCAGAATACGCGTGGCCGGCAGTTTTTCCAGGGAGTCACGCGTCGGGATGCGGGGGTTGTTGGCTTCGTGGCAGCCGGCGCAGCGCTGCTTGAATACAGCTTCGCCGGAAGGAGTCTGCGCCGCCAAAGCCGCGGCCGCACCCAAAAAGATCCAAAGCTTGAGATTCACCCGGCCAGTATACGGGGATTGGGCGGCAAATTTAAAGGGGGACGGTGAATGTTCACCGCCGGTCGGGGGAGACCGCGAATTGTCGGAGGAAAAACTCGCCCCCTTAGCCGATTAGATGCGCTCGTGCGCCTCAAGGTCTCAGAAGGTGTGCTGCAGGAAAACGACTTCGCGAACACCTTGCGCAAGAGCCGCTTCCTTGGTGCAGATCCAGTACTCGGGCTGCCAGTGCTCTTCGCGGTCATAAGGCGGCTTGTACACGTAGAAATCCGCGCTGCGGCGGCTGATCCGCGGCTCGATCCGGGTTTCCTTGCCCAGGTAACGCGCTTCCTGAAGCGCTTCTTCGTAGGTTTCGAAGGGACCGTCGATGTAGTCCCGATTGTTGATAATGTGCCAGTTCATATAGGCTTCCCGGGGGCACGCGCCTCCCGCCTAACTGTTAGATGAACGGAATCGCAAAACGGTTGCAACTAGGAGTACTAATGTTGCGCCTTCTTTTGAGCTTCGCCCCATACTCTCAAGAAGTTACCGCCCCATAGCTTAGCGATTTCCTTCTCGGAATAGCCTTGCCGAAGGAGTTCGGCGGTCACATTCTGGCATTCGCCTTCGTTGTCCCAGCCGAGGACGCCGCCGCCGTGGTTGAAATCCGAAGCAATACCGACGTGGTCGATCCCTATCTTCTTTACAGCGTATGTAATTGATTCTACCAACTGCGCCACCGTCCCGCGCGGAGCGGAGGCGGCGGGGGTGTCTTTGGGGAGCGGGCGCACGTAGTTCGAAAAAGCCACGATTTGAATGACGCCGCCGTTCTTTCGGAGCAGCGCGAGCTCTTCGTCGCTGAGGTTGCGCGAGTTGTCGACAATGCCTTTGACTCCCGAATGCGTGGCGACCACGGGCGCCTTAGTGAGGCTCAAGACCTGTTGAAAGGCCGGCGACGAGAGCTGCGAGACATCGATCAGCACTCCCAGTTCGTTGAGACGCGCGACACCCTTCTTGCCGAGTTCCGACAATCCACCGTGCTGTTCGGGTCCGTCGCCGAGCGCTTTACTGGGCCGCGAGGAGTCCGCCCAATCGTTGTGTCCGGCGTGGACGAAGCCGAAGATGCGGACGCCGCGTTTGTACCATTCGTCGATCTGCGCCAGGTCGGAACCGAGCGGGTAGGCGTTCAGCAGGCTGATGGCGACGGCGAATTTTCCCTGCGCGGCGATGCGGCGCACGTCGGCCGGCGAATAGGCGAGCGCGGCGCGCTCAGGATTTTGTTCGGCGATGCCTTTGATCAGCGCGATCTTTTTGTCGGCGTCCTCGCGGGCTTTGGCGTACCCTTCCGGAGTGCGCGGGCCCATCGGAACGAAGACTGCCAGGGCCGCGCCTTTCAATTGGCCGCGCACTACTTTCGGGAGGTCTATCTGCGTCTTTCCGTCGTCAGCGGCGCCGGGATAGTCGAAGGGAAGGTCGACGTGGCTGTCGAAGACAATGATGCGTTTGTCAATCTCCCGGGCCTTCTCAAGGAGCTTGGCATCGGCGGATCCTTGGCCTCGCGCGGAGATCAGCGACAGGCAAACGAAAGGGATGAGCGAAAGGCGGCGCATGGATAATCTCCAATACCAGGAATTCTACTTGATCTGAGTTAAGCGTGCGCGGACTTTGCCTTCGCGGCGGTGCGAGCGGCTTTGTGTTTCGCGAGGACGCGTTCGAGCTTGGGAGTCATGCGTTCCATGACGCTGCGGCAACTGGGGGATCCGCAGGCACAAGAAGTCCTGTCGCCGACGTATTCGAAGTTGTAGTCGACCGTGAGTTCTTCGCCGGGCTTGATCACGCGCAGGCTCATGTAAATGATATGGCCCTTTCATGATGCGCGCGACCACGTTGGGTTCGCAACTATGATTGATGATTTCTGCGCCGCTGCCGCCGAAGGCGCCGTCGAGGGTCCAATATTTATCCAGCGTGAACAGATAGGTGTACTCGCCCTCGCCGCGTTTTTTGGTTTCACGGCGGTTGAGGCGTTCGCCGGTGTACTCGATCACTTTGCGATTCGCCGGGATGCGTTCCTCGGCGTAAACGCCAAAGCGGTGAATCTTAGATTTGCGAATCGCGAGTTTGAATTCAGCGTACTTGGGATCTATGCGGGGACGGCGAACAAGAGTATCCATGCTGGCGTGGGTGACTCTTGCATTGTAGCGAAGGACGGTGGGGGCGGGTGCGTATGCCCAGCCAAGTATAATAGCTGCTTTGATGGCCACAGCTAGCGATACACCCTCTGCGTCTGCACCGACGCACTTCCCGGCACCCGATACCACGCGCTTCCTGCCGCTGCTGCTGCTCCTGTTTGCAGGCAGCGGATGTTCGGCGCTGATTTATGAAATTGTTTGGTACCAATTGCTGCAGTTGGCGATCGGGTCGACGTCGGTCTCGCTGGGAATTTTGCTCGCCACCTTCATGGGCGGATTGTGCATCGGCAGCATCGGGCTGCCGCGCTTGCGTGGAAAGTTTGCGGAGCAGCACCCGCTGCGGGTTTACGCGTGGCTCGAAGTGGGGATCGCGGCGTGCGGCCTGCTGGTGCTGGCGGGAATTCCGCTCGTGAGCGGCGTGTATTTCGCGGGCGCGTCGAGCGGACTTGCCGGGATGTTGCTGCGCGGATTGGTGGCTGCGATTTGTATGCTGGTGCCGACGGCGCTGATGGGCGCATCGCTGCCAGCCATCGTGCGCTGGGTGGAATCGACGCCGCGCGGCGTCGAGTGGTGGGGCTTGCTCTACGGCGGCAACACCGTGGGCGCCGTCTTCGGTTGCCTGTTCGCCGGATTTTATTTGCTCCGCATCTACGACACGGCCGTGGCCACCTACGCGGCCGTAGCGATCAACTTAGTCGTCGCGGCGACTCAGCTTCTGGCTGGCAACGCAAGTGCCCGCCCGCGCTTCGCTCGAGACACCGCAACCCGCCGACCGTTCGCCTGGGAACCGCTGGCCGGTGTACGCAACCATTGCCGTCTCGGGAGCCTGCGCTCTCGGCGCCGAAGTAGTGTGGACCCGCCTGCTCGGCATGCTGCTGGGCGCGACAGTCTATGTGTTCGCGATCATCCTCGCGGTCTTTCTGATCGGCTTGGCTTTGGGCAGCGGCGGTGTGGCCTTGCTCTTGCCGAAACTACGCCCGCGAGAAGCTCTCGGTTGGTGCCAGATCCTGTTGACGCTGGGGATCGCGTGGACCGCCTACATGATCGCCGATTCCCTGCCCTACTGGCCCATCGACACGATGCTGACGCGCGATCCTTGGCAGCTCTTTCAGCTCGACATGGCACGCTGCTTGTGGGCGATTCTGCCGGCGGCGCTATTGTGGGGAGCGAGCATGCCGTTGGCGCTGGCGGCAGTGACCACGCGCCGGCGAAGATCCCGGTCGCGTCGTCGGCGGAGTGTACGCGGCCAATACGCTCGGCGCGATCGTAGGGGCGCTGGGCGTCAGCCTGCGTACTGGTCCCGTGGATCGGCACGCAGAACACGCAACGGTTGCTGCTGGTGGTCTCCGCACTCGGCGCGATGTTCGTTTTGCTGCCGCGCGCGCGAGAAGTGGTGGCTGGCATCGCTGATCCTCGCGGCGGTGCTGGCGTGGGGAATCGATCCCGTCCCCGGCGCGCTGATCGCCTACGGACGCCGCATGCCCAGCTACATGAATAATTCCAAGATCATTTACACCGCGGAGGGGCGCAACTCCTCGGTAGCGATCGGGCGGTTGAATGACGGCTCAACCGAGATCGACGTAAACGGCCACGTGGAGGCCACCACCCTGCCCTTCGATATGAAGCTGCAACGGATGGTGGGCCACCTGCCGGCGCTGCTGCACCCCAATCCCAAATCCGTGCTCGGCATCGGCTTCGGAGCGGGAGTCTCGGCGGGTACGTTTACACGCTATCCCGGCATTCAGAAAATCACCATCTGCGAGATCGAGCCGATCATTCCTCCCATCTCGACCAAATATTTCGCCGCGCAGAACTATGAAGTCTTTCACAACCCGAAGACGGTAGTGCATTACGATGACGCCCGGCACTACCTGATGACCACCAAGGAAAAATTCGACATCATCGCGTCCGACCCTCTGGATGTTTTCGTCAAAGGCACGGCCGCGCTCTATTCCAAAGAATATTTCGAGGCCGTGAAGCGCCACTTGAATCCCGGCGGCATGTTCACGCTGTACGTGCCGCTCTATGAGAGCGACGAGGCCACCGTAAAGAGCGAACTAGCGACCTTCTTCGACGCGTTTCCTTACGCCACGGTCTGGGCGAACAATCAAAGCGGCCAAGGCTACGACACCGTGTTCATGGGGCAGGTGGAGCCGCTGCAGATCGACGTCGCGGAGATCGAAAAGCGGCTGCGGCGCCCGGATTACGCCCTCGTGGCGCAGTCGCTGGCCGATCTCGACGTGTACTCGGCCGCCAACTTGTTCTCGGTCTACATGGGTCGGAACACGGATCTGGGAGAGTGGACCAAAGGCGCCCCCCTCAACCGCGACCGCGACCTAAAGCTGATGTACCTGGCGGGTTGGGGCATCAATTCGTCAATGGCCAACGACATTTACCTGAAAATGATGACCTACCGCAAGATGGATAAGGCCCCCTTCAAGAATTAGCACCCGCGCTTCGCTTCGCTCTGGCACGTTAATTGCTTAAGAAGAATCGTGATCGTCGGAGCCGTCATCGCCGGGTTTGTCATAGTTTCCCTGTTGCTGGAGACGATTTCCTCCTCCCCGAAGCCCGAAGAAGTCGAGCAGTCCGACGCGACGATCGCCCCACAGTGACCCTCCGCTGGGTCAAATTGGCTCGCTGTAGCCCGCTCTGGTAATTCCACCGGTTGTTGCTACCATAAGAGATTCCATGCTTCGCTTTGAAACCGCAGGAGAATCTCACGGCGAGTGCCTTGTCGCCACTCTGACCGGACTGCCCGCTGGAGTCCCCGTCTCCATTGCGTCCATCGACCGCGAACTATGGCGCCGCCAGCAGGGCTTCGGCCGCGGCGGCCGCATGAAAATCGAGACCGATCGCGCGCACATCGTCAGCGGCGTCCGCCACTCGCACACCATCGGCTCGCCCATCGCCATCCTGATCGAAAACAAGGATTGGAAGAACTGGACCGAAGCGCTGCCCGTGGAAGACATCGACGGCGCCGAAGATCACAAGAAACCGGTGACGCGTCCGCGCCCCGGCCATGCCGATCTGGCCGGCGCGATCAAGTACAATTTTCACGACGCCCGCTATATTTTGGAACGCGCCAGCGCGCGCGAAACCGCCGGACGCGTCGCGCGTAGGCGCGCTGGCCAAAGCGTTTCTTGGCAGAGTTCGGCATCGAAGTCCTGAGCCACGTGATCGCCGTGGGCGAAGCCAAGCTGGAGCGCGCCGCCGCCTGGGAAGAACTGGTCGCGCTCAGCCAGCGCGACGAAGTGCTGCTGGGTTGCGTCGACGCCGAAGCCGAAGCAGCGCATGAAAGCCGTGGTCGATCAAGCCTATCGCACCGGCGACACCGTGGGCGGCGTGTTTCGAAGTGGTCGCGCGCGGCGTGCCGCCGGGCTTGGGATCGCACATCGCCTGGGACACGCGCCTCGATGGCAGACTGGCGCAGGCCATCGTTTCGATGCAGGCGGTGAAAGGCGTGGAAGTCGGCTTCGCGGCGGAAGGCGCGGCGGCGTTCGGATCGAAGGTGCAGGACACGATTCACTACGACCGGGAAGAGCCGCGAGTTCACCCGCGGAGCCAATCGCGCCGGCGGCCTGGAAGGCGGCATGACCAACGGCCAGGATGTGCTGGTGCGCGGCATGCTGAAGCCGATCTCGACCCTGCGCCGTCCGCTCGAAAGCGTCGATCTGACAACCCGCGACGCCGGCACTGGCCGCCTATGAGCGCAGCGACATCGCCGTGGTCCCGGCCGCGGGAGTGATCGGCGAAGCCATGGTGGCGATCGTGCTGGCCGGCGCGATGATCGAAAAATTCGGCGGCGATTCGCTGGCCGGAGACGCGGCGCAATTATCGAAGGATATTTGGAACAGGTGAAGAATTTCTAAGCATGATTTATCCCATCGTGAAGTACGGCAATCCCGTACTCGAAAAACGCGGCGAAGACATCACGGAATTCGACACGCCGGAACTGCATAAGCTGATCGAAGACATGTTCGAATCCATGTACGCGGCCAAGGGTGTCGGACTGGCCGCGCCGCAGATCGGAGTCGGCAAGCGCCTGGCCGTGATCGATATTTCGACCGGCGAGGACCCGAAGCAGAAGATCGTCCTGATCAACCCCGAGATCGTCAAGACTGAAGGCTCGCACAAAAGCGAAGAAGGCTGCCTGAGCCTCCCCACCTTCCGCGAACAGGTGACGAGACCTCTGAAAGTGACCGTCCGCGCCCGTGACGCGCATGGCAAGGAATTTGAAATGGCCGGCGACGAACTGCTCGCCCGCGCGTTCCTGCATGAAACCGATCACCTTAATGGGAAGCTTTATATCAATCACATTAGTGCATTGAAAAGAGACCTGATCCGGCGCAAGGTCCGCAAGCTGCAAAAAGCCGGCGAGTGGGATTGAGAACGCCGTGAAGCTGGTGTTTATGGGCACGCCTCCGTTCGCCGTCCCCAGTCTGGAACGCACCGTCGCAGCCGGTCACGAGGTGCTCGCCATCTTCACGCAGCCGGATCGTCCCAAGGGCCGCGGCCACAAGGACGCCATGCCGCCTGTGAAGGAAGCGGCTCTGCGCCTGGGGCTGCCCGTGCATCAGCCGGAACGCGTGCGGCGTACGGAAGTCGTCGAACAACTGCGCGCGTTAGCCCCGGAGGCGATGATCGTCGTCGGCTACGGCCAGATCATCCCGAAAGCGATTCTCGACATTCCGCCGCAAGGCATCATCAACGTGCACGCATCGCTGCTGCCGAAGTACCGCGGCGCCGCGCCGATCCAGTGGGCCATCGCCCGCGGCGAAACGCGCACCGGCGTCACCACCATGCGCATCAACGAAGGTCTCGACACCGGCGACATGCTTCTGAAGTGGGCCACCGCCATCGGTCCCGAGGAAAACGCCGTCGAGCTGGCACAGCGCCTGGCAGTCGCAGGAGCAGAGCTGTTAGTCCGCACTCTAGCCGAACTCCAGATCATTCGCCCCCAGCCACAGGACGATTCGCAAGCCACCTACGCGCCCATTCTCAAGAAGGAAGATGGCAAGATCGATTGGCAGCTTTCAGCCCAGGAAATCTTGAACCGGATTCGCGGATTCGAACCCTGGCCCGGCGGCTATGGCTTTCTGCGTGGACAGCGCTTGCAAATCTGGAACGCGACCGTTGCTGAAATGAAATTGTCGCCGGGCACACTGCGGCCGGCGCATCAGAGGCTATACGCCGGTTGCGGCCACGGTGAATCAATCGAATTGCGGGAAGTTCAGTTGGAGGGAAAGAAAAGAATGCCGGTGGCCGCGTTTTTAAATGGTTTTCCGTTGAGCGGGGATGAGGTGTTGGCGTGAGTCTTCCACAAGGATTTCGTTACGCCGCCGTTTACTGTGGCCTTCGTAAGGTAGCGAAGGACGACCTGGCACTGATCGTGTCGGACACCCCGGCTATAGCCGCCGCCGTATTCACGCAGAATCGCGTCGCCGCGGCTCCGGTGGTCTTAGCGCGCAAGAACCTGGCGGCGTCTCGTGGAAAAGCCAGCGCGATACTGGTCAATGCCGGGAACGCAAACTGTGCCACTCGCACGGGCGACCAAGTCGCATCTGCCACCGTCCGCGCAACCGCGAAGGCGCTGAGCGTCAAGCCGGAATTGATTCTGCCCGCGTCCACCGGTGTAATCGGCGTCGAAATGGACGGCAATAAAATCGTAAACGCGCTACCGGCGCTGCTGAAGAAGCTGGATGCGGCGCACTTCGATACCGTCGCAGCGGCCATCTTGACCACCGACTTAGTTGCCAAGACCGCCTTCGCCGAGATGAAAGGTGCGCGCATTGCCGGCATGACCAAGGGCTCGGGAATGATCCAGCCGAACATGGCGACGACCTTAGGCTTCGTCGTGACCGATGCCGTGGTCACGCCCACGCTGCTGCGGACAGCGCTGAAACATGCGGTGGCGCGCAGCTACAACCGCATCTCCGTCGACGGCGACACCTCCACCAACGACACCGTAGCCGTTTTAGCCAACGGAGCCTCCGGCGTGAAGCCCACCGCGAAGGCCTTCGAAGCAGCGCTCACCGAGGTGCTCGAATCGCTAGCACGCCAAATCGCGCGCGACGGCGAAGGAGCCCGCAAGCTGGTCACCATCGACGTCGAAGGCGCCGCCAGCGAAAAAACCGCCGAACAAATCGCCCGCTCCATCGCAAATTCACCGCTTGTGAAGACCGCCATCGCCGGTTCCGATCCCAACTGGGGCCGCATTCTCTGCGCCGCCGGTTACGCGGGCGTTGCCTTCGATCCCCGTAAAGTGGATATCGACATGCAAAGTATCCCCGTGTGCCGCCGCGGCCTCGCCGCCGAATTCTCGGAGGACGAATTGAAGTCTAAACTCGACCTGCCCGATTGTTCCATCCGCTTCGCCATTCGCGGCACCGGCCGTGGCCGCGCGCGCTTCTGGACTTGCGACTTCACCAAAGAGTACATCACCATCAACGCCAGTTACCGGACCTGACATGCGCACCGCGCTGCTGCTGCTTTTTTCGATCGTCGCGTTCGCGGATTCCACCGCCGACGTCCTGAACGTCTTCAGCGCCGCAGCCGAAGCCCTGACCAACGACGACTCCGCCGCGTTCCTCGACCACTTCGACCGCAACATGCCCGACTACGCCGCCCTCCGCACCAACATCGAAGGTTTGCTGGCCGCCTACGAAGTCGGCTCGACCATCGAAGTAGTCACCGACGAAGGCGACGATGAAAAACGGGTCGTCACGCTCGATTGGCTTCTCGTCACTTCCGAAAAGAACGCCGTCAACGGCAATCAGCAGACCCGCAGGCACATCGTAAAATGCACCCTAGAGCGCCGCGGTAAACAGTGGCGAATCATCGCCTTAGCCCCCATCGACTTCTTCCAAAAATAAATAGGGACGGAGCCTGATTATTGTTCCAAACTGGGAACGTTCCATTTTAGAGCGACGCTTCCATGGGCATCGCCAGCGGCGGCTCAATAAAGAAATCGAGTTGCTCCATGCGCGCCAACGCCGCCCGGATCGACGCCTCGCTCGCCGGTTCCACAGTAATCACAAACGGCAGGTTCTCGGCATTCTCATCCGGCAATTGCAGCACCGCTTCGATGGAAATTTTCTCCGCCGCCAGCGCCGCAGCCAACTGCGCGATGATCCCCGGCCGGTCCTTCACGCGGAATCGCAGATAATAAGCCGCCCGATTCAACGTAATCGGTATCGGACAGTATTCCCCCAGCCGCGCATGCGCAAACGGAGAAACCCGCTCTGGACTGCCCGACCGAATCTCGCGCGCCACCCGCATCAGATCGCTCACCACCGCAACCCCCGTCGGATGCGCCCCCGCCCCACGCCCGTAGTAAAAAGTATCCGCGCCATATTTTCCGCGCACCCAAACCGCGTTATAAGCGCCGCGAACACTCGCCAGAATCGTCGATTGCGGAATCAGCGACGGCCGCACCGACAGCAGCAATCCCGCCGGCGTCTGCTTCGCCGTGCACACTAGACGAATGGTGTGACGCAGCATGTGCGCATACCCAAAATCAATGGGCGCGATGCGGCGAATGCCCTCGGTGTAGATATCCGACGGCACAATGCGCTCTCCGAAAGCCAGCGCCGAAAGAATCGCCAGCTTCGAACGCGCGTCGAAGCCATCCACATCCGCCGAAGGATCAGCCTCCGCGTAACCCGCGGCCTGCGCCTCCGCCAGTACCTGAGCGAAGTCCGCACCGCGCTGTTCGATCTCCGTGAGGATGTAATTACAAGTCCCGTTCAAAATTCCGTACAGCGTGTTGATGCGGTCCCCAGAGATGCCTTCGCGCAACACAGCGTGAATCGGAATCCCGCCGGCCACGCTCGCCTCCATCGCCAGATTGATGTTGGACGCGATGGCCTGGTCCCACAACTCCGCGCCGCAGAGCGCCATCAATTCCTTGTTAGCCGTCACCACCGATTTCCCTTTGGCAGCGGCAGCTTCGATCACCTCACGCGCAACACCGGTGCCTCCGATGAGCTCGACGACAATCTGAATATCAGGATGATCCACCACCTCGCGCCAATTCGTCGTCTGCAGCGGCGACCCTAGCGCCGCCGGGATCTTCTTGCTCCCCACATTCCGGCTGCACACGGCGGCCACGCGCAAGGGGAAGCCCAACTTGAGCGCGATTTGATCGGCGTTTTCCGCAAGGATGTCGAGAGTGCCCGACCCGACGTTGCCGAGTCCGATGACTCCAAGATTCACTGGCTGCATAAAGGGGTTCTTTCTATTTGACCACTAAGCGGAAATCCATCACCAGCACCACCGCATCCGGCTGGACCCGGACATCGCGCAGATCGAAGCTGGCCAGCTCTTCCTGATACAGCGGCTTGGGAGCGCCTGGCGCCGGCGCCTGCTCCAAAAGATGACGCGCCTGATCGCGAACTTCAATCTTGAAGTCGCGGGAAAAGCTGCTGGTCAAAGCCTGGCGCACGCGGCGAATGTAGAAGGAGTCGCGCGGCGTCGAAACATTCACTTCGTTAAAAGCCAGCGCTCCGTTCTTCACCACCGGCACCGCGATCAAGGTGAAATCGAAGGAGTCACCCAGCCCCACGCAGCCGCCGAACATATCCAGCGCGGTGCGTCCGCTGAAGCGCCCCGTAACCCGCAAGCGCCCATCCATGGCGCCCACATGCGGCGATTCCAAATAAGCAAACTTGCACTTGGTGGCTTTGCTTCCGCGAACGTACAGCCGGCCCTCTTGCGAAAAGAGTTGATCGGCTATCACGCGCTCGATCGCGGCATAACGCAGTTCTAACTCCGCGCAGAATGCGGGAAGACAGAAAAGAAGCAGGAGTAGAACACGGACACTAGCGTGAAACATGCGGTTTGTATCATTGTAGGGGATGCGACGGTGTGCTACTCTGGAGCGTTTACCCCCACTATGGCTGTTACCCGCGAAAAATCCCAACTGATGAGCGCGTCTGAAATCGACCGCACCCTGGTCCGGCTGGCGCACGAAATTCTGGAGCGCACCGAAGATCTCAACAAGTTGGCCTTCATCGGCATTCGCCGCCGTGGCGTGCCCTTGGCCCAGCGTCTCGCCGAAAAAATCGAAGCACTGGAGCACCGTAAGGTGCCTGTGGGAATCCTCGACATCAACCTCTACCGCGACGACCTGTCGACGGTTTCGCAGCAGCCGGTCTTGAACTCCACCGACATTTCGTTTTCCGTCACCGGCATGGACGTCATCCTGATGGACGACGTGCTCTACACCGGCCGCACCATCCGCGCGGCGCTCGACGCCTTGTTCGATCAAGGCCGGCCGGCGCGTGTGCAGCTGCTAGTGCTGATCGATCGCGGCTGGCGCGAATTGCCCATCGAAGCGCGCTACATCGGCCGCACAGTACAGACTTCGGCCAACGAAATCATCGAAGTGAAATTCAACGAAATCGACGGCATGGAGAAAGTTTTGCTGGTGGAGAGAGTCGATTAAAGGGCCATGAAAGGCCTCCTGGGAATTGAAGATTTAACTCGCGACGAGGTGCAGGCCATCCTCGACCGGGCGCGGCATTTCCAAGTGGGTCCCGGACAGCGCTTCCGCAAATTCGATTTGCTGAAGGGCCGCATGGTCGTGAATTTGTTCTTTGAGAACTCCACCCGTACCCGCACCAGCTTCGAACTCGCGGCGAAAGGCCTCGGCGCCGACGCGGTTTCGATCACCGCGCAGGCATCCAGCGTTGCCAAGGGCGAATCGCTGGTCGACACGCTGAATACCCTGGGAGCCATGCGGCCGGACGCCATCATCATGCGCCACTCGGCCTCCGGCGCGCCGCACTTTTTGCAGCGGCACCTGGGGATTCCCATCATCAACGCCGGCGACGGCACTCATGAGCATCCCACCCAGGCGCTCCTCGACGCGCGCACCATTCTGGACCGCGGCAAGCAACTTGAAGGCCTGCGCGTCGCCATCATCGGCGACATCGCGCACAGCCGCGTTGCGCGCTCCAACGTATTTCTGCTCGCGAAGTACGGCGCCGATATCGTGCTCTGCGGTCCAGCGTCGCTTCTGCCGCCGGAACTAAGGCAACTCGCTCCCGGCGTGACGCTAACCACCGACATGGACGAAGCAATTCGCAACGCTGCGCACCGCGGCATCCCGATCTTCACCTTCATGAACAAGTGCGACCGGCCGACGATGAATCCGCTCGCCCTTCTCGACGAGCTGGAGTTCTGTCCTGGGCATCCAGTCGTCCCCGCGGGTGTGGCCGCTGGGCAACGGGCCCGCGTTCCGCGGAGTCTTCGACCGGAGCGCGCGCCCAGGTGCATCTCTTCGAGCGGGTGGCCGGCAGTGCCTACCGGGCCCCCGTGAGGGGTCTTCCTCCCTCGAGGAGCCGGCGGTGCGCGAGAAGCTGGACGACGGACACGTTCGCGCGAGGTGAGGAGAACAGCTCGCGATGCTGGACGGCGCCGGGCATCCGTTCGACCTCGCCGCCGTGCACGCCGGGCAAGCAGACGCCGGTCTTCTTCGGCAGCGCGGTCAACAACTTCGGGATCCAGCTCCTGCTGGACGGATTCCTGCGGGATTCGGTCCCGCCCCAGCCCCGAAGCTCGGTCTTCGGAGGGATCCCCCGCGACATCCCGGTCGATGGGCGACAAGTTCTCCGGCCTACGTCTTCAAGATACAGGC
>CAVVZG010000212.1:0-8555 GCA_963752205.1 Bryobacterales bacterium | reverse complement strand
GGGCCTCGCTTTCGATCAGGTCGCGTTCAGCCTCGCTCAGGCGGTTCCAGACGCGCTTGGGCGCGCTGCTCTCGGCAATGAACGCCGCAGCGCCGCGCTCCGCCACGCGCCGCTTCCAGGCGTAGTAGGTCGAGGTTGGGATCCCCAGCTCCCGCAGCCGCTGGACCTTGTTCGGCTCCGACGCCAGCTCCTCGACGAGTTTGGCCTTCTCCGCACGCGAGAACTTCACGTGTTGTCCTCGCCGAACGTTTTTTTAAAGATGCGGATCGTGATCTCCTTGTCGGCGATCAGGTCCCGCAGCGCGGCGTTCTCTTTCTTCAGCTTCTCGACGCCCGAGTTGTCCGTGTGCCGCCGGGCGTCCCGCTGAAGCTGCGCCTTGCCGCCTTCCATGAAGTCCTTCGTCCAGCTGTAGTAGGCCGCGGACGGGATTCCTTCACGCCGGCACAGCTCCGCCACCGAGACGTCCCGCTTCATGCCTTCCAGCACGATGCGGATCTTCTCTTCGGCCGTGAACTTCTTTCGCGTCTGCCGATTCACGCCCTTCACGAACGTCTCGGCATCCTGCTTCGGCTTCTCTTGCTCGTTCATAAGCCTCCATTTTACCTGGCTTACGAACGCCGTGATCGCAATCAATTCAAACGGCTAAAAATTCCATCAGGCGCTGAACCTCAACACTCCGGCGATAAAGAATTGATCCCCGCGCTCCGGGCGGAACCTTGCCTTTTTTCCGCGCATCCTATGAGTTTGCAACGGTGTCTGACCTCAAGACGGTTTTCCCTGATCACCTGCAACGAGGCTACGGAAAGGTTTACGGAGTGGTCCGCGAAGAGTCTGAGGCCAAAGCAGCGGCAAGTGCCGGCAAACAACGGTTCTTCATCAAGGCGTCGGATATCCTCCTAACCGGAGATTACGTCCGCGTCGCCGTCTGTAGTCAATGGGGCATCGCAAACATCAAACAATTCATAGTCCATGCGACGGGGTAATCGCAGACGATGCTGAGGCTCGCGAGGGCGCGCTGCATGGCCAGGCGGGAGGCCTCTAGAATATTGACGCGGTCGATTTCGAAGGCGTCGGCGGCGCCTACGGCCCAGGCGATGGAGCGTTCGTGGATGCGCGCGGCTAGGACCTCGCGGCGCTCGGGATCGAGTTGCTTGACTGTCATCGAGGCCGCGGATCTGGCGCGCAGGGTCGAGCACGACGGCGGCTGCAAAGACGGGGCCGAAGAGCGCGCCGCGGCCCGCTTCGTCCAGTCCGGCGATAGTCCGGTAACCGGCGCTTCGGGCGGCACGCTCGTAGCGGCTGCTGGGCATGCTGAGAACGGCGATCGGCGCTATTCGCGTTCGCGCAGGCGCGCGGCTTTGCCTTTGAGTCCGCGCAGGTAGTAAAGCTTGGCGCGGCGGACGCGGCCGGTGCGGACGACGTCGATGTGGTCGACGACGGGGGCTTGCACCGGGAAGATACGCTCGACGCCTTGGCCGAAGCTGACTTTGCGGACGGTGATGGTCTCGCTCATGCCGGTGTTGTTGCGGGCGATGACGGTGCCTTCGAAGACTTGCAGGCGTTCTTTGTCGCCTTCCTTGATTTTGACGTGCACCTTGATGGTGTCGCCGGGGCGGAACTCGGGGTGGGTCGCCTTCTTGTTCTTGTTCAGGATCTTGGCCATCGTTGCGTTCTGCATAATCTTGTTCCTACTTTCTAAAGCAAACTCATTCAAACTAAATCGGGGCGCTGGCGGCGGGTTTTTTCCCGCGCGGCGCTTTTACGCCACTTGCGAATCTCTTCGTGGTTGCCGCCAATCAGCACCTCGGGCACTTTCCAACCGCGAAATTCCGCGGGCCTGGTGTACTGCGGCCAATCTAGCAACCCTTCCTCACTAAACGACTCGTCGATGCTGGAGGTTTCGTTCCCCAGCACTCCGGCCTGCAAGCGGGCTACAGCATCTACTACGATCGCCGCCGCCAACTCGCCGCCGCTCAATACATAATCACCGATCGAAAGCTCTTCGTCGGCCAAGTGCTCCGCTACGCGCTCGTCTACGCCTTCGTAGCGGCCGCAGATCAGGAGCAGCTCGTTTAATCCGCTGAACTCCCGGGCCTTGGCCTGGTCGAACTTTTTCCCTTGCGCCGACAGCAGGATCACTCTCGAACCCCCACTCGACCCTTTGCTATAGCCAGGCCAAATTGCTTCGACAGCTTCAAATATCGGTCCCGCTTTGAGCAGCATGCCTTCGCCGCCGCCAAAGGGCCGGTCGTCTACGGTTCGATGCCGGTCGTAAGTCCACGTCCGCAAATCGTGCACGTGAATCTCGATCAGCCCTGCTTCGCGCGCTTTCTGAATCACACCGTGCTCGAAGGGTCCCCGGAAAAACTCGGGGAAGATCGTCACGATGTGAAACTTCACTGTTGCTCCAACAAACCCTCCGGCAATTCCACCCGGATGGTCTTCGATGCTACATCGATCACCTTGCAGATCGACCGCGCGAACGGAATTAGAATCTCACGGCCGTCCGCCGCTTCCAACTTTAAGAGCGGCGCGCCGCCGTACTCCTCTACTTCCGTTACTACACCCACTACTTCATTCGCCGACCACTTTGCAGCCAACCAGGTCTGCATAAGAGAACGCCCCTTCTGCGGGCGGCTCTACATCACCGGGGGGCACCAGCATTTCGGCGCCTTCCCAGGGTTCAGCATCGTTGATTGAATCGATGCCGACGAACTTGAATATCGGCCGGCCATCGTGCCGCCAGGTTTCTTCTACTTGCATCACCTGACGCCGACCGTTCTTTTCTAACGCTACTTCTTTCAACTTCTGTTCGCGACCGGACTCGCTGCTATCCAGCTCGCCGAGCAATTCTCCGCGATTTCCACGGGTGCGCCACAACCTGCCGATCGCCACCCAATTTTCCACCGCTCCGCCTATTCCAAAATTTCCAGGGTGAAGCGGCGGTTTTGTTTCATACCGGCGGCGCCCAACAAGGTGCGAATGGAACGCGCGGTGCGGCCTTGCTTGCCGATCACCTTGCCCAAATCCGCGGGGGCGACGCGCAGTTCCAGAACGGTCACCTGTTCGCCCGCGACTTCGCGGACCGTGACCTCGCCGGGGTTGTCGACGAGTATCTTGGCGATCTCCGTTACCAGTTCTTTCACTGTCACACCTCTCTGCTTAGGTCGTAACTTAACTACGCGGCGGCTGCGGGTTCCGGCACCGGCGGGTTCATGCGGATCAGGCGGGCCACAGTGTCCGACGGCTGCGCGCCGTTCTTGATCCAGTATTGGATACGGTCGTGTTCCAGCTTGATAGCCTTGGGTTTCGCTACCGGGCTATAAATTCCGACTACTTCCACTGAGCGGCTGTTGCGGGCGCGCTCCTTGTCAATCACCACCACGCGGTAAGACGGCTTTTTCTTGCCGCCAAAGCGCGCTAGACGAATCATCAGCATTCCTTAACTCCTATCCTTCTATGATCATCAATTTTCTGTGCAAAGGGCAAATCGGCTATAATCCGTAATTTAACGCCCAAAGGGCAAACCGGGGGGCAGCTTCATTTTCGCCAGGCGTTTGCCCAGGAACCCGCCGCCTCCCGTAAAACTCTTCATCATCTTGCGCATTTGCGCGTATTGCTTGAGCAAATTGTTCACTTCCTGCACTGATGTCCCGCTGCCTTTGGCGATGCGTTTGCGCCGCTGGCCGTTGATCATCATGTGGTTGGCGCGCTCTTTGGGGGTCATCGAGTCGACGATGGCCACTAAGCGGTTGATTTCGTTTTCGTCTACCTTGACGTTCTTGAGATCCTTCATCATGCCGACTTGCGGCATCATTCCCAGGATCGACTCGAGCGGCCCCAGCTTGCGGATCTGCTTCATCTGATCGCGGAAGTCGCCCAGTGTGAAGTCGTCTTCGATGAGCTTGCGCTGCATCTCTTCGGCTTGCTTTTGATCGATGGTTTCTTCTACGCGCTCGATTAGGCTCAAGACATCGCCCATGCCCAGGATGCGCTGGGCTACGCGGTCGGGATGGAAGGGCTCGAGGGCGTCGGACTTTTCACCGACGCCTACAAATTTCAAGGGCTGGCCGGTGACGGAGCGGATGGAGAGTGCTGCGCCGCCGCGGGCGTCGCCGTCCATCTTTGTCAGAATAGCCCCGGTTATACCTAAGCGCTTGTGGAATTCGTCGGCGGATTTGACGGCGTCCTGGCCGGTCATGGCGTCCGCTACGAACAGGATTTCGGTGGGGTTGAGCAGGTCTTTGAGCTGGCTCAGCTCGGTCATCAGGTCTTCGTCGATGTGGAGGCGGCCGGCGGTGTCGACCAGTATTACGTCGCGGCCGGTCTGGATGGCTTCCTTGCGGGCAGAGCGCGCCAGGTCGATAGGCTTGGTTTCTTCGGGCGTACCTTCGTAAATGGGGAGCTTGAGGTCGCGCGCGAGGACGCTGAGTTGTTTGCGGGCGGCGGGACGGTAGACGTCGACCGAAACCATCATCGGCGAGCTGCCGTTTTTCGAGAGCCAGCGGGCGAGCTTGGCGGTGGAGGTGGTTTTGCCGGAGCCTTGCAGGCCGACGATCATGATGACGCTGGGGGGCTCGTTGGCCATGCGCAGCTTGGCCTGGTGGGTGCCGAGCATCTTGACCAGTTCGTCGCGGACGATTTTGATGACCTGCTGGGTGGGCGAGAGCGCGGTGAGCACTTCCTGGCCCATGGCCTGTTCCTTGACGGCTTCGATGAACTGTTTGACGACGCGGAAGTGCACGTCGGCTTCAAGCAAGGCGACGCGGATTTCGCGCAGTGCGGCGTCCATGTTCTCGGCGGAGAGTTTGCCCTCTCCACGCAGAGTTTTGAAGACGCGTTGTAGCTTGTCGCTTAAGTTATCGAACATGATTAGCCCCGGAGGTCAAATACCTGGGGGTGTCCACCGGAAGGTAGATTTTTATTGTAGCAGGAGAGCCTTTCGGGCGTGAAGACACTAGTTTTGCGGAGATGAAATTTCGGGACGTCATAAAACGGATCGAGGCTGACGGCTGGCGGGTGGTAAAGCAGCGAGGGAGTCATCGGCAGTACACGCATCCCGAAAAGGCTGGCAAAGTGACCATAGCCGGGCACCCTTCAGCGGAGGCGGCTCCCAAGACGCTGCGTAGTATCCTGGTACAGGCAGGCCTCAAACGATGAAGTTCGCCGTTATCTACGAAAAAACCGGTACCGGCTACAGCGCGTATGTTCCGGACCTCCCTGGGTGCGTTGCTGGTGGGGGGACGTACGAGGAGACGGC
Source organism: Bryobacterales bacterium (assembly GCA_963752205.1). Taxonomy (GTDB): domain Bacteria; phylum Acidobacteriota; class Terriglobia; order Bryobacterales; family Bryobacteraceae; genus Palsa-187. The sequence continues at coordinate 3,295 of CAVVZG010000212.1, read as the reverse complement.
TGAGCTTATTCGCGGAGCCATCGAAATGCACTTGGAGACGATGCGGGAGGACGGCGATCTGATCCCGGAGCCGACTACTATCGCTGGCTGCGTGGCGGTTCCGGCTTAGTCGTCGGCATCGCTCCACTCCACTTGGGTGATGGGTTCGCCCCAGGTAAAGCCCCAGAAGGTGCCGAACATGATCCAGCAGTAGCGCGTGAGGCCGTCGCGGTCTTTGGTTACTACGCGGAAGACGTGCTGGTTGCGGCTGCGGGTCCAGGCGGAGGGGCCTTCGAAGAACCAGGCTCCACGGAAGCTGACCAGTTGAAGCCCCTGGCCCTCGGCCCATTTGGTCAGGCGGCTCCTCCAATACATTTGAGCCAGGATGAGCGCTACGATCATCACCGCGGCTACGGCGGCGTAGATCGAGATCAGGCGGGCGTCGAACTTCAGGTTGCCGATTTGGAAGAGCGTTCCTTCGGGCATGGGTTCGACCTATAATCATCCCATGCAACGGTTCTGGCGATTTCTGGTGTTGTGGGTAGTGGCTTTACCTTGCTTGGCGCAAACGAACGCGCTGGCGCCTACGGGTACGCTGCGGGCGGCGTTTCTGGGGGACAATCCGGTGTTGGGGCGCGTCGATGCGCAAACGGGGGCGGTCACGGGGCCGGTGGCGGATCTGGTCAAGGAGCTGGCACGGCGGATGGGGGTGCCTTATACCCTGATCCCGGCGGCGGGGGCGCGGGATATTATCAACCGGCTGCAGGCGCATACGGCAGATTTGGGATTCATGGCTTACAACGCTGGGCGCGCGGCTGACGTGGACTTTTCGGCGCCTTGGTTGTTGATGCCCAATAGCTATATTGTGCGCGGCGATTCCGCGCTCCAGAAAGTGGCGGATGCGGATGCGGCGGGGGTCCGCATTGTGGCGGTGAAGAACGACACGCAGGATGTTTATCTGAGCGCTCATTTGAAAAACAATCGCGTGGATACGGTTCCAGCAATGCCGGCGCTGGAGGAAATTGAGAGCTTGCTGACGAGTGGGAAGATGGACGCGTTTGCGGCGAATCGGCAACGGCTGATGGAGGCGGCGGCGCGGTTTCCGAAGCTGCGGGTGCTTTCCGATAATTACTTCGTCGCGGGGCAGGCTGTGGCGCTCGCCAAAGGCGACGCGGCGCGGTTGGGGGAACTCAATAAGATGCTGGGCGAGGTGCTGGCGTCGGGCTTGGTGAAGACTTCGATCGAGCGCGCCGGGCTGCTGGGCGTGGAGGCGGCGCCTCCGCTGGGGCGTTAGTCGAATTCGGCTCTAGGCGGGGACTGCTCGGCGCCCACGCGGCCTTCGGCGATGTCGGCGGCGGCATAGTTCTCGGGGCGGACGGGGATTCCGGCCATGCGGCGCAGCAGGGCGATTTGACCGGTGTGGGTGAGGGCGTCGGCGATGGCGCTTTGGAATAATTTTTCGGCGCTCGCCGCGCCCAGGCCTTGAGCGGCGATGCGCTGGTCTAACGCTTCCAGGGCAGCGAAAAAACGGGCGATTTCCTGCTCCCAGCTGCGCGGCTCGGAATCGCGCCATTGTTTGCGGCCTTCTACTTGGGATAGCGCCCAGTCCATTAGGTCGCCGATATGGGCCAGAATCTGGCCGGGAGTGCGGATGGACGGGGCGGCTTCAAAATCGCGGAAGCTGGCGGGAGTGCCGCGCAGAACTTTTCCCAAACGATAGGCTAGCGTTGCTAGCGCGTGGCGAATCGGCAAATTCATAACACCATAATCGCATTGGGCGGCGGGGGCCTTGCATATTGCCCCCCATTTGCGAGACACTAGCAGGTTTTCCACACAACATATTTCAGATGCCAACGCGGGTACGAGTTCTTTATCACGATCATTGCTTCGACGGCGCGGCCTCGGCGGCTTTCTTTAGCCGCTTCGTCGAGGAGAAGTTCTATCCGGGGGCGGAGTTTTTCTACACCGGGTTGGCGCACAAGGCTTCGCAGTTGTTTGAGCCGGAAATGTTCGACGGCGATGTCAACGCTATCGTCGACTTCAAGTATTCGACGGACCCGCGGCTGACCTGGTGGTTCGACCATCATCAGAGCGCGTTTCTTTCGCCCGAAGACGGCGAGCATTTCCGGCATGACACGAGCGGCCACAAGTTTTTCGATCCAACGTTTCGATCTTGCACCAAGTACATCGCGACCATTGCACGGGAAAAGTTTGGGTTTGATCCGGGCGATCTAAAAGAGCTGGTCGGGTGGGCTGACATCGTGGATGGGGCGCTGTATAAAGACGCTCAGGAAGCGGTGGATTTGCTGACGCCGGCTACGCAGTTGACGCTGGTAATTGAGAGTTCCAAGGGCTCGGGCACGGTGCAGCGGATTATTGGGATGATGCGGCAGAAATCGCTGGGCGAGATTGCGGCGGATCCGGAGATTCAGGGAATTTTTCAGCCGCTGTATCAGAATCACTTGCGCATGATCGATGTGATTCGCGAGCAGTCGCACTGCAAGGATGGCGTGGTGTACTTCGATCTTGTCGAGCAGAAGATCGAGGGCTACAACAAGTTCATACCTTATTATTTGTTTCCCGAATCGTTGTACACGGTTTCAGTGACCACTTCGCCGTTCCGCACCAAGGTTTCGGTGGGTTCGAATCCGTGGGCGAAGCGCCCGCTGAAGTATAACCTGGCTACTATTTGCGAGCGCTATGGCGGCGGGGGGCACCCGGGCGTGGGAGCGATCAGCTTCGAGATCGGCGCGGTGGAGCAGGCGCGGCAAGCCGCGCGCGAGATCGCGGCGGAATTACAACGCTAGTCCGGATTATCCTTTCCCAGATATTCCTCGGGGACGTCATCTTCGGGCACTTGCCTGGTGCGCACTTCTTTCACGTCACCGTCGGGTATGTTTTCGATGCCGCTGATGACGTCTGCTTCGAAGGAACTGCCCTCTTCGACCAGTTCGGAAACGCTTTCTGAGTCGGCACCGGGGAGTTCCGACAAACCTTGCGTGTCACCGGACTGGCCGGCGGAATCGGGGCCGAGACCCTTCTCTGTACCGGGAACGGCGGCGTAGCTTCGCGTGCTTTCGTCTTCTCGCTTCTTCATGGCGATTATTATTGCACGCGGCTTGCCAACACCACTTTGAGCGCGGAGTGCTGGGCGGCGGTGGCATTCGAGGTCTTCGGCCAACCGCGTAGTCAGCGTGGCGTTGCGATCCGACAGTTTTCCATGTGCCTGCCGCTTGAATCACTTTTGACCAAATAACGCCGGGTTTGGTCTTGTAACCAATTTGTAATTCGTTATACATTGAATCGTAAGAATTGT
>CAVVZG010000211.1:0-20889 GCA_963752205.1 Bryobacterales bacterium | reverse complement strand
GTGTATGTGTCCTATTACTAACTAGTTAGGTATTGCTGAATTCAGGAGAAATGGCAAAGGTTGATTAAAGGAAAACAAAGGGTTTCAGGCATGCACAGCCAGTGGCGTGGCTAGGGGGGGGGCTAGGGGGGCTAAAATGACGTTTAGCCCCCCTAGTTGAAAATTTAGCCCCCCCAGTTTTGGCTGGCTTCTTAATAGTAAGGGATAGGAATGTAACGTTTAGCCCCCCCCAGTTTACAAATCTTAGCCCCCTTCAAATCTTAGCACCCCTTAGCCCCCCAGTTTCAAAATCCTGGCCACGCCACTGCACAGCATCGTTCGTGATGAAACTACATTTGCTGGCTCGAGCATTTTCATTATACAGCTTTGCTTTAAGTTGAGGAGTTGCTATTCTTGCTATTAATGGCTACTCTAGCTTGAGCTTTCTGGAAAGGAGAGTGGGGGGCACCTACGATCGATTCATACATAGATTTGTATCTGATAACTTAGAAAGCTGCACATTTGTTACGTTATTATTATAGTATCCAATATGTTTAGCTTGTGCAAACGAACCACAACTATTGTTAACACATTACTATTACTAATAATTAATTATAAAAATTGATTATTTAACAACAACTCTGTAACAATTCAAGTTGCGCATCACTCAGTGATCGTTTCATTTAATTTATGCTGAAGGGCCATTGGACGATGGTAGACGATGACGATGCGATGGTTCGGACGACTGCGATCCTAGCCATCGTCGACGACGGCGTCTGGCGATGACTACGATCGCGACTCGGCGAACCATCGCGTGCGCCGAAGAAGGGACATCGTGTCGATCCACGATCGCTGAAAAGCGGCCACTAGACGATGGTAGTGCCGATGAGGCCGCTCATCACGATCATGAGCACCATCATCATCTACCATCGTCCAATGGCCCTTCAGCATTACGGACACAAGGGTTCTGTGTCATCTCGCCTAAAGTCATTTCGCCTAAATGCAGAACATATAGCCCACTATCCTAGCTCTAGCCCGTTGCAGCATAACGTTGCAGCGGCAGGCGAAATGACACTCGCGAAAGGATATTAGGCGAAATGCGAAGTCACCGGACACAAGAGTCTAGAGAACACACCCGCCATGGCGACCAAGATCGAGACGAGCACCGCCGCGTCCTTTTTGTAGTTGTGCGGCGTCTTCGGCGGCCCGAACAACACCAGATCCGTCGCCTTCACCGTCAGCTTCTGCCGGTGCACCGGATTCTTGACGCCCAGCGCGCTGCCGCAGAACTGGGGCGTCGCGGAGAGCCTCGGAAGCTCTCTCCCGCTGATCGACTTGTCGGCGAACGCGACCGAATACTGCGGCAGCTCGACGTTCACCAACAACCAGTCGAGAACCTCATCGACGGTCCAGTTGTAGACCTCGCTGCTGACCCAGAGCTTCCACAGATCGTGAACGGTGATCTGGTCGTCGGCGCCGTGGAGATTCGACTGGCGTCGAGCGGCGCTGCTGTCGTGCTGGCGAAGTTTTTGCGGGACTGTTCTTCGGTCCAGAACGCGGCGCCCTTGTCGAGCGGCTGCAGGCGGAAGGCGTTGTTCGACGCGGCGTGGCACACTACGCAGCGGGCGTGGGTGGGGCGCTTTTTGACGAAGATAGGCTCGACCTGGGTCTTGAAGGTATCGTAGTCGAGCGACTGGGCGGCGGCGGGAATGGACGCTACACAGGCGAGTACGAATACCGACAACGCGGTGAGACGGTTTCTAGGGTTCATGCTGGGCACTCCTCTATTTCCGCCGCCCATCATATCAAAACGAGAACGGCGCCGGACACGGAGCTGCATCTGTCATAATCGCCTTGTGCCGCTTGTGCTGGCTTCGGCTCATCTGAGCGATGAGGAATTCCTGGAGGCGTTCCACTCCTGCCGTCTGCTGAATTCCGAGTTTCATCATGCGGATCATCTGCGTCTGGCGTGGTTGCATCTGCACAGCGAACCGGTCGAGACCGCGTTAGTAAACGTTCGGGTGGGGATTCAGAATTTCGCTGCGCATCATGGGGCGCCTCAGCTGTATCACGAAACCATCACGACGGCCTGGGTGCGGTTGCTGGCGACGCACCATGAGGCTAGCTTCAATGAATTCCTGCGGGAGAATGAGGCGCGGTTGAGCATTGGGCTGCTGCACCGGTTTTGGACTCCGCAAGTGCTGGCGGGGCCAGAGGCGCGTGCGCGATGGGTGCCGCCGGACCGGCGAGAGCTGCCATCGCGATGAACGTCCTGCTGTTTGGGGCGAGCGGGATGGTGGGGCAAGGGGTGCTGCGCGAGTGCTTGCTCGATCCGGATGTGGAGCGGGTGCTTTCGATCGTGAGAGCGCCGTCTGGGCAGAGTGACCCCAAGCTTCGTGAACTGGTTCACAAAGACTTCTTCGATTTCACCGCGATTGAGAGCGAATTGTCGGGTTACGACGCTTGCTTTTTTTGCCTGGGGGTCTCGTCGGCGGGCATGAAGGAAGCAGACTACCGGCGCGTCACTTACGACATCACGCTGGCGGCAGCAGGGGTGCTGGCGCGGCTGAATCCGGGGATGACTTTCATTTATGTTTCGGGACTGGGCACGGACAGCTCCGAGCGCGGGCGCACGAGGTGGGCGCGGGTGAAGGGCAAGACAGAGAACGATCTGCGGCGCCTGCCGTTCAAGGCTGCTTATATGTTCCGGCCGGGCGGAATTGTACCGCTGCATGGGGTGAAGTCGAAGACGCGAGTCTATCAGGCCTTTTTGACGGTCTTCGGTCCGCTGATGCCGTTGCTGTACCGGCTCTTTCCGCAATACGTAACGACTACGGAGCAGATTGGGCGGGCGATGCTGAAGGTGGCGAAGCTTGGTGCGCCGAAAGCGATACTCGAGACTGCGGACATCAATCGGACGTGATATTTGGTATCGTACCTGTTGGGATTAAGGAGGCTACTTTGAAACCATATGCACTCATCGCGCTGGGATGCCTGAGCGCTGCGGCGTTTGCCGCCGATGTGCCGGAGATTCCGTTTGACTCGGTGCCGAATGTGCTGAAGCTGCCGCCGGATATGTATCTGGGCGAGGTTTCGGGAGTCGCGCTGAACTCGAAGAAACATATTTTCCTTTATAACCGCGGAAACACGACCGGTCCGGCTTATGGGGCGACGGCGTCGCAATTGCTGGAGTTCGGGCCGGACGGCAAGTTCATTCGCGAGATCGGCAAGGGGCTGTATGCGTGGTCCTTCGCGCACGATGTTCGAGTGGACAAAGATGACAACATCTGGGCCATCGATAAAGGCTCCGATATGATCATTCGCTTCAATCCGGAGGGGCGCGTGACCATGGTGTTCGGGCGCAAGAAGGAAGCGTCGGACGAGAATTCGGAACCGTGGAAGCATCCGAATCCGCCACTGCCGGCGATCGACGGGCAGTTCCGCCAGCCTACCGATGTGGCGTGGGACACGCAGGGCAATATTTTCATCAGCGACGGCTACATTAACTCGCGAGTGGCGAAGTACGACAAGAACGGGGACTGGGTGAAGTCCTGGGGCACGCCGGGGAAGGGACCGGGGCAGTTTGATACGCCGCATGGGATCGCTAACGATGCGGCGGGTAACATTTATGTCGCCGACCGCGGGAATAAGCGCATTCAGGTTTTCGATCCGGACGGGAAATTTTTGCGGCAGATTACGCTGGATGCTCCGGTGCCGGCCGATGCCAAGCCGTGGATGGGGAACATGCCTACGGCGACTACTAACGCCACGCAATCGGCGGGGGCGCCGTGGACGGTTTGCATTTCGCCGGGGCCTACGCAATATATTTACACTTCGGATGCTTTTCCGGGGCGGATTTATAAGCTGACGCTGGACGGGAAGTTGGTGGGCGTGCTGGGGAAGGCGGGCCGGCAGCCGAAGCAGTTTGGATGGATTCATGAGATCGCTTGCCCGTCGGAGAACGAGTTGTGGGTGGCGGAGCTGCTGAACTGGCGGGTGCAGAAGTTAATTCTGCATCCGGTTAAAGCGGGGTTGTAGCGCCGCGCTAGGGCTTAGCCGCCTTCGCTAGCTCGGGGGTGGCTACGGCTTTGGTGGGGCGGCGTTTGGTAGCAGGCGCGGCGGCGTAGACGTCTTCTACGGCGGCGCGCAGGATTTCAGCGACGCTCCAGGCTTGGGCGACGCAGCCGCGCGGAGTATAGGGATACTCGGCGTCGGCGATTTCACAGATGTGGCCTAGGCCGTTAGTGGTGACGTGCTCGGAGAACGCGGCCAGCCAGGTTTCGGACTGCTGGCGCGCGGCTTCGCTGCGCTGGTTCACTTTCATGTATGCCGTGATGAAGGGGCCCATCAGCCAGGGCCACACGGTGCCCAGGTGATAGGCGGTGTCGCGCTCGGTAACGCCACCTTCATAGTGCGCGCGATACCGGGGGTCGTGACGGGAGAGGGTGCGCAGGCCCAAGGGCGTCAACAATTCGGTCTGCACGGTTTGCACTACGCTGCGGGCTTTATCGGGCGTCAGCATGCTGTGCGGGAGACTGACCGCGAAAATCTGGTTGGGGCGCAGGGAGCCGTCGGCGTGGCCGTTTTCGACGACGTCGTAGAGGCAGCCGGTGGATTCATTCCAGAAGCGCTTATTAAAGGCTGCCGAGGCTTCGACGGCCAGGCCGGCGCAGAGAGCTTCCGAGGACGGGTCACCGAAGCGGCGTCCGAATCCCTCCATGATGCAAAGGGCGTTGTACCACAGGGCCTGGATCTCGACCGGCTTGCCGGTGCGGGGCGTGACGACGTAGTCGCCGACCTTGGCGTCCATCCAAGTTAATTGCACCCCTGGTTCGCCGCAAGCTAACAGACCATCCGCGTCGACGTGGATGCCATAGCGAGTGCCGCGCACGTGCCAATCGATGATGTCTTTAAGTTTGGGATAGAGTTGCTGGCGCACGAACTTTTCGTCGCCGCTGTAGTGGAGATAGGCGCGGATGGCCTCGAAGAACCAGAGTGTGGCGTCGGCGGTATTGTATTCCGGAGTCTCGCCCGCGTCGGGGAAACGATTGGGGAGCAGGCCTTGGTCGACACTTGCGGCGTAGGCTTCGAGGATCTGGCGGGCGATGTCGAAGCGTCTGGTGACCAGCGTGAGGCCGGCCAGCGCAACCATGGTGTCGCGGCCCCAATCGGTGAACCAGTGATAGCCGGCAACGATGGATTTGAAGGATCCGCGTTGGACGATGTATTGATCGGCAGCGGCGGTCAGAGTTCGGACCAGCGGCTGGTTGATGGGGGCGGCATCGACTACGGCTTCACGGCGGCGGCGCTCCGCTTCTCGTAAAGTGGCGGCGGACTTGACGTCATGGGGCTGGGTAGACGCGATCACGGCGGCGGCATTGCGGCGGGTCAGTTGGAAGCGCAGCGTGAAGGGCTGGTACAGGTCTTCCTCGAAATCGAGGCCGCGCTCGCGCTCGATGCGATATTCGAAATTCAAATACCAGCGTCCGCCGGTTATGAGTTCCTGAGCGTTGTGGGCAAAGTATAGAGGCGGGAGGCCGGAATAGGCGCTGAGACTGACCAGGCCATCCTGGGTATCGAGGGCCGGATTCAGCGCGTCGTTCTTATGGGTGGTGCTGTGGTAGTCGCGGAAGGCGATCAGAGGGCGAAGCTCCAGTTCACATTTGGGTTTCGCCGAGCCATCGATCGAGCGGACTTCGTATTCGGTCACCGTGGTGTTTTCGCCATGGACCATGAAGACGCGCTTCTCGATTTCGAGACCCGCGACGTGATAGACGAATACCGGGAACGGGTCCAGGCGGAATTCCTTTAGAAACTGATAACCCTGGGGATGAATGGCGCCGGGATATTGGTTGGACGCCAGTTCATAGCGCTGGTCGTCGATGACGACGGTTTCCTCGAGCTTCGACAGCAGCAGGACGCGGCCGGTTGGCGGCGTGGTGGAGGCCGTCAGCAACCCGTGATAGCGGCGCGTGTTCAGGCCGATGAGCGTCGACGAAGCGAAGCCGCCGAGACCGTTGGTTTCCAACCATTCCCGGGAGAGCGCCAGATCCAGTCTGGAGCAGACGCTTTGATCGAAGCGAATCAGGTCTGGTTTCATGCGAGAACTCCACATCGCTGCGCCGCGACGGAACACACTTGTACAGATTCGTTTCCCAGCGATAGGTTACGACAGAATCGAACAATGTTTGGTGAATCTTCCGCGGGGGATACCGGGGGCGAAAGGTTGACTCTTCCGAAGGCCCACTCCCGTACCGGGGGTTGGGTCGAAGGGCGTATAAACCGCTCACGCACCATCGCGTACACGCTTTCTCTGCAACTTGGGAACGATTAGCCATGGGATTCGGAGGAGAAGAATCTCAGGCTACGCAGTTAGATTACTCCTATTTCTAAATTTTGGAAATCATTTCTACAGGGGATTTACGACCGTTTCGGCAGCATGCGGGTGGGTGTATACTGATTGCCGGATTCAACCATGGGTAGCTTCTTGTTCGGGCGTACTTGGTTACAGATGGCGACGATCATATTCGGAATGGCTGTGATCCCGGCCGTCGCTCAGCAATTTCCGGCATACAAAGCGCCGCGCTTGAATGGCCATCCGGATCTTAACGGCATCTGGCAAGCATTCGTTACCGCCGATTGGGATCTACAGGACCATGAAGCGCAGGCGGGTCCTCGTCCCGAGGTGATGGGCGCATTCGGCGCGGGTCCGGCGGGACAGAGTGTGGTCGAGGGTGGAGATATTCCATACAAACCGGAAGCGCTGGAGAAGAAGAAGCAAAACTTCGCGAAGCGGATGATGGTGGACGTCAGCAGCGATAAGACATGGCATGCGTCGGGCGATCCGGAATTGAAATGTTACATGCCGGGCGTGCCGCGGGCGACTTACATGCCGTTTCCGTTTCGCATCGTACAGGGGTCGAGCCCGTACATATTGATAGCGTATGAATTTGCCAGCGCCACGCGGACGATTCGCATGGATTGGAAGGGCGAGGCTCCGACGCCGTCTTGGATGGGCTGGTCGCGGGGGCATTGGGAAGGCGACACGCTGGTGGTGGATGTCAGCGGATTCCGCGAGGAGACGTGGTTCGACCGCGCGGGGGATTATCATAGCGAGGATTTGCACGTGGTGGAGCGTTATACGCCGCTGAGTCCTTATCATCTGATGTACGAGGCGACTATCGAAGACAAGAACGTGTACACGCGGCCTTGGAAGATCAGTTTTCCGTTGTACCGGCGCATGGAGAAGAACGTTCAAGTGTTGGAATTCAAGTGCGTGCCTTTTACCGAAGAGATGTTGTTTGGGCGTTTCAGCAAAGGAGGCGTCAGATGAAGCAGCCACTCTTGATTATTCTGGCGGTGGTATTGCCGCTGGCGGCGCAGACGGCGGCTCCGCAGAAAGTGGCTGCAAAGGCGACAGCGGCGAAGAATTCGGCGGCGTTCCGCACACCTTGGGGAGATCCGGACTTACAAGGCGTCTGGAACGATGCCACCAGCACGCCGCTGCAGCGGCCCAACGGTCTGGCCGAGAAGGATGTTTTGAACGATGATGAGGCTGCCGAATTCCGGGCACAGTTGGCGCGTGAGTTGACGCGCGACCGGCGCGATGGCGGAGCTGAAGTGGACGTCAACCGGGCTTATAACGATCACTGGATGGATTCGCGGCGGTTGAAGATCACCGCGGATCATCGAACGTCGCTGATTGTGGACCCTCCCAACGGACGGATTCCTCCGCTGGTGCCGTTGTCGCCGGAGCGGGAGCGGCGGAAAGCGGCTCGCGCGGCGGCGAATACCCGCTTTAACGCCGGGCTGCCGGAGAACTACACGGACTTTACGCTGCCGGTGCGCTGCATCATCCGCACCGATTCGCCGCCGTACCTGCCGACGATCTACAACAACGACTTTCATATTTTCCAGTCGCCGGGATATGTGGTGATCGGGCCGGAGATGATCCACAGCGCGCGCATCATTCCGCTGGACGGGCGTCCGCATCTGGGCAAGAATCTGAAGCAGTGGCTGGGCGATTCGCGGGGACATTGGGACGGCGACACGTTGATCGTCGAGACTACTAATTTCCGTCCGGATGACGGGGTGATTTTTATGGACGCCAACCCGGACACTTATAAAATCACGGAGCGGTTCACGCGAGTGGATGCGACGACGCTGAACTACGAGTTCACCGTGGAGGATCCGACGACCTGGACGCGGCCGTGGACAGCGCGGATTCCGTGGAACCGGATCGATCCCGGCGAGCAGATGTATGAGTATGCCTGCCACGAAGATAATTACGACATGGTCCACTTCCTGACGGGTGCTCGATCGCGGGAAAAGAGGGGGGAAGCGAAATGAAAACCGCCGCCGCTGTGGTGGTGCTGGCCATTCTAGGCGGAGCGCCGATGTGGGCGCATCACGCATTTGCCGCTGAGTTTGACGCAAAAAAACCGGTGAAGCTGCGGGGCACGGTGACCAAGATGGAGTGGATTAATCCACATGCTTGGATCCACGTCGATGTTAAAAAAGCGGACGGCACGGTGGATGAGTGGATGGTGGAAGCCGGGACGCCGAATACACTGCTTCGGCGGGGGTTCACGCGGGATTCGCTGAAGCCGGGAACGGAAATTATCGTGGACGGGTATCAGTCGAAAGACGGCTCGCTGCGGGCTAATGGGCGCGATGTTACCCTGCCGGATGGGAAGACGCTTTTTCTGGGATCGTCTGCGCCGGACGGCGCGGATGATAAGAAATGATTAAAAATAAATTATGAACGATAAATACCTTCGAGAGAATCAGTGGTGGATCAGTCCTTATAACTTCGTTCCCGAAGTTCTGAGCAATCGCGAGCTGCCAGCGCGCGTGAGCATTCACGACGCGACGCTGCGCGATGGGGAGCAGACTCCAGGCGTGGTCTTCAGCGTCGCCGATAAGATCGCGATTGCGGAGAAACTGGACGAAGTAGGCGTCGAACGCATCGAAGCGGGGATGCCGGCGGTGTCGGACCAGGACTTCGAGGCCATCAAGGCGATCTCGAAAATGGGGCTGAAGTCGCAGATTTTCACGTTTGCGCGCGCGATGACGGCGGATATCGACAAGGCCGCTGGAATGCGGAGCCCATGGAGTGATCGTCGAAATTCCGATTGGTTATCCCAAGCTGAAGTATCAGTTCAAGTGGACTTGGGAAGACGTGCTGCGCAAAAGCGTGGACGTGATCAACTACGCGAAGAAGCGCGGGTTGTATGTGTGCTACTTTCCTTACGACACGACGCGCGCGCGCGAAGAAGATCTGCGGAATCTGTTCACGCGGCTGATGCTGGACGCGCCGCCGGATTCTATCGGCGTGGTGGATACCATGGGCTGCGCCCTGCCGGATGCTATTAAGTACTTGGTCCGGCTGGTGAAGTCGCTGACAAAGCTGCCGGTGGAAGTGCACACGCACAACGATTTCGGCATGGCGGTGGCCACGGAGCTGGCGGGCATCGAGGCTGGCGCGGAAGTAGTGCATAGCTGCGCCAATGGGCTCGGCGAGCGGACGGGGAACGCGGCGCTCGAAGAGTTGATGGTCGCGCTGCATGTGCTCTACGGGTATGAGACGCAGTACAAGCTCGACAAGCTGCCGGAACTGGGAGCGCTGGTGAGCCGCATCAGCAACTTCCCCATCGCGGCCAACAAACCGATTTTAGGCGATCGCAATTTTACGCGTGAATCGGGAATCGGCGTGGACCTGGTGGTGAAGGAGCCGCTGGCGATGTTCGGCACGCATCCGGCGCTTACGGGGCGGCAGGGCGAGGTGGTGCTGGGCAAGAAGAGCGGGAAGGCCTCCATCACTTACAATCTGGAAAAACTGGGTGTGACGGATGCGGATGACGCGGCGATCGGGGAGATGTTGAAGCGCGTCAAGGATCTGGGCATCGAGAAGCGCGGACTGGTCAACGACGCGGAGTTCAAAACGATTGTCGACGACGTGCTCGCGGGCGTGAGAGCCCCGGCGCGGTAGCGCGCGCGGTCAAGTTAACTCAGCGGTAAGTGTTGTTAGAGGTGTGATCGCCGGCCAACCAGCGCTTGAGTTCGGCGTGAGCGCTGGCGCGGCGCAGGCCGGCTTTTTCCGCGGCACTGGGCTCGTCTACGGTGAGTTCGACGATCATGCCGTTGGGATCGGTCGTATAGAGCGACTTGCAGTAGCCGTGTTCCAGAACATAATAAGCCGGCTCTTTGTAGCCGGCGGCTTCCAAACGCTGCCGGACTTGGTCTTGCGTTTTGGCGTCGCAGTTGAGCGCGATGTGATGGAACGGCGACTCGGGCATCTTGGGTCCGAAGAGCTGCTGATCTTCGGGCTTCGCGAATTGAAAGAACGCTAGCGCGCTGTCGTCGGCCAAGCCGAAGAAGCAGTGGCAATAGACTCTTTCCGCGCCGAACAGGTGGTCGGATTCGCACCAGGTAGCTACTAGCGGGAGACCCAGCAGGTCTTCATAGAAGTGGCGCGTGGCTTCGAGATCGCGAGTCACGTAGGCGTTGTGGTGGAGGCGCGAGGCGGTGCTCATTGGGGCGGTGAATCTTCTCCTTTGCAAACATCCACTATGCAGATGGTTGTGTTGGCCACGGGCGGAACTTTGAGTCCGCGGTCCTTCATCATTGTACGAAGGAGCGCGGCCGCTTCGGGATGCGCGATGGACGATTGCACGCCGACGCGCACCACGCCATCGGCGTATTCGACGGGTTGCCAGGTGTAGCCGTACTTTTTTTGATTCGGATTGGTGGTGTCGCGGCTGCCGTAATCGTGGGCGTCCAGCTTGGCGCCGTGGTCGACGAGCGCTTGAATCACGGGGACGCGGCCTTTGTGCGCAGCTCCGTGCAAGGCGGTGCGGCCGTCGGAGTCGACGGCGTTGACCTCGATGCCCAGGTTGAGACAGAGTTTGACGGCTTCCAAGTCTTCGGCCTCTGACCATTCGAAGGTGATGCCCTCCACCCAGCCGATGCCAGAGGCAGTGGCGAGGGCGGTCACATTGTGCGCCGTTGGAATTTTGGGATCTGCTCCGCGGGACAAAAGCAATTTCATTAGAGTGACGTCGCCGGATTGGGCGGCCCGCACGAACGCTGTTGCCCCGTCTTCGTAGAGCCATTGATTCGTGAAAATAGTGCGGGTCTCGGTGCTATCGCCGATGCAAACTGTGGGTGTCGATTTTACGCCGCAGACTCTGGCGTTCAAGTCGGCGCCTTTATCGAGCAGAAGCCGGATGTATTCCAAGTGATCCATGTCGGCGGGGCGTACCGGATAGTCGCCGCCTTCGATGTTGCGATTGTCGGTGGCGAGGTAGAGCGGACGCCATCCGCCGTGGTTCGCGAGGTTGGGGTCGGCTCCATGTTCGAGCAGGTACTTGCCGATTTTGTAATTCTTGTTTTGGGTCGCGGTAAGCAGCGGAGTCCAGCCGTAGTTGGTGGTTTGGTTCACGTTGGCACCGGCTTCTACGAGCGCCTTCACGGTGTCGAGATCGCCTTCGCGGGCGGCGAAGACCAGCGGCGTGATGCCGCCGCCATCCTTGACCTGATTACGATTGCCGAAGAACGCGGCGGCATCGGCGACGTCGTCACCACTGGTAACGGCGCGCGGAGGAGTAACGGGGCGGCGTCTCTCGACGCTGTCGCCATTGGCGAAGCGGGCTACGGCGGAAGGAGCCAAATACGCGCCGCGCGGACGGACTTCGGGGGCGGAGGCGGCGTTCACGTCGGCTCCATTAGCGATCAAAAGCTTTGCCGCGGCGGCGTGCGATTGTTCGGCGGCCCACATCAGCGCAGTGGTGCCGCGTAGGGATTCCTTGGCGCTGACGTCGGCGTGGCGATCGAGCAGGACCTTCATGGCTTCGACGTTGCCGTTGCGGGAAGCCATCATGAGCGGCGTCTCGCCATGCGGACCCTTTTCGTTTACATCGCCGCCAGCCGCGAGGAGCTTTTCGATCATCGGCGCACTGCCGCTTTCGCAGGCTAGCGATAGCGGCGTGGCACCATCGTGATTGGCGATCTTGACGTTGGCCCCCGCGCTGAGCAGAAGGTCGGCGAGTTCCAGATCGCTGCGATAGGCGGCCCACTGGAGTGCAGTGGCTCCGTCAGGCTGCGGCGCGTTCACGTCGGTTTTTTGCTGGAGCAGAGTCTTTACTGCTGCCTTGTCGCCTTTCATGGCTGCGTCGGCGACGGGGCTCGCTGCGTACGCTGAGGCGCACAACGCAATGGCGCAGATGACGGCGGCGAATTTCATACCAGGTTGGGCATCCTGCCGGTGCTGTCGCCGATGCTGTCTTGATGGATTCCGTAGAGATCCAGAATGCTCAGCAGAAGATTGCCGGTGGGCACGGTCTTCGAGGGAACCGAGATATGGCGTCCGCCTTTGAGCTGGCCGGAGGCGCCGCCGAGCAGAATGTGCGGGACGTCGAAGTGCAGATGCTGATTCGAATTGCCCATGTTGGTTCCGTAGAACACCAGCGAATGATCCAGCAAGTTGCCGTCGCCTTCGCGGATGTTCTTGAGCTTCTCGGCGAAGTACGCCAGGCACTTCACGTGATAGGTGTTGATCTTTGAGTAATTGAGAATGTTGGCGGGATTCTCGGCGTGGTGCGAGGCGCCGTGGAAGCCAGTGGTGGTGCCGCTTTCGGGATAGGCGCGGGCGGTGAGATCGCGCGCGTAGAGAGTGGTCGAAACGCGCGTGATGTCGGCCTGGAACGCCAGCACCTGCAAATCGAATTGCAGCTTGATGTGTTCGTCGAAGGACGAGGGCACGCCGTAGGGGGTCTCCATCGTGGGGATTGTCGCCGAGGCTTTGCGGGCGATTTCCAGGCGGCGCTCGATCTCGCGGACGTCTTCGGGATATTCGTCGACGCGATGGCGGTCGCCGGCGCTGATGTCTTTCTTGAAGCGGCCGGCGTGTTGCAGGACTTGATCGAGCATGCTGCGGTCTTCTTCGCGGCGCGCGGCGCGTTCGGCGGTCGAGCCGCCGGCTCCGAAGAGGCGCTCGAAGACCACCTGCGGATTGATCTCCATGGGCAGCGGCTTGGTGGGCGTCACCCAGGAAATCGAGTTCGTGTAGGCGCAGCTATAACCTTCGCCGCAGTTGCTGGAATTCGCGCCGGGATCTTCAACGCCGAGTTGCAGCGAGGGCATCAAGTTGTCCTGGCCGATCTTCTGCGCGATCAGTTGATCGATGGTGACGCCGTCGCGGATGTCGGCTCCGGCGGTCTTCTTGGGTTTATCGGCGCACAAGAACGCGGCGGCGACCCAGTGATCGGCGCCGGTGACTCCGGGAGGCGGCTCAGCGGACTTGCTCCACATGCCGCTCAGGATGTTGGTGTACTCGCGGAAGGGTTCGAGCGGCTTCAGGATGGGCGTGAACTCGAAGCCTGTGCCTACTTTTTCGGGGACCCAGTAGCCGGGAGCCATGCCGTGCGGAACGAAGATGGCGGCGAAGCGCGTGGGTGGGATGGCGGCGGTTTTCGCGAGCGGCGTTTGCGCGGGAATCATCGAATCGAGCAGAGGCAGCGCGAGGGCGACTCCGGTTCCACGGAGAACGGCGCGGCGCGATAAATGTTTCTTACTGATGATTCCGAATTTATTGGGCTGCGGCATTTTCGTCTCCATAAGCGAGGCCCTTCATGTTCATCTGGAATTGTCCGCTCTTGACGACGCCCAGCACCAGCGATGAGAAGCGGTAATTATTTTTTTCAGCTTCGTGCACGATCGAACGGAGCGTGGGCATGTCGTAATATTCGACGCCGCGGCCGAGGGCGTAGGTCATCAGGTGTTCGGTGGCGACGCGGACGAATTGCGGTGAATAGCGCACCAGGGCGTCGCGCAGGCCTTTCAAGCCGTTGAGCTTGCTGCCGTCGACCAGGACGCCCGAAGCATCGATCGGGTTGCCGGCGTCTTCGGTGCGCCAGGCGCCGATGGCGTCGAAGTTTTCGAGCGCGAAGCCGATCGGATCCATGATTTTATGGCAGGTTGCGCAAGGCTCGTTCTTGCGATGCATTTCCATTTGCTGGCGCATGGAGGGCTTGGCGGCTCCATGGATGTCGTTATCCGTGGACACCAGTTTGATCACTACACCGGGCGGCGGATCGGGCGGGCTCACGCCGAGGAAAACTTGCATGACGGTCTTGCCGCGTCCGACCGGTGAAGTTCGATTGGGCTGCGAGGAGACTTCAAGGAAGAAACCTTTGCCGAGCAGGCCGCGGCGCATGTCGAGGTCGGGAGTGAGCGTGATGCGGCGGAAGTCACTGCCGTAGACGTTGGGGATTCCGTAGTGCTTCGCCAGGCGCTCGTTGACGAAAGTGTAATTGGCGTTCAGCAGGTCGATCAGGCTGCGATCTTCGTTAACGATGCTCGAGAAAAACAGCAACGCTTCTTTCTGGAAGGCGTTGCGCAGGTTGTCGTCGAAATCAGGGAAGGCCTGGGTGGCTGGGGCTTGCGCGTCCAGGCCGCGCAGGTTCAGCCACTGTCCGGCGAAGTTCACTACGAACTGCTGGGAGCGCGGGTCGGCCAGCATCCGCAGGGTTTGACGCTCCAGCGTCTTGGGATCGCGGAGCTGGTTGTGCACGGCTAGATTCATCAGCTCGTCGTCGGGAACGCTGCTCCACAGAAAGAATGACAGGCGATTCGCTAGCTCGATATCGCTGATGCGGTATTTCTGGCCGGCTGCCAGATTCGGCGGCTCGAGTTCCTTGCGAAATATGAAGTCGGGGTCTATGAGGACCGCCTGCACAGCCATTTCTATGCCGCTATCGAAGGTGCCGCCTTGATTGCGACCGCGCTGATAAAACTGGAGGAGCGTTTCGATGTCCTGATCGGTAGCGGGACGGCGGTAAGCGTGGCGCGCCAATGCTGACACAATTTTCTTGGCGCAGGTGGTTTCCTCGCCCGCGCTCGCAGGATGGCACACGAAAATTTTGCGCCGGCTGGCGGAGTCGGCCGCGCCTTTCGCCTTGAAGGGCCCGTCGATGCGGATATAGCCGACGTGCGGGTAAAAGGTATAGCCGGCGATGCCTCCGGTTTCGATGGTGCTGCGCAGGAAGTGCTTGTTCAGGTCCGCCGTATTGGGAGCGTACTGCGTGGCGAGGAAGGTTACGCCGACGGTGTGCTCGCCGGCCTTCACTGGGAAACGGAACGGCGGCGTACCGCCGTGGATAGCCGGGCCGGCGCGGAGTTCACGGTCCCAATCGTAGAGGTGGATGCGCTCGCCATCCAGCAGCACTTCGAGTTTTTCACCGTTGATGCCGCCGAAGGCCTGGTTGTTATCCATGTTGCCCAGGTTCACGGGCCATACCTTGATTTCGTATTCGGCGTCGGCGGGGAACTGGTGCGTCACCAGCATGCCTCCGCGCGTGCCGAAGGGGAGGCCTTCGAGGTGGTAATCCTGCGAGGTGTCTTCAGGGACGCGGTAGGGCGTCTGCGCCGGCGCGGACACATCGCCCATGGCGACACGCGCCAGTTTTCCGGCCGCTGAGCGGTAGGCGTCGATCAGTGCGGGCGAGACGGTGAGAGTGCCGGCCTGGTTGTCGAAGCCGTGGGTCGAATCGTCGGAGGGCAGGAACTTGGCGGCGTCCACGTCGAGAGCCAGTACGTCGCGGATCGCGTTCGAATATTCGGCTCGGTTCAGACGGTGCAGTCCGGGTTGCGGCAGTTTTAGAGCCACGTGACGGTCTAGCTCGGTCTCGAGGTAAGTAATCATCGACGCGTAGGTGGTGGCGTCGGGACGCGGGGCGCCGGCTTGCGGCATCATGCCGGCTCGTAGCTTTCTGACTACTTTTTCCCAGCGCTCAGGGTTGGCTTCGACGTGCGCGGGATCGAGTTGATCGAGCGCGAGACCGCCGGTCCTGAGGCGCTGATTGTGGCAGGTGACGCAGTAGCGATCAAGCAAGGCGCGTTCGGTGGAGGCGGTGGTCGCCGGTTGCTGAGCCGGCAAGCGGACGACCGCGACCAGCAGCATCAAGACGAGGATGGCATTCCGGCACACGCAGATTTTAGCCCTTTAGATTATATACGTTAGGGGCCTGGGCGTCATGCCCCGCGGGTTAGTTCGATTCGGCGTAGACGCGTTGGACGACATTCGGCACGCCGCGCAAGTTGGGCCAATCGGGATACTTGGCCTTCAGCGCTTCGGTCACCGTCTTGCCGGCTTCTTCGACGGAAACGCCTTTGCGTTTCAGTTGCTGCGCTTGGGTTTGGAGGTCCAGCAGGAAGGCGCGTTCCTTCTGAATGAGCGAGCCGTCGCCAAGTTCGCCGTGATCGGGGACGACGAAGCGCGGGTTTAGCGGAGCGACCTTGTCGAGAATCGCCAGCCAGCCTTTAACGGTGGAAGCTTCGCCGTAGATCGCGGGCACCAGCTTGTTTTCGACGATGTCGCCGGAAATCAGCGTGCTATCGGGCTCGACGAAGATCAGCTCGTCGCCTTTGGTGTGGCCCGGGCCGAACCACATTAGGCGCGCGGTGACTCCCGCCTCCCAAGTCCAGCTTCAGTTCGTTGTCGAAGAGGATGTCGGGCTTGCGCAGCACGACGCCGTCCAGCAGTTCCTTATTTTGCGCCGACATTTTTGAGAACATTTCGATCATTTGACGGCCATTGGCATCCATTTCCTGCTGCTGTACGGTGTCGCGGATCAAAATCGTTCGCGGCGGGAAATCCGGGCTCGCCGGCGGCGTGTTCGGGATGGAAATGAGTGGTGGTTAGGTACAGTACCTGATTTTTCGAGAGCTTCTCGACTTCGCGCGCAATGATCTGGCCGTTGCGCGCGCCCATGCCGGTGTCGACTACCAAGGTCGCGCGACTGCCCACGACGATGGCGATGTTGGGGAATCCCATGATGGCGTAAACGTGATCGGACACGCGCTTCGCGGAATTCTCCGGCAGGATCACGGACTGGTCAAACTGCGCCAGCGCCGCAGTGGACGTTGCGATGAGTGCTGCAAGGTATAAAATCGATCTGTACCGCATGGTTTTCTCCCATATTAGAATAGCTCTTAACGAAAGGACGCTATGACGAAATTGCGTGCCCTGCTGTCCATGTTGATCGCCCTCACGCCCATCGCGCTACTGGCGGATGGGGCTGCCACGCCGCCCGACTTTTCAGGGGTGTATTATCCCCTTGCTCCTTTCGGCCGCGCCGGCCTAGGGCCGCAAGCCGGCGCACCGCGGCAGGGACCACCGCCGCGTCCGACGGCGTCCGCTCCCTTGTCGGACGGTTCGCGAGGGCGCGCGCCCAATGCGCCGTCGCTCACGCCCGAGTACATGGCGAAGTGGCAGGAGATTTCGAAGTCACGCATCGCCGGCTCGGTGGAGTACGACTACAGCGCTAAGTGTTTGCCTCCCGGAATGCCGGCCATGATGAACATGGCTTACGGGATGGAAGTGATGCAGACCAAGGACAAGATCACTTTCTTCAGCGAATTGAACGACGCCATGCGGCGGGTGTACCTGGACGGGCGCAAGCCTTCGGCGAAGGTTCTGGATGATCCGACGTACGCGGGTTACTCAACCGGTCACTGGGAGGGCGATACGCTGGTGGTCGATACGGTGGCGCTGCACACGCAGTCCTTCATCGAAGGTTTCACGCCGCATAGCGAGGAGATGACGGTGCACGAACGCATTCGCCTAGTGGACCCTACTCTTCTCGAAGACCGCATCACCGTGACCGACCCCAAGGCGCTCACCAAGCCCTGGGATACCGTGAAAACTTATCGCAAGGCCGGCCCGGGCAAAGACGAATTACGCGAGTTCGCTTGCCCGGAGGGCTTGTCCGAAGCCAAGTAACGCTACGCGCCGTCGCCGTCGCGGCCTTTGACGATGCGGATCACTTTGCGGGTTTGCTGCGATTGATCGACGGTAACGCTGAAGAAGGGGAACATCATTTCTTCCCAGGTCATATCGCCGTAGTAGACGGTCTGGTTGGGGTCCGGGTTGAACTTGTTGTTGACTGAGTTGTCGTAGTGCGCGGTGACCTTCATGCGCGTGCCCTTGGGGATCTTAATGGGCTTGGCGACATCGTAGCCCAACTGCCAGTTGAAATCGTAATGCGGCACGTTGAGTAACGTTTCGGTTTCGCCGTTGGGATAGGTCAAAGTGTAGGTCATGTCCTTCCCGCGGACGTGCATGTGGGGGAACATGCTGACCAGCTCGACATCCTGCAGGAATTCGGCGACCATGGGCGGGCTTTCCCAGTTGGGGTTGTTGGGCGGAATCGCGAAGCTCTTGGCGTCGCTGGGCGCGGAGGTTCCGATGGTGACGAAAGTGCGCTCGGCGGGAGCCTTGGCAACGGTGAAGCCGATGCGTGGGCGATCCACAACGTCGCGGCCTATGGGCGTGTAGTGCAACTGGAACACAATGTCGGTGCCGCCTTTGATGAGCTTGGCGGCGTGGAACTGAGCGTAGTTCTGCGTGAATTGTCCGGGGACGTAGCAGCCTTCCGGGCCGGTGGCGCCTTTCAAGACGGAATCGGGCAGGCCTTCACCGGTGAGTCCCGCGTCCGCTGCTGACGTGCGGCCTTTGTCGTCGCGCGGGCGGTCAGCCCATACCGGAGTGTTGTATTCGGTGTCGGGCGTGTGCGGCTTGAAATAGATGCAAATGTGATGAGTGACGGCCAATTCACTGGGGCGAATTTCCATCGAAGTAACCCAGGTGTCCTCTTTGATTCCGCTGGGCACGGTGATGTAGGTCCACTCGATGACGTTGGACTTGGGCTTGGCGGGAACCGTAAATTCGGCGCCGTTCACGATGATGTCGGGCGGGATCTCCCAGCCGTCGGCTGGCCACGTCATCGCGGCCGGCGCGTCCTTGGCATCGCCTTCGAGCGCGCCCGAGTCGGCCCACTGCGCGATGGTGTCGATGTCGGATTGTTTGAGCGAACGATCGTTAACGAAGTGGCCGTAGCGCGCGTCCGCGAACCACGGCGGCATCTTGCGGGTAGCGACGGCGGCCTTCATGGCCTTCGCCCAGGGGCGCGTGGTTTGATACGTCAGGAACGACATGGGTCCGGCTTGACCGGGGCGGTGGCAGCTTTGGCAATTCCGCTGGAGGATGGGCTCGACGTCTTTGTGAAAAGTGACGGAGTCGGCTGCGCAGGCCGTTCCGAGTAATGACAGCAGGGCGGCTCCGAAAGCCAGGTTCCTGGGGGTCCTCATTTACCGATCATAGCGTTTTCGGCGGCTACCAGGCGGATGAAATCGGGCAGCTCGTGGAGGGAAACGATGCCGCCGGCGGGTTCGTGCGTGGTCAGGCGGCGGGCTTCGTCGGGATCGTTCATCATCAGGACAGAAATGACGCCTAGGTTGTTCGCGACCTTCAGGCCCTCGGCAGTGTCGGTGAGATACATCACATGCTGCGGTTGGAGGGATGCCGCGGTGATGGCGCTTTGCAGCGGGGCAGCTTTAATGCCGGGCGCGTTGTCTCTGGTCCTGACCGCGGAGAAGAAATCATGAAGCCCGCACTTGGCGACGAAGCGCGTGATGGCGGCGTTCGAGAGCGATGACGCCAGCAAGAGCTGGATGCCCATGGCCTTCAGTTCCGTCAGCGCGGGAATCACGTCCTCGTAGGGGCTCGCTTGTTCGACGGCTTGCAATTCCAGAGCTTCGACCGATTGGTTGCCTGCGGCTTCCATGAGGTTGAGCAAGTGCCAGTACGAACGGCTGCCGGATTTGCTCGGCTTGTTCTTGCGGCCGAAACATTGCACGGCGATTTCGTTGAAGGGCTGCGCGGGAAACTCGGCGAGGCAGCCGACGGGCTCGAAAAGAATCGCCTCAATGATCTGCATGCCTACGCGATTGCATTCATCTTCGCCAGACCGGAGGCGAGCAGGCCCTTGGCCATGTCGATCTTCGTCGAATTGTATTTGAGCGGGGCGGCGTGGGAGAGAGCGACGGCGACGGCTTGCTCTCCCAGGTCCGCACTCAGCGCTTTCCCCTTCAGGAAGTTTTCGACCGCGGTTTCACGCAGTGGCCTGCCTGAGATTCCGCCGAAGACCACTCGCGCATCGTCGATGGTTTTGCCGCGAAGCTGGAGGCTCAGGGCTAGCGAGGCCATGGCGAAATCCCACACACCGCGCGGGCGCAGTTTCTCGAAAGACGCTTGCAGACCGGGCTTGGGCGCGGGAATCACCACTTCGGTGAGGATTTCGTTATAGCGGACGACGTGGGATTGGATGCGCCCGTCGACCATCATGTCGCCGGGGACGAGCTGTTCCATAGTGAGTTCTTTTACCCCGGCGGGCGTCGCGAGTTTCACGCGGGCGTCAAAGGGAATCAGAGCAGTGGCGGCGTCGCCGGGATATACCGCGTAACACAAGCGGCCGCCCATGGCGGAATGGTAATAGCTGTTGTCTCCGATGGCACCGAAGCAGATGTGCCCGCCGTTTCTCCAGCAGGAATAACCGCCGCGGAGATACTGGCACCAGACTTCCTGCAGCAGGTCCCCGCCCAGTGTGGAGGCGTTGCGCAGCTCCGGCGAGGAAATCTTGTTGATGGCCTCGACCAGCATCGGGTATTTCTTTTTGAGCAGCTCGGAGTCGGCCAGCTCCGCCAATTTGGTTGCAGTGCCGATGCGCACGCTGCCGTCGGCATCCTCTTTGATGTAGCGCAGGTTGTCGATTTTCTTGATGTCGACCAGATAGGTCGGCGCTTGCTGCAGGCGGTTCTTGAGGCGGATCAGCAGATCGGTGCCGCCCGCGTAGACTCCCGCGTCGGTGCCGTGGTGGGAGAGAATTTGGATGGCTTCGTCGACGGTCGTTGGCCGGTAGATGGAAACGTTTTTCATGCCTGCCTCCGCTGCGCTTTCAAGCCGGCCATGATCTTTTCGCGCGTGATGGGGTGCTCGCGGATGCGGACTCCGCAAGCGTTATAAACCGCGTTGACCAAAGCTCCGGGGACGGCGCCGATGCTGGTCTCGCT
>CAVVZG010000210.1:0-11134 GCA_963752205.1 Bryobacterales bacterium | reverse complement strand
CAAAGCCATGATCGGCATCGAACCCGCTGGCCCGCCCTTCGGCAATCTCAAGTACGGAGTCACCGCCTGCAAGATGACCTACGATCCGCCAGTCGAAGATGCCGCGGATCTGAAGACCGCAAAAGTGACCCCTACCGAAGCCGGACAAGATGAATACTTTCTGCAAGCCGAGCCCGCGCGCAAGCTCAAAAACCTGCTGAACATTCCCGCCGTGCTGGTGACCTCCGAAGCGTCCTATCACGTCCCCTACGATCCCGGCACGGTCGCGTTCCTGCGCCAGGCCGGCGTCACGCTCGACCACATCAAGCTCCCTGAAATCGGCATCAAAGGCAATGCGCACTTCATGATGATGGAGAAGAACAATCGCGAAGTCTTGCAGCCGGTGCTCGATTGGATCTCGGCTAAGGTAGAAAAAAACGTAGCGCGCGTGAACTCCGCCCACGCTGGCGAAACCGCCATGAAGCTGGCCGATACCGGCATTTTCTGGGTCGGCGCCGAAAAGAAAAAGATGCCCTACGGCGAAATCGTCGCCGGGCAAATGTTCGTGCAATATCTGACCCCGCGCCAGGTGCGCCACCCGTATCCCGTCGTGCTGGTGCACGGCGGCGGCGCGCAGATGCTGCACTATATGGGGCAAGGCGACGGCGAAGCTGGCTGGGCGCACTACTTCGTCCAAGCCGGATACCGGGTTTATTTAGTCGACCGCCCCGGCCACGGCCGCGCACCCTATCATCCCGACGCGCTCGGCCCCATCAGCCCCGTGCCGACGTACGAATCCATCCTCCCTGATTTGAAGCGAACAGCCAGCGGCGCGCACAAGCGCTGGCAGGGCACCGCGGAAATCGGCAACGACACCCGTCTGGATCAGCTTTTCGCCCAACAAAACGCCGCCCCGCGCGATAACGTCGCCACGCAAAAAATGTGGGCCAGCGGAGGCGCCCAACTGCTCGATAAAATCGGACCCGCCGTGTTCCTGACACACTCCGCCGCCGGCCCGTTCGGCTACTTGGTAGCGAATCAGCGCCCGAAGCTTGTGAAGGGAATTGTCTCGGTTGAAGGCGGACTGCCGTCTGACGACCAGTTCCAACCAGAAAATTATCGCGGCTTCCCCATCGCCCTAGTCACCGCCGAAAATTCCGGTCGCAGCGGTGCTCCCGCCGCGGTAGCCCGCTTGAAAAGCGGCGGCTGCGAAGCCGAAGACGTCCAGCTAAAAGACAAAGGCATCATGGGCAACGGCCACTTCATGATGCTGGAGAACAACCGCAAACAGGTCTTCGACGTGATCGCAGCCTGGCTAGAGCAAAAAACAGGGACACTCTAGCGTGCTAGCGAGCGACTAACCCCGATCACCAACCCGAGCCCAACCAGCGCGAGTCCCGCGGTAGAATGGCTCCGGCACGGCTACCACGCCTCCGGGCTGAGATCGAACTGGTGCCGGTTGAGGAGTTGTAGTCGAAGAATAAGGGTGTCGGCGGATTATGGTTTGCCGGCCCGAATACAGGATGCGACAAGATCGCGGCTGCTGAAACAGTACGGGTACGGCAAAAGAAAAAGGGGACGGTCCGCAGACCGTCCCCTTCTTTGTTTGAACGTTGAAGCTGGCTTAGAACTGATACTTCAGAGCCAACTGGATCAAGCGCGGATTCACCGACGTGCTGGTGATCTGGCCGAAGTTGCCGGGGGCGCCGAAGTTCAGGCCCACCGGGATGTTGAATTGCGGATGGTTGAAGAGGTTGAAGAACTCCGCGCGGAACTGTAGCGTGGCGTTCTCGTGGATGCCTCCCACGCGGGTGCTCTTTGCGAGCGTCGCGTCGAAGTCAAACTGGCCGGGGCCGTAGAGGATGCCCACGCCAGTGTTACCCCAACCGGTGCCGCCGGTTCCTGCGGTGCCATTGCCACCGATCACCGGAATCGTCGTCAGAGCGGCCGTGTTGATGTAGCCCGGTCCGCCGCTGGCTCCGCCCAGGCGCGACTCGATGCCACCCGGCGTAACTAACTGGCTATAAGTGAAGCCGGGAGCGATCTGCGCGGTGGAGGCCAGTAGTGCGGTGGCTCCAGACAAGCCGTAAATCGCACCGCCGCGGCTGTCGAGAACGCTGAGCGGTTGTCCGCCCTGAATCGTCGTAACACCCGCCAGGCTCCATCCGCTGGTCATTACGCCCAGCGCGCCCTTCAGATGGCCGTTCGGAATCTCATAGCTGTAGTTGATCACCAGGCGTTCCGGGCGGTACTGCGGGTTCAAGCCGTATTGCGGAGCGGTTGGATTGCCGATGTTGGTCGACCCCGGTCCCGGCGGAATGCCCGTGGCGTAGCCCTGCGTGGTAAACGCGCGGCTATACGTGTAGGCGGCCTGGAAGCTCAGCCCATGCGACATCTGCTTGCGCAGAGTGAGCTGCAGGCTGTTGTACTTGTAGTCGCCCTGATTGTCGGCGCCCTGTAAACCCGTCGGCGAGAAGCCTAGGTACAGCACGCGCTCACGAGCATTCGACGTAGTATTAGTCGTGATGCCGTTGATGGGGGCGGTGGGCGAGGCCAAGGCGGCTCCGTTCAGGATATGCAGCGTGTTGGGCTGATGAATCCCGCGCGAGCCGACGTAACCGGCTTCGATCATCCAGGTCGGTGCGAGCTGGTATTGCACGTTGAAGTTCCACGAATAAACCAGCGGTGTGATCAGTTTGTCCACCATGAAGGACTGCGCCAGATCCGATCCCTTATTGGTGGCGAAGTTCAGCCAGCGAGTGGGGAAAGTTCCCAGCGGAATGGTTTCGAACGGCGCCGCCAGCGAAGAGAACTGGTTGGTGCTGGCGCCCTGATCGAGCGTGATGGAATATGGCGGGCTCTGCTCGATGGCGTGGCCGATGGTGTTGCCGGGAACGCGATCGTAGAAGTAACCGGCGCCGCCGCGTACGACCAGCTTGTTGCTGGCGATCGGCTGCCAGGCAAAGCCCAGACGCGGAGCGAAGTCGAGCAGGGGTACGCCATTCTTGCTGGGAACCGGGCTGCCGAGTTGCAGAACGCCAGCCGGCAATGCGCCCCAGGTATTGGGCTGATAGTTATTCACCACCACCCAGCCGGCGGCGGTAGCTGTGGCGGGGCTGTTGGGGAAGGTGGCCGGATTGTTCACGGTCGCGATTTGGGAGAGCCACAGGTCGGTGGCGTTGCCGTACTTATCCGCCATCAAACCGTCGTACTCCCAACGGACACCGACGTTCAGAGTCAGCCGCTGGCTGACTTTGATGTCATCCTGCGCGAAGAGGTTGCCGTTGCGGGCCTTGTAGCCGTGCACGATGCCGCCGGGACCGCTGCGGACCGCGAAATTGTTGGAGTTGAGAACGTTGCTGAAGTTGGAGCCGTTGCAAACGCCCACCGTCGCTGCGCCGCAACCGCCGGGCAGTCCGATGAGGAAATCGTCAAACGTCTGGAAGGCCGTGATGCCATGCGAGAGGCCTTGATAATCCCAGAACCAGTTGACCTGCTCGAACTCGCCACCGACGCGGATGGTCTGTTTGCCGATGTTCCAGGACAACTGATCGCCGGCTTGCGCCTGGAAGTTGTGCACGGTTTCATCGTTCGACGAGCTGCCGCCGGCCTGAAAGAAGCCGGGGATGCTGATGACCGGGCTGAACGGCAGACCGCCGCCCAGGAAGTTCTGACCCGGCGCAATGTTGGGATAAATGTTCGACGCATAGGTGCTGGTGGGCGGATGCTGATAAGCATCTGTGGTGGTGCGCTGATAGGAAACGTGCAGCTCATTCACCATGTTGTTGTTCACGATGGTGGTGAGTTTGGTCACCATGTTGTGGTAGCCGAAGGGGTCGGTTCCCGGAGTCCCCGGCAGATAGGAGGCGCCCAGGAAGTTAATGCTCTGCGGTTCCCACGAGCGATAGAAGCGGAACGCGATGGTGTTCTTCGCGCTCATCAGGTAATCCAGGTTCAACATGCCCTGATATTCTTTGTCATAAGCCGGATTGCTATAGGTGATGCCGGACTGGAAGTTCGCGGTGCCCGAGCTGGGAATGAAATACGTTCCGTCAGCGTTCTTGGCCTGGAGGAACTTGACGGCGATGGGATTGATGTTGGATCCATCGCAGGCCACTTGCATGCCGGTGCCGGCTCCGCCGCCGCCAGGATTGGTGAGGAAGCTGGAAACGCCAGGGTGATTGGCGGGGCAGAACGCCGCGCCCAGTTGTTGCGTGAAAGCCGCGGTGTTGGAGCGGTCACCGTTCGGAATCGGAGGCAGCGTGATACCGGTCGCGTAACCCTGCGACGCAATACCGTTTTTCTGCCAGGTCTGCTGATAGGATGCGAAGTAGAACAGCTTGTCCTTCTTGATCGGCCCGCCGAGCGTGCCGCCGAACTGGTTCTGGTTGAGCACCTGCTTCGAACCGCCAGAGCGGTTGCGGAAGAAGTCATTGGCATTCAAATCAGTGTTGCGGAAAAACTCGAACGCGGTGCCGTGCAGCGCGTTGGTGCCGGATTTGGTCACGACGTTCACGTTGGCGCCCGGGTTGCGTCCATAACCCGCGTCATAGAGCGAGGTTTGGATCTTGAACTCGGCGATGGTGTCCGGGTTCGGAATACCGATGGTCGGGTAAGTCGAACCTTCGGTGGCGAGACCGCTGCTGGCATAGTTGACCACCGAAACGCCGTCCATCTGGAAGGTGTTCTGCGCGGTGGAGGCGCCGTTGACGGCGATTTCCATACCGCCGCGGCCCAGGGCGCTGGCGTTATTTACGCTCGCGTTGGCGCCGGCCGAGAGGCCCAGCAGGTTGGTGTAATTACGCGTGGTGAGCGGAATGGAAGTGGCGGTCGCCGAACCCACCACCGTGCCCATCGAAGAGCTGGCGGTTTGCAGGGTTTCAACGTTGGCCTCGACCGTGATTTGCTCGGCCGCGGTACCGACTTCTAGCTTCTGGTCGAATACCGGGGATTCCGTTACGTTGACGTTGATGCCGTTCGCCTCGGCTCCTTTAAAACCGTTGGCGGCGAACTTCAGTTTGTAAGTTCCAGGCTGGATCAGCGGGAAACGATACGTACCGTCACCACCCGTGGTGGCGGTGCGTTCTTGTCCCGTGCCTGCGCTAGTTAATGTTACGGTCGCGTTGGGAATCACGGCGCCGGACGCGTCCGTTACCGTTCCCTGCAGCGATCCGGTGGCCGCGGTCTGCGCCATCAATGGCAGGCAGACAGCGAGCAGACACACGAATAGCAGTATGTTCAGAACTCTTGTTTTCATGACTCCTCTTTCAGTGTTTACAGCCCCTATTACGTTAAGGATGCGCCGGGACGAGTCCCTACCACCCAAAAATACGCAATGCGGACATCGTAGCTGTTATTTCAAGCGCGTGTCAATACCCAATCGGATAGGATTGGGGAAGGATCCTCATGATGACGCTGCTTGGTACTACGCTGGTGGGCTCCTACGCGCAGCCCGAATGGCTGATTGACCGAACGCTGCTGGGCAGCCACAATCCGCCGCGGGTGCGCGCGAAAGAGCTGTGGCGCGTGGCTCCGGAATGGCTGGAGCAGGCGCAGGATGACGCCACTCTGCTGGCGATTCGCGATCAGGAACTCGCGGGGCTGGATATTCTGACCGATGGTGAGATGCGGCGGGAGAGTTATTCGAACCGTTTCGCGACGGCGCTCGAAGGCGTGGATCTGGAGAATCCAGGAACGGTGCTGAGCCGCAGCGGGGTGCCGGATCTGGTGCCGCGCGTGGTGGGGAAGATCCGGCGCAAGTACCCGGTGCAGGTGCGCGATGTCGAATTTCTGCGGGCGAATACGGATAGGCGGATTAAGATTACGGTGCCGGGTCCGTTCACGATGTCGCAGCAGGCGCTGAACGAATTTTATCCGAGCGAAGCGGCGATGGCGCTGGATTATGCGGCGGCGGTGAACGAGGAAATCAAAGACATGTTCGCGGCGGGCGCGGATGTGGTGCAGATTGACGAGCCTTACATGCAGGCGCGTCCGGAGAAGGCGCGCGAGTTCGGTTTGGACGCAGTGCGGCGGGCGCTGGACGGCGTCACGGGGACTACGGCGATTCATTTGTGTTTCGGCTATGCAGCGGTAGTGAAGAACAAGAACAAGCCGTCGAGTTATGCGTTTCTGGAGGAGCTGGGCGGGACGCCGGTGATGCAGATTTCCATTGAAACGGCGCAGCCGAAGCTCGATTGTTCGGTACTCGAAAGATTGCAAAACAAAGTCATTATGTTGGGCGTGCTGGATCTTTCGACACACGAGGTGGAGACGCCGGAAGTGGTGGCGGAGCGGATACGGCGGGCGCTTCCTTATATAAGCGCGCGGCAGATTATTGTGGCTCCGGATTGCGGGATGAAGTATTTGCCGCGCGTTCTCGCGTTCGGAAAAATGCGGGCGATGGTGGAAGGCGCGGCGCTGGTGCGCGAGGAGATTACGGCAGCGGCTTCAGTTCCGGCTTAAGGTTGTTGGGGAGCGGGTAGCGATCGACGTCTAGCATCATCGACACGTATTGGAAGTAGCCCATGGCGGCGATGAGATCGACTACGCCGCGTTCACCTAACTGGTCTTTGAGCTTGGAGTAAGTGGGGTCGCTGACCTGGCGGCGGGTGAGGAGCTCGTCGCAAAAATTGTAGACCGCTTCTTCGTCGGGTTGAAGCATGGCGGGGCGCTGGCCGGCGGCGATGGCGTCACCGATGGTGGGGTTGAGGCCGGCGCCTTGGGCGGCGCGGCGGTGGGCGAACCACACGAATTCGGATCGCCAGAAGGCGGCGGACATCATGATGGCTAGCTCGTTCAACTTTGTGGGGACGGTGGAGCGAAAGCGCGGATAGGCTCCGAATTCGTGGGCTACCCGGCCGAGGTCGGGGCTGCGCAGGAGCATATTATAAGGACCGGCGGTGGTGGGGTTCGCGCCTTTTACTACTTCGTCGATGAAGGCTTTTTGCTCGGGGGTGAAGTCGGACTGGGCGATGGGCTTGAAGCGGTCGCCGCGCATGACTATTGGGGCGGGGGATTGGGCCAGGGTTGTGAGGGCGAGCAGGGCAAGACAACAGATGTTCCTATGCATGTGATTCTCCTGATCGATTATGCCTTATGTGGGGACACACTTCGGCTGAAGGAAATTGGCTCGCAGATGAGAACCGATGAACGCAGATCGCTGCGGAAAATTCGTTTCGCGGCGGGCTGCCTTCGAATGCAGCCCACCGGAGTGGTTTAGAAACAGGCGGCTAGCGGTCTTTGAAAAGTGTTGAGTCAACCGTTTTCTCTCTCTCCTATTTCCTCATGTTGGAACCTGGCGCCGCTTTCACGACGTTTGTATCTCCAAAAGAATCGCGATTCTCATCCTGTCCCGCCCTCTTCACAATGTCCCCTGGGCGGCTAGTCTCTCTTTCGACAGACCGGATTCCACTAAACAACGACGATCAGCCTGCGCAGGCTTGAACTACATTTGCAGTATGCACAAGGGTGGTGCTTGTGGGGCAAAGGGCAAAGCGCGAAGTGGCTGAATCGCGGCGAGATGGAGGCTTGCGCGGGGCGTGAGGAGCGGATAACATCGTAGATCATGACTAATCGCCGTCAATTTCTTGAAATCGCTGCCGTGGGAGCCGCTGGCGCGGCGCTGGGGTATTCGGCTGAACCGGTGATGGGGATGATCTTTCCTCCCTTGAACTACCCGGTGCCTCCGGAGGCGAGCTTGCTGTATCCGGCGGGTGTGAAGTTTTTGGCGGAGGGATTGGGGCTGCCGGCGATGACGCCTGAGGGCTACGACTCGGTGGTGCCGAAGATTGTGCCGGCGGCGGAGAAGCTGGCCAAGCGCGGCGCGACGGGGATTTCGATCATGGGGACGTCGCTGACCTTTTATAAAGGCGCGGCGTTTAATCAGGAATTGATTGCGTCGGTGACCAAGGCGACGGGGTTGCCTTGTACTAGCATGAGCAACGGCATTGTGGATGGGTTGCGTACGGCGGGGGCCAAACGGGTGGCGGTGGCTACGGCTTATGACGATGTGGTGAATGCGACGCTGCAGAGATTCTTGACGGAATCGGGATTCGAAGTGGTGGTCATCAAGGGGCTGGGCATCCAGCGGTTCGCAGATCGCGGGCCGGTGACGCAGGACGAGCTGCTGAATTTCAGCGCGGGAGTTTGGGAGTCGGCGAAGAAGTCGGACACGCTGCTGATTTCTTGCGGGGCTTTGAAGACTATTAACTTGCTGGTGCCGTTGGAGGAGCGGTGTAAGGTACCGGTGGTTTCGAGTACTCCGCATGCGTTGATGAATGCGGTGAAGTTGGTGGGGTTGAGTGGGCGGGCGATGGGGTTTGGGAGCGTGCTGGCGAAGGCTTAGCGCGTTCGGAAGCGCTAGAATATTGGCATGCGGCGCCTCACAGTCGAGATTATTCCGGACTTGGAGTATGGCGGCTTTACGGCGCGCTTACCCGACATCCCTGCCTATGGTGACGGGGCAACTGAAGACGAAGCCATGGCTGACCTTCGGGAGGCCATCGCGGCTTACGTCGAGGCGTTTGGGATGGAAGATGCTCTCGCTCGTTTGAATCAACCGATCTCACTTCGCGAACTGGATCTCGAATTAGAAGATCCAGTGCGTGCCTAAGCTGCCGCGTCCCTCTGGTCCGGAAATGATGCGATTTCTGGAATCACAAGGATTCAAGCTGGTGCGAATCCGCGGGAGTCATCACGTTTTCGAGCGAGGCACGCAACGGACTGTTGTGGCCGTCCATGGCGCGGACAACCTGAAAATTGGAATGTTGCGCGGCATCCTTCGCGATATCGAACTCAGCCCGGCGCGGTTCGCTGAGTTGTGGGAACGCTCATGATCGATGCCAAGATTCGGGAATTATTGAGGAGGGCACCTATTTCTTGTCAGTGCAATCTTCCAACGTCGCTGGATTGTCAGGGATCTCGATCTGCGCAGCCTCCGATAAAACGAATACCCATCGGAAGTCCTTATCTTCCCGTTGCCTCGAGGCACGCGCATTTGGCGCCTCGGAAATCTGCAAAATTAACTGCAACTGAAGAACGTGGCTTCCTGGATCAATGGTACCCGGCAATTTGCGCGGAACGCGCCGCACGAGGATATTAGTACCGCCTGTTGAAATGACGGACGCTCTAGGCCGAAATTCAACCGTCCGTTCGAGCCCTGCTTTGGAACCTATAAGCCGCCCATCCGCGTCTGGAAACACGTCCCAGTGTTGCTCGTCTTCGAACCGCTTCTGACCGAGGTCGTCGAGTGTATGCGCTATGAACACACCAACGGGTACCTCGGTGCCGAAATGAACTGTCAATTTGAGGGGACCAACGTTAGTATAGACAGCTTCATATGCAAATTCCTGGCTGTACGTTTCCGCATCTGTATAACAGGACCGGGCTAGGTGCAGCCGCTTCAAATTTACCCGGACATCATGGACGTCGGGTGGCGGCTGCGCGGTCAATAGTCCTGGAATAATCAGAGCGCCGATAATTAGCTTCATAACGCTTATCGAGGGTGTGTGTTTCGCTTAGCTGAAGGCCAGCGTGGATTCCACGATAGCACCAACTTCACCAAGTGGTGAAACGCAGTCCGCGCTATCCTGAGGTGTGGACCCGCATCGCAATGAACGTGTGTCGGAAGGGCTTCGGGAGGAGTTGGACGAACTCATTAATTATGAGTTGACGGATCCGCGGGTGGGGCCGGCGGCGGTTAGCGAGGTGCATGTTTCGCCGGATTTTCGCCGGGCGAATGTGCGGCTGATGTTGCAGGGGACTCCGAAGCAGCAGGCGGCTACTCTGGCGGCGATCGAGCACGCTAAAGACTTCTTACGGCACCAGTTAGCGGAACGGCTGCAGCTTTATCGGACTCCGGATTTGCAGTTTGAGCCGGCGCTTCCGGCAGCGCTCAGCGCCAAGGCACCGCAGATTCTAAAGCGAATCCGGCGCGGACGCCCAAAAAACACGATTTCCTAAGAACGTTTGTGCTAATTTGGGGGAATGCGTGTGGCTCCCATGAATAGCCGGTTTCTCGATGCTTGCCGCCGCCGGCCGACGGACGTTCGCCCGGTATGGTTTATGCGGCAGGCGGGCCGCTATATGAAGCAATACCGGGAGATCCGCGCTCATCACGGGATCCTGGAGATCTGCAAACGGCCGGATTTGGCGGCTCAGGTTACGCTGCAACCTGTGGAAATTCTGGACGTTGACGCGGCCATCATTTTTGCCGATTTGCTGCTGCCGGTGGAGCCGATGGGGCTCAAACTGCGGTTTGCGACGGGCGAGGGGCCGATCATCGACAACCCGGTAAGAACTTCGGATGACGTCGATAGTTTGTCGATTTCGAACACCGATGATTTGGGTTATGTGGGCGAGTCGATCCAGCAGGTAGTGCGGGCGTTGGCGGGGCGGGTGCCGGTAATTGGATTTGTGGGCGCGCCGTTTACGATGGCTAGCTACATGATTGAGGGCGGGCCGTCGCGCACGTTTTTGAAAACCAAAACCATGATGTACCGCGACGAGACTTTGTGGCGGCGGTTGATGGGCAAGCTGGTGGACGTGTTGGGCGCGTTCGCGGTGCTGCAGGTGACGGCCGGTGCCCGCATCGTGCAAGTTTTCGATAGCTGGGTAGGGGCGCTGGGGCCGGACGATTACGTTCGTTACGTTGCGCCTTATTCGCGGGCATTGATCGAGCGCATTCGGGCGGCGGGGGTTCCGGCGATTCACTTCGGTACCGGAGCCGCGGGGTTCTTTCGCGAGCTGCATGCGGCGGGCGGGGATGTGATGGGCGTCGATTGGCGGATTAATATCGACCAGGCTTGGATGGACATCAGTTACCGCTCGGCGATCCAGGGGAATTTGGATCCAGCGGTGTTGATGGCTCCACTGCCGGAGTTGAAGATGCGCGTGCATGAGTTGTTGAAACGCACGGGGTCGCGGCCGGGTCACATTTTCAATTTGGGTCACGGGATTCTGCCGGAGACCCCAGTGGAAAACGTGAAGGCGTGCGTCGAAATCGTACGCGATTTCAGGCCTTAGGCGGGCGCCGTGGGGAACCGCGTGCTGGTTATTGGCGGGGGCATTTCGGGGCTCTCCGCCGCTTACGACTTGACGCGCGCGGGGGCCGATTGCACCATTCTTGAAAAACAGTCACGCGTGGGCAGCATTGTGA
>CAVVZG010000209.1:0-14561 GCA_963752205.1 Bryobacterales bacterium | reverse complement strand
CCTAGAAACCCTGCAATATCCCCTAGCCGTCCGCCAATAGGGTCATAAATAGTACCGCAAGCCGCCGGTCGAGCGTCCACAGGGCAACGGACGAGAGCAAGGCAGCAGTGAGCAAATGCGCGTCGATCCAACCGATGCCCTTGCCGAACAGCCGTCGCGCTTCGATCGACTGCAACACGAGATGATCCGGTACTTGGGGAATGCGCGGCAAACGGGCGAGGAGACGCAAGGTTTGAACGTGCCGCGGTAGGTTGCCGCACGCTAACTCGCCGAGAACCATCGGATGGGTCGCCACCTCGCCTTCCTCCAAGAGATCGCGCAAACGCGGGTAGCCGTTACGGAAATGGTCAATCCAGACGGAAGTATCGACCAGCGTCATGACAGGATTAACGCCGTGCCCCGGCAGTCGCCGTGCGGCGGCGCGCGATAGGACGGAGTCTGGGTGCCGTGCCTCCGAGCGCGGCCAACGCTCTGGCGCTTTCGCGCGCGATCAACTCTTCCAGGCCGCGGTGCAGCAGAGCGGTCTTCTCTTGGATTCCAGTGATGCGACGGGCCTCTTCGAGTAAAGTGTCGTCAAGATTTAGCGTCGTTCGCATATGCATTAGTATGTATGAATGATGCATACAATGCAACGGGCAAGGAATGGGACAGGCCCGAAGGTTCTGTCTGCCGATTCCAGTAAACTAGAAACGTGGCGCAGCCAACATCTTCGGCCGCATCACCGTTGAACCCGCCAAGTGCGGCGGAAAGCCCTGCATCCGCGGCCTGCGCATCACCGTCCATCGAGTGCTAGAACTTCTCGCAGCCCGTCCCCATCGCGAAGATATTTTGCAGGAGTATCCAGATTTGGCCGGGCCAGTGGTCGGTGTTTGAGCCACCCCTTGAAACATTCGTCTGGGAGGGCTGGTGGATGATAGGAATCGTTGTCACGACATCCCTCGCGCTAGTTTGTGCCGTGCACTTGATGCGCAGTCTTGTGGCGCTTAGAGCCACCGGCGGGTGGAGGCAAAAGGCGTGCGATTTTTGGTCGAACTTGTGCGACCTGCCCTAAACCGTCGGCGCCACACTCCCCGCAATCAACGCCAACAAATTCCAAGCCACCACAATCGCAAACAAAATATTAATCCGCGTCAACAACCGCTCGCGTCCACACCGCCAGCAATAAAACCCCAGCCCCAACGCCAACACCTTAATCGCCAGCAACCCTCCCAACGGATGCGACGAAAACCGCAGCACCAGCCGCACCACCGGATTCCCCTCCTGGACCCCGTGCACCATAAAAGCGAACGTCGTCAACAGGTCCAACATTTGCAGATAGGAATACTGAATAAGCAGTTGATTC
Organism: Bryobacterales bacterium; assembly: GCA_963752205.1. Taxonomy (GTDB): domain Bacteria; phylum Acidobacteriota; class Terriglobia; order Bryobacterales; family Bryobacteraceae; genus Palsa-187. The sequence continues at coordinate 13,219 of CAVVZG010000209.1, read as the reverse complement.
ACGTAGGGCGCCTCGGCTACTAACCTTACCCAGTCTAGAGAGAACCCCTTAGCGAGTAAATAGTACTTTCGACACAACTCCCCGTACTGCAGCGACATCGCCCTAAGGGAATCAAAGGTTTCCGCCGATAGTACCCCTGTGCCAGGTCATACCGCTAGCGCGTCTTATCTAGGTCTGCGCCTCGACGCCCTGCGCGCGCACCAGAATTCCGACGGCGGCTGGGGCTATTTCCCCGGCAAAGAGTCGTGGTTAGAACCCACAGCCTACGCCGCCCTCGCCCTAACCGGAGACCCCGCGGCCGAACGCGCCTGGAAACTTCTCTCCTCCTGGCAACTCCCCGACGGCAGCTGGAAACCTTCGTCTCAAGTGTCCGTCTCCAGTTGGGGCACCTCACTCTGCGCCACCATCGCCATCGCCCGCAACGAATGGGGCGAGCCGCTGCGTAGCGGAGTCAACTGGCTGGTCGGCACCTCCGGAGTCGAATCCAACTGGTTCAACATCGTAATCTCGCGCATCGGCCTCGTGAAACAGGAACGCAACATCAGCCTCAAAGCCTGGCCCTGGAAGCCCGGCAATTCCGGATGGGTCGAACCCACCGTGCATGCGCTCGTGGCCTTGAAACAAGCCGCCGCCCAACTCGCCACTCGCGATCTCCGCGATCGCATCCAGATGGGCGAAGCCCAATTGATGGACGTCCGCTCGCGCGATGGCGGATGGAACTATGGCAGCCCCGCCGCACTCGGCGTCGACCTCCCGTCCTATCCCGAAACCACCGCCCTAGCGCTAGTAGCTCTGCAAGGCCGTAGCGACCTGGGCAAAGCCTTCGACTTAGCGCAGCGCCAGATCGGCGAAACGCCGTCGCCGTTAGCCCGCGCCTGGCTGACCATTGCCATGCGTCTCCACGGCATCCAGCCCGCTGAAGAACTCACCGGCCCGCCGCCCGCCGATCTCATGATCACTGCGGTCGAAGCCCTAGCCGCCCCCGAAGGCCATTACCAACTCATGCAGACCGGAGCCGTCGCATGACCAACAGCGATCGCAGAGAATTCCTGGCCATGGCCGGCGCGGCCAGCGTTGCCGGATTCGCCGGATTCCGCGGAGGCCGCCACATGCAACCTGACACTCAACCCAAACTTCCCCTGGCAGGCCAGACCTCGCCCGTAGCCGTAGTCAAAGCCGCTTCCTATTCAGTCGACCTGGCCGACGCCATGATGCGCGGCATCCTCGAATGCGGCCTCGACGTCACCGGCAAGCGCGTGCTTCTCAAGCCCAACTTCGTCGAGTTCGACCCCAACACCTGCATCAATACCGACGTAGCCGTAGTCGCCACAGCTTTAGAAGTGTTCCGCTCCCTGGGCGCCGCCGACGTGAAGATCGGCGAAGGCCCTGGCCACCGTCGCGATACCTTCGCGATCGCCGAACTCACCCGCTACCGTTCCGAAATCCCCAAATTCGACGACGTGTTCATCGATCTCAACCGCGACGACGTAAGCCCCATCGAAAACTTCGCCGATCGCAAGACCTTCTATTTCCCCAACTCCGTTCTCTCCGCCGACATCATTGTCTCGCTGGCGAAAATGAAAACCCACCACTGGGCCGGCGCGACGCTCTCTATGAAAAACTTCTTCGGCCTGGTCCCCGGATCGATCTATGGCTGGCCGAAAAACGAACTCCACTACATCGGCATCAACAATTCGATTCTCGAACTCACCCGCATCTTCGGCGCCAAAAGTTTCGCGCTAGTAGACGGCATCGTAGGCATGGAAGGCAACGGCCCCATTCAAGGCACTCCCAAGAAAGCCGGCGTCCTGGTGATGGGCTCCGATCTGCCGGCGGTCGACGCCACCTGCTGCCGCATCATGGGCATCGATCCCACCCGCGTAGAATACTTGCAAAAGGCCGCCGACCGCCTAGGCGTAATCGACCCATCAAGAATCGAACAACGCGGCGAGCAAATCGCCGGACTTCGCACCAACTTCGAGCTGATCAAAGAGTACACTCAACTCCGCCTGGCCTAACCCTCCGCGATTCAGCCACATCGCGTTTCAGACTTTCCGCAATCCGCAACGCTCCCCTGCATAATGAATCCGTTGTACAGTCTGCGCAGGCTGATCGTTAGAAGTTAGGTGGAATCCGCGCCTCTTCGCAAGAGGAGGCTAGCCGCCCAGGGGACATTGTTGAAAAGGGCGGGACAGGAGAAGAATCGCGATTCTTTTGGAGATACAAACGTCGTGAGAACGGCGCCAGGTTCCAACACGAGGAAATAGGAGAGAGAGAAAACGGTTGACTCAACACTTTTCAAAAGACCGCTAGCCGCCTGTTTCTGACACACCCCGGTGGGCTGCTTTCGAAGGCAGCCCGCCGCGAGACGATTTCCCGTTTCAAAGTAAGCACAGCCGAAGTGTATGCTGAAATATGCGCAAACCCGTCCTGGCCGGCAACTGGAAGATGTACAAGACCGCTGCGGAAACCTCCGCCTTCTTCGAAGCCTTCGCCCCTTTAATATCGAAATCCTCTCACGCCGAAATCGTAATCTGCCCGCCCTTTGTTAATATCCCAACCGCCGTAGCCGCCGCGAAAGGCACCAAAATCGAAGTAGGCGGCCAAGACCTGTTCTGGCTCCGCGAAGGCGCCTATACCGGTGAAATCTCCGCGCCCATGTTAGCCGGAGTCGGCTGCCGCTGGGTGATCGTCGGACACAGCGAACGCCGCCAATACTTCCACGAGACCGACGAAACCGTCCTCAAGAAAACCCAAGCCGCCTTAGCCGCCGGCCTGACGCCCATCGTCTGCGTAGGCGAGCGCCTGGAAGAACGCGAATCCGGCGCCACTGAAATGGTTTTGCGAACTCAATGCGCCGGCGGAATCGCCGGTTTAGCCCCCGAAGAATTCGCCCGCATCGTAATCGCCTACGAGCCGGTCTGGGCCATCGGCACCGGTAAAACCGCCACCCCCGAAATCGCCGCTCACGCCCATCGCGTCCTGCGCGTCGAGCTAGCCACTCACTTCGGCGAAGCCGCCGCGTCATCTCGTATCTTATACGGAGGAAGTGTCAAACCCGACAACGTGAAAGGCCTAATGGCACAAGAAGAAATTGACGGCGCGCTAGTCGGCGGCGCCAGCCTCGACGCGGCATCCTTCGCCGCCATCGTCAACTATTAATTACTGCGGCAGCAGCGGCACTTCGTAGTAAAAATAGTCCTGCCCCGAACTAGCGTCCCGTATTCCGGTTAAATACAGTTTGGACCCCGGCTCGTGCTCCGCTTCAAAGTAGAAAAATCCATAAACCCGCTCGCCCACCGGCAGCAGCTTCGCGACAAACGCCCGCCCTTCGATCTCCCAAACATTCAGCGGCCCGCCCTTCGCCCGCGGAAACGGGAATCGGCAGCGGCGGCGCCCCGATCTTCGGCGGCTTGCTCACCCCGCGCAAATGCTGCACCTCATCCACCGAAAGCGCGCTCACATGCTTGTTATCCGCCGTAACAAACTCCGCCGTCAAATCCAGCCGCAGCGCCTTGCCGGTTTCGTTTTCGAGAATCACCAGCACCGGCAGCACCCCGTATTTATTGGGGTTCAGCTTGCCGAAAGCCGTAGCAGTCTCGGCATCCGTCAAATAAGGAACCGCCGCGATGGTGATTTTATCCAGCGTCTGATGCGATGCGAACGACGCCGCCGGTCCCGGCGCAAAGCGCGGGCGTTCCTTGTCGGCGGCCAGCGCCGTCGCTATACTCAAAAGAACGAAACCCGTCACGCGTCTCATATATTTCCTGTATCAGCTCCTGCAGATCGCCCTCACGCCCGCGATCGCCCTGTATCTACTTTACCGGGGATTGCGCGACCGCAGGTACTTCGCCCACATCGGCGAGCGTCTGGGCCTTTTGCCGCACTCCCTTCAAACGACGGGCAGCGGAGCCATCTGGTTCCACGCAGTTTCCGTCGGCGAAGTGCTGTCGATCGTCGAACTTCTGCGCCACCTCCGCGCCGAACGCCCCTCCGTGCAATTATTCGTCTCCACAACCACGCTAGCCGGACGCGCCACCGCCGAACAAAAGCTGCAGGGCTTGGCCGACGGCGTGTTCTTCGCCCCGCTCGATTACCGCTCCACCGTTCGCCGCGTGCTGCGCCAACTGCGCCCGTCGCTGGTGGTGGTGCTGGAAACCGAGATCTGGCCCAACCTCTACCGCGAAGCAAAACTCTCCGGAGCATCATTGTTAGTCGTCAACGGACGCATCTCCGATCGCGCGCTGCCGCGCTACCAGCGCTGGAATTGGTTCTTCCGCCACGCCCTAGCGCAGCCCGACGAAATTTTAGTGCAGACCGAAGAAGACGCGCGCCGCTACATTATCGCCGGAGCCCCGCCTGAAAAAGTAAAGGTCGGCGGCAACCTGAAATACGATTTCACCCCGCCTCGCCGTCGGCACATTCATCGATGAAATCAGCCCCGAACAAGTGTGGATCGCCGCCAGCACCATGCCGCCCGCAGACCGCCGGCGACGTCGACGAAGACGACGTCGTCATCGCAGCGTTTCAAGAAATCGCCGCCACGCACCGCGGATTGCTGCTGATTTTAGCCCCGCGCAAGCCCGAGCGCTTCGCCATCGTCGCCGATAAACTCGCAGCAGCAGCGTGCCGTTCACCCGCCGCACCGCGTTCGCACCGCTCGCCGCTGCCCAGCGTTCTCCTGCTCGATACCATCGGCGAACTCGCCGGGCTCTTTGAAAAAGCCGGAGCGGTTTTCATGGGAGGAACGCTAGCGCAGCGCGGCGGCCACAACATTCTCGAGCCCGCTTACTTCGGCAAGCCAATCATCGTCGGCCCGCACATGGAAAACTTCGCCGCGATCGCCAAAGAATTTCACGACGCCGGTGCATTGGCTCTCATTAAGAAACCGGCAGAACTCGCCGCTGCCGTAATAAAACTGCTTGCGGACGGCATCGCGCTCGGCCAGCGTGCCCGCGATCTCGCGCAAAGCAAGCGCGGCATCACCACACGCATCGCCGCCAGAATTTGGGATGGGTTTTCAGAAGGCGTTCCGAACCCGCTTCCGAAACTCCCCGCGCGGCTGGTGCTGACGCCCCTCTCCTGGATCTGGCGCCTCGGCCACCGCGTCAACGTTGCCCTGATTCTTTCCGCGCAGCGCTCCCTCAAAACTCCCGTGATCAGCGTCGGCGGACTCACCATGGGCGGCGTTGGAAAATCTCCCATGGTCGCGCATCTGGCGGCGCGTTTCCAGCAAGCCGGCCGCAACCCCGCGATTCTCACTCGCGGGTACAAACGCAAATCGGCCGAGCCGCTGGTTCTCGTGCGCCGAGGCGAGGACGCGAGCTTGGATTTAACGGGCGATGAAGCGCAAATGTTTCTGCGTGAGGGCGCCGCCCATATCGGCATCGGCGGCCAGCGTTACGCGGTCGGCCGCGAGATGGAAAAACACTTCGCGCCCGGAGTTTTTCTGCTAGATGACGGTTTTCAGCACCGCAAACTTGCGCGCCAGCACGACATCGTTCTGATCGACGGTTTAAACCCCTTCGGCGGCGGCGTCTTTCCCTTGGGCCGCAGCCGTGAGCCCGCCGAAGGCCTGGCACGCGCCACCGCCATCGTGGTCTCGCGCGCCGAGCCAGGCCAGCACAACACCGGCCTCGAACGCCAACTCCGCCGCTACAATCGCACCGCGCCCATCTTCCGCTGCCGCGTAGTCCCGCGCGAATGGGTCGACGTTCATTCGACGCTCGCCATAGCTGTCGCGCAGCCAGGGTTTACAAAAGTGGCGGCATTTTGCGGACTCGGCAATCCGCGTTCGTTTTGGAGTACGCTCGAAGAATTGCAATTGGACTTAGTGTTTCACTGGGCGTTCGGCGATCATCATTCGTATTCGCCCACCGAGCTGCAGCGGGTTCTGGCGCAAGCAAAGGCATGCGGCGCCGAAGCTATTGTGACTACCGAAAAGGATGCCTTGAATCTGTGCGACGGCACGGCTGAGATCCTCGCGCCGCTGAAGCTTTACTGGTTGAAAATCGGCATCGAAATCGAAAGAGAAGAAGAATTGCTGCAACAACTCGGGCTGCGGACGGAAGCATGAAGACCGCGATCTTCGGCGGAACCTTCGACCCCATTCACTCCGCTCATCTGGAAATGGCGCGTCAGGCGGCGGATCAGTTCGCACTCGACCGCGTGCTCTTCATCCCCGCCGGTAACCCCCCGCACAAACACGCTGATACGCCGTTCGAGCACCGCTACCGCATGGTGGAACTGGCCTGCGCGGCTGACCCGCGCTTCGTGGCATCGCGGCTCGAAGAGGGGAAGCAGAAGAGCTATTCGATTGACACCATCGAGCGCGTGAAGGCCGCTAACGGCGAAGTGTTGTTCATCATCGGCGCTGACGCCTTCGCGGAAATCAAAACCTGGCACCGCTGGCAAGATGTGATCCGCGCGGTGGAATTTATCGTCGCCGCGCGTCCGGGTCATCAGATCGTGAGCCCGCCCGGCGCAAGCGTGCATCGTCTGGAAACGGTGGAATTGCCGGTTTCATCGTCTGAGATCCGCGACGCCCTGGCGCGCGGAGAAACGCCCTCCGAATTGCCACCGGCGGTCGCGGACTACATCCAAGCCACTGGTTTGTATCAGTGATCGCGAGCGGTGACCAGATCCGTGACCGCGGTCAACGCCCGCTGATAGGGCGAGGCCGGGAACTCGCCGATGATGGCGCGAGCCTTTTCGGTGAATGCCTGCGCCCGTTCCTGCGCCCGCTCGATCCCCTGATGGCGATGCAGGATGTTGAGTATCTTGCTGAAGGGGACTTGATCGTAATTGCCGTCGGCTAACACTGTTTCAACCAGCTTGCGCTCTTCAGCGTCGGCGGTTTCGAGCGCGTAGATTAGTGGCAGCGTCACTTTGCCTTCGCGCAGATCGTTGCCGACGGGCTTTCCCAGAATCTTTTCACGGGACGTGAAATCGAGAATGTCATCGACTAGTTGGAAAGCGATGCCGAGATTCCAGGCGTAATCCGCGAGGCGCGTTTCAACGTCCTCGCCCGCCGCCGCGCTGATTGCGCCTAAACGCGCGCATGCTGAAAACAAACTCGCGGTTTTGCGGTCGATCAGCTCGAAATAATCCGCTTCGCTGATGGCGATTTTGCCGATGCGTTCGAGTTGCAGAAGCTCGCCTTCGACCATCATTTGCGTCAGGCTGATCAACAGATCGAGTGTGGGAAAGTTGCGCTCGCGGACCGCCACTTGGAACGCCTGCATGTAGAGCCAATCGCCCGCGAGCACCGATGTGTGATTGCCCCAGACGACATTGATGGACGGCCGGCCGCGCCGCGTTTTGGCGAGATCGATCACGTCGTCGTGCACCAGCGTGGCAGTGTGAATCATCTCCACCACCGCGGCCATGCGGATTAGCATGGGATTGGCGTCGCCCAGCATGCGTCCGGAAAGCAGCACCAGCATGGGGCGCAGGCGCTTGCCTCCGCCGGATTGCAGATACTGATTGATGTAGTTGATGGCTTCGACGGAAGCCACCGATTCTAAGCCGATTTCGCGCTCTACCTTTTCGAGGTCGGCGCGCACCAGGTCGAATATTTCGAGAGCGGAGAGAGTTTGGCCGATCTTGCCGAATGCCATGGGAATCCTTCAGTCTAGCGCCAAACGCCGCCAATTGTCCGCTGTCGTTTGTGCGATCTCGTCGGCGCTGACGCCGCGCAGTTCCGCCAGCTTGCGCGCCGTCTCGACGACGTAGGCGGGTTCGTTGCGCTTGCCGCGCTTGGGCACCGGGGCTAGAAACGGGGCGTCGGTTTCGATCAACAGGCGATCGGCGGGAGTGATCCGCGCGGCTTCTTGAATGGCAGTGGCTTTCGGAAACGTGACGATTCCGGCGAAACTGATGTGGAAGCCGATGGCCAACGCTTGTTCGGCTTCGCGGGGGCCTTCGGAAAAACAGTGGATGATGCCGCCGAGTCCGCTGGACGCCCAATGTTCACGCAGCAGCGCAATTGTATCTTCCCAGGCGGAGCGTGTGTGAATGACGATGGGTTTGCGCGCGTCGCGGGCAATGCGCATTTGCTCGATGAATACATCGCGCTGGACCTCGCGCGGCGAATGATCGTAGTGGTAATCGAGGCCGATCTCGCCGATTGCGATGACTTTCTGATGCGTGGTGAGTTCACTCAACCGCGAATAGGTTTCGGCGGTGGCGTTGGCGGCGTCATGCGGGTGAACGCCGATGGTGGCGTATATAAAAGGGTAGCGGTCGGCGAGCCGAATGCCGGCTTCGAGATCCGGTGGTCCGTCGCCGGAGCCGATGGCGACCATGGTTTCGACGCCCGCGGCGAGCGCGCGCTCGATCACGGCTTCGCGGTCGTCGTTAAACTGTTCGCTGTCGAGGTGGCAGTGCGAATCGATCACCTTCATCGCTACTTAAGGCGCGCGCCGATGGGGACGTCTTCGAGGAAGCTTGCGAGAACCGGGACGTCGCCTTCGCGCGAGGCGGCCACGATCATGCCCTGCGATTCGATGCCGCGCAGTTTACGTGGGGCGAGGTTGGCGACGATCACTACTTTACGCCCCACCAGCACTTCCGGCTGATACGCGCCGGCGATGCCGGCCATGATGCTGCGCGGCGTGGGCTCGCCGATGTCGACGTACAGATGCAGTAATTTGTCGGAGCCTTTCACCGCCGCGGCGTCCAATACGATGCCGACACGCAGGTCGACTTTGGCGAAGTCGTCGATGGTGATTTGGGACGAGCCGGACGCGGCGGCTGCGGTTGGTTCCGGTTTCTTGCCTAGCAATTCCGATTGGCGCGCGACTTCCTTGCTTTCGAGATCCATCATTTTCTCGATGGAAGCTTTCACATCGGCGCGCGGAAAAACCGTTGCCAGCGCGCCCAAGGCCTGGTTGCCTTGCAGGTGCCCCCAATGGAGATCCACTGTTCGCACGAGATCGATGGGCGTGGTAAAGCCGAGCTGCGCCCATATCTTCGCGGCGGATTCGGGAAGTATGGGCGCGAGCAACGCGGTGACGATGCGCAGGGCTTCGGCGGCGGTGTAGAGAACCTCGTCGAGGCGTTTGGCATCGGCGTCGCCGCCTTTGGCCAACTTCCAGGGGGCTTGCTCGACGATGTATTTGTCGACGGCTCCGATCAAAGACCAGACGCTTTCGAGGGCTTTGGAGAACTCAAAGCGGTCGAGCGATTCCATGACCATCGCGGTGATTTCCTGCGCGCTTTGCGCGATCTGCTGGTTGCCATCGCACACCGGAATCACACCGCTGCGATATTGATTGATCATGGCCAGCGTGCGGCTGGCGAGGTTGCCGAGGCCGTTCGCCAGATCGGAATTGTAGCGGCCGACGAGCGCGTCGTAGCTGAAACTGCCGTCCTGGCCGAAGACCACTTCGCGCAGCAGAAAGTAGCGCAGGGCATCGGTTCCGAGCACTTTATGGATGGGCGTGGCGCGCACGATGTTGCCGCGCGACTTGCTCATCTTATCGTTCTCAAACAGCAGCCAGCCGTGGGCGAAGATGCGTTTGGGCAGCGGCAGGCCGGCGGCCATCAGGAACGCGGGCCAGTAGATGGCGTGGAAGCGGACGATTTCCTTGCCGATCAAATGCAAGTCAGCCGGCCAAAGGTCTTCGCCGGCGACGGCGCTCATGTACGTGGTGAGCGCGTCGAACCAGACGTAGAAAACGTGCTTTTCATCGTTGGGAACCGGGATGCCCCACTTGATTGAAGTGCGGCTGATGGATAGATCCGCCAGGCCTTTCTTGACGAAAGCGAGCACTTCGTTGCGCTTGGTTTCGGGAAGGATGAAATCGGGTTGTTTCTCGAACAAATCGAGTAGCTTTTGTTGGAACGCGGAGAGTTTGAAGTAATAGTTTTCTTCGGAGACGGTTTCTGTGGGGCGTCCGCATTCAGGGCAGGGGTCGCCGGGTTTCGCGTCGTTGACGTAGAGCTCATCGAACACGCAGTATTGGCCGGTGTAGCTGCCTTTATAGATATAGCCGTTGTCGAGGCAGCGGCGGAATAAATCCTGCACTTGGATGGCGTGTTTGGCGGCGGTGGTGCGTTGGAAACGGTCAATGCCGAGGCCCAGGATTTCCCACTGGTGCTGGAATTCGGCGGAAATAATGTCGGTGAATTCCTGCGGTGTTTTGCCGGCGGCCGCGGCGGCGCGCTCGATCTTCTGGCCGTGCTCGTCGGTGCCGGTGGCGAGCACGACGTCGTAACCTTGCATGCGCTTCCAGCGCTTAATGGTGTCGGCGGCAATGGTGGTGTAGGCGTGACCGATGTGCGGCGCGGCGTTTACGTAGTAGATCGGAGTGGTGAGGTAATATTTCATTTCCTGACTTTCAAATAAGCTTCCTGGGCGGCTGCGATGATTTTGGGCAGCGGCGTTCCGCTTTGGATCGCTAGCGCGCGGCAGTCCTCGTACTCGGGAGTGGCGGCGCCATGGCCGGAAACTTTCATTCTAACTTTGCCGTGGGGCGTTTCGACTTCAACGATGCGGCGTTCTTCTACGCCTTGTGCGGCCTCGTGATCCTGACCGTCGACATGGCGACCGTCCGAGCGGACTGAGAGACCTTGAGTCTGACTGCCAGCGGGGCGTGGGTTGTGAGCAGGCGCTTTCCGGTTTGGTTGAGCGCGACCCGGATGGTGCGGGTCGTTCCGGCGGCGATCGTGACCGATGCGGAGCCGAGCGCGACGGTGCGTCTCCTGGTCTTCGCGGCCGCTGCGACGGCCGTGATCTTGCCGTGGCGAAGCGTTTCGACGACCGACAGGGCCGCCGTCAGCGCGCACGACCCTCCGCCGGTGCAGCTGACCGGCACGATCACGGTGGTGCCGGACACGCTCGCTGTGCGAACGGACGCGGCGCCTGGCCCCGGAAGCGTCTCTACACCTGCCACTACGCTCGTAGGGGGCGAAACCGCGGGGCTTCCCGTGCCGCCGGCGTTGCCGGCGGTCTCCTGCACACGGACCGTGTGGCCGACGTCGGACGCGGTCAGCGCGTAGGTCTGACCGGTCGCGCCGCTGATCGGCGAGCAGTTGTTCCCTGACGTGTCACAGTCCTCCCACTGGTAGGCGAACGCCGTCGGGCTGCCCGTCCAGGAGCCGTGCGCTTCGCTGAGCGTCTGCCCCTGCAGCGCCGTGCCCGAGATCGACGGCGCGGTAGTGTCGGTGGGCGGCAGCGGCACGACGACGGCGGTTTCCGATGAGGTGGCAGGGCGCTTGTGCCGCCGGCGTTGCTGGCGGTCTCCTGCACACGGACCGTGTGGCCAACGTCCGAAGCGGTCAGCGCGTAGGCCTGACCCGTCTCGGCGCCGCTGATCGCCGAGCAGTTGTTCCCTGAACGTGTCACAGTCCTCCCACTGGTAGGCGAACGCCGTCGGGCTCCCCGTCCACGAGCCGTGCGCCTCGCTCAGCGTCTGCCCCGCGCCGCCGTGCCCGAGATCGACGGCGCAGCTGTGTCGGTGGGCGGCGGGGCGACGACCAGGGCCGATTGCACGACGCTCGTGGGCGCCGAGGTCGCAGCGGCGCTCGTGCCGCCCGGGTTGCTGGCGCTCTCCAGGACCCGGATCGTGTGCCCGAGGTCTGATGCTGCCAGCTGGTAAGTCTGGTCGATCGCGCCGGCGATCGTCACGCACCCGGTGCCTGACGAGTTGCAATCCTCCCACTCGTAGGCGTAGGAGGTCGGGCTGTTGGTCCAATTCGCATGCGACTCGGTCAGAGTCTGGCCGACGATCGTGGCACCGGTAATCGTGGGCACTCCCGTGCTCGTCGGCGCCGCCGCTTTGACGACCGCCGTCGGGTCGGACGCGGCCGCTTTCGCGGCGAACCCGATCTTGTTGTACGCGGTCTCCAGGACCACGATCCGATGTCCGACGTCGCCTGCCCCGATTACGTAGGTCTGACCGGTCGCGCCGGCGATCGGCGTGCAGCTGGCGCCGGAGCTGTCGCAGTCCTCCCACTGGTAGCCGTAGCCGGTCGGATCCTCGGTCCAGTACCCGTTTGACTCGGTCAGCGTGTCGCCCTGCTTAGCGGTGCCGGAGAGCGACGGCACGGACTCGTTCACCGGGAGGGTGAGCGCCTGCACCACGCCCGTCGCGTCCGAGGTCGCGGCGGTTGAGGCGCCGGCGGCGTTGGTCGCGGTCACCTCGACCCGGATCGTATGGCCGACGTCGCCGCCGGCGCCCGTCAACGTGTACGTCGCGCTCGTCGCACCGGCGATCGGGGTGCACGGCGTGCCGTCGGTGGCGCAGTCCTGCCACTGGTAGGCGTAGCTCGTCGGGGCGTTCGACCAGTTACCGGTGAACGCCGACAGGGTCTCGTCTTGGACGTCGTCTCCGTAGGCCGCGGGCAGCAGGCTGTTGGACGAACGAGCGTCTCGGACGTTTCCCCGATCACGACATCCCCGCTGTCGTCGACCGCGACGCACTCGGTCGTCGAGGGGCATGTGATCGCAGTCAGCGACTGGCTGACGATCGGTTCGACCGGCCAGTTCCACGACCCGGGTCCGCCGGTCGGATCGGTCGTTGCGACCGCGTTGCCGGCTCCGTCGACCGCAGCGCACAGCGAAACGTCGCCGGCGGGGCAGGCGACGGCGCGAACCCAGATAGTTGCCGCCGCCTTCGATCGAGACGGGGGTCGGGGATCCGGGTGCGGCCGGGTTCGAAAGTCCTCGCCGCCGCCGTAGTACTCGACGGCGGTACATTGCGAGGTCGTCGGACACGTGAGGCCGCCCAGCCAGTCGCTGTCGATGAGCTGCGAGGTGACATTGCGCGGCGGTGTCGGGTCGAACGTGATCTCACGCCCGGCGGTGTCGACGGCGGTGCATTGCGTGACCGCGGGGCACGAGATCGCCGTCATCTGCTGCCCGGGGTCGATCGGGACCACGGTCGGCGATCCCGGCGCTCTCGGGTTGAACGTGACTTCGCCGCCGTTGCCGTCCACCGTCGTACATTGCGAGGCGGACGGGCATGCGATCGCCAGCGTTTGGCCCGCGTCGAGCATGACAGGCGGCGGGGCGCTCGGAGCCTGCGGGTTGAATGTCACTTCGCGACCGTCGCCGTCCACGGCGGTGCATTGCGATGCGGACGGGCAGGCGACGCCGGTCAGGTTGGCCCCTGCCGGCGAGCTGTCGACCGTGACCGGAGTTGCCGGCCCTGGCGAGCTCGGGTTGAACGTCAGGGCATGCCCGGTGTTGTCGACCGCGGTGCATTCAGGACTC
>CAVVZG010000208.1:0-11654 GCA_963752205.1 Bryobacterales bacterium | reverse complement strand
GTCCAGAATTGCCGTTGATCTCCCGCCACATGTTTCAGCAGAGTCAGGTTCAACCCGTTCTCGGGATCGGTCCCGAGAGAAGGCGTGTGGTTCGAAGCGATGGATGGAATCGGGGATGCGACCACGGGCGTCGAGTTCATCTCCGGGTTGGCTTCTCAGTTCATATCCACGAGAGAATAGTTTTCTGCAGTTTGGGCATTCCCGATACCAGCTGACAGACAGATTACGATCAAAATCAAAACAAGAATGAAGACACAACCTGGTTTCATGGCTGCGGACATGAAAAATTCCCACCGCTCAAAAGCCGCGCGCCACCTGCACCGCAATACCCACGGCCGAGACCAGTTGCGCCGATTGCAGCGTGCTCTTCCAGCGCGTGGTCCCGCTCCCCGTACTCGTCGCTTTGGCGCGCCTTCACTTCGACGATGACCAATGTGTCACCGTCCCAAGCGATCAGATCCGCCTCGCCATCCCCAGCAGGCAGGCGGTAGTTGCGGGCCACAATCGTGTACCCTTGTCGGCGCAGAAAGCGATGCGCCAGATCCTCGCCGCGCCGCCCTAGAGCCTGCGTCGCCGTCCACCGGCGCCGCCGCGCCAAGTGCCGGAGCCAATCGGAGAAAACGCCCAACATCGTAAATGTAGTGGTGGCGCCGGTTAGAAACTCTCTAAGGGAGAGCCTTGAGTCGCCATTCGATCAGCTTGCCGCGCACGACGTAGCACAGGTAGTATTCCCAGAAGCGCCGGAAGCGCGGCGAAGCGTTGACAGCCAGTTCAAAGCCCAGGTACCGCCACAGCGCCAGTAGCTTGACGCGCACTGAAATCTCCTCGAAGCGAGCGTTCGAATAGTAGCCGAAGCCGAAGTCTTTCTGAGTAAAGTAGCGCAACGAGAAGCTGGTCAGATGCCAACGGTGCGTGGGGTCGCAGAAGGAGCTGAAATCTGTGTAATGCGGCGTCGCGATGAAGACTTCGCCGCCGGGACGCAGCAGGCGGTGGAACTCTTCCACAGTCTTGATCACGTCGGAGACATGTTCGATTACATGGCTCGCGTGGACGCTGTCGAAGGACGCGTCACGGAAGGGGTAGGGAAGGCGGTCCAGATCGCAGAGAACGTCGGCGCGCGTCGACGGATTGCGGTCTATGCCGATCGCACCGGGAAGTTTGTTGATGCCGCAGCCGACGTCGAGTATGCGCACAAACTCAGATTGTAGCGGTTAGCAGGCACTCAGCGAGGATGTCGACGGCGCAATCGGCTTGCTCACGCGTGAGGATGAGCGGCGGCGAGATGCGAATCGTGTTGGGACCGGCGCCCAGCACCAGCAACCCGCGTTCGAAACACATCTGGACGACGCGGTCGCGCAAGGCCGGGGCGCGCTCCTTGGTAACTTGATCCTTCACCAGTTCAATGCCGATCATGAGCCCCAACCCGCGAACATCGCCTACGTTAGGGAAGCGCTGAGGGAACTCGCTCAAGCGCGCCTTCATGTGGGCGCCGACGGCGGCCGCGTTGTCGACCAGTCCTTGTTCCAGGAGCTCGATGGTCGCAAGCGACGCGGCGACGGAGACCGGGTTTCCCCCGAAGGTGGACGCGTGCGAGCCGGGCGGCCAATCCATGATCTCGGCGCGCGCGATGGTGGCGCTTAGCGGCATGCCGCTGGCGATGCCCTTGGCCAGCGCCACGATATCCGGGACGGCGTCGAAGTGTTCCGACGCGAACATCTTGCCGGTGCGCCCCATCCCGCACTGGACCTCATCGAAGATCAGTAGGATGCCATGGAGGTCGGCGATACGGCGCAGTTCGTCGAAGAACTTCTTGGGCGGGATTAGGTAGCCGCCCTCTCCTTGGACTGGCTCGACCACGATGGCGGCCACTTCCTCCGGTGGAAGCACGGTACGGAACAGCGGGTCCTCGATAGCTTTGGCGCACTCGACCGCGCAGGTGTCGACCGTCTTGCCGTAAGGGCAGCGGTAGCAATCGGCGTAAGGGACGTGGTGCACTCCCGGCATCAGAGGGAAGAAGTTCTTGCGCTGTCTGCTGCGGCTGCCGGTTAAGGCCAGCGACCCCATGGTGCGGCCGTGGAAGGCTCCGTAGAAGGCGATGAACTGCTTGCGGCCGGTGTGATAGCGGGCGAGCTTGATGGCGGCCTCGATGGCCTCGGTCCCGGAGTTCCCGAAGTAGACGCGCCGCGGGACGCCGCCTGGGGTTAGGGCCGCCAGTTTCTGTGCCAGGTCCACCATATTCTCGTAGTAGAAGTCGGTCCCTGACATGTGGATCAGCTTGGCGGCCTGGCGTTGAATGGCCTCGACAACCTGTGGGTGGCAGTGTCCGGTGGCGACGACGGCGATGCCGGCGCTGCAGTCCAGAAAGCTATTGCCGTCAACGTCTTGGACGATACAACCTTGGCCGCTCGCGGCCACCAAAGGGTAGGAGCGGGTATAGGACGGCGAGATGAACTGGGCATCGCGCTCGATGACCGCCTTAGCTTTAGGGCCGGGGAGGGGCGTGAGCAGGTTTGGCAGTCCACTTGCCATGCTAAATGCATGATATCACTGAATCTTGGAACTAAGACCGGAAAACATTGATAGTAATACACTAAGATTCTTGCACTGTATTAGGCTCATGTGTTATAGTTTGTACAGTTATGGACTTCAATCGGTTCACGGAAAAGCTACAAGAGGGCATGCGCTCGGCCCAAGGCATCGCGTCCAAACGAGGGCAGCAACAGATCGACGTGGAGCACCTGTTGCTCGCGCTGCTGGGCCAAGACGGTGGGCTGACACAATCTCTGTTTGCCAAGGCGGAGGTGGATCGCGCGCTGGTGCACCAGAAGCTGGTGGAAGAACTCGACAAGCTGCCGCGCGTCTCGGGGTCGGCTCCGGGCATCGACCAGTTGTACGTCACCAAGCGCCTTCAGGACCTGCTGGACCGGGCCGAGAAGGAAGCACAACATCTCAAAGACGACTACATTTCCGTCGAGCATGTTCTGCTCGCGGCGACCACCGAGAAAGTCTTCCGTGACCTGGGCATCACTTATCAGCGGATCATGCGGACGCTACAGGCGATCCGAAGGGGGCAGCGCGTGACCTCACAAAATCCGGAAGCGACCTATGAGTCGCTCGAAAAATATGGCAGTGATCTGACCAAGCTGGCGGCGATCGGGAAACTCGATCCGGTGATCGGGCGCGATGAAGAGATCCGTCGAGTGATCCAGGTATTATCGCGGCGCACCAAGAACAATCCGGTGCTGATCGGCGAGCCAGGCGTCGGCAAGACGGCCATCGTCGAAGGCTTAGCGCGGCGCATCGTGCGCGGCGATGTGCCGGAGGGGCTGAAGAACAAGAAGATCGTTTCGCTGGACATGGGCGCGCTGGTTGCGGGCGCCAAGTTCCGCGGCGAGTTCGAAGAGCGGCTGAAGGCCGTGTTAAAGGAAATCCAGTCCGCCGAGGGCAACATCATTCTGTTTATCGACGAGTTGCACACGGTGGTCGGGGCAGGGAAAGCAGAAGGCTCGATGGACGCCGGCAACCTGCTGAAGCCTATGCTGGCTCGCGGCGAGCTGCATTGCATCGGTGCGACTACTCTCGATGAGTATCGCAAGCATATTGAGAAGGATAAAGCTTTGGAGCGGCGTTTCCAGACGGTGCTGGTAGACCAGCCGTCGGTCGAAGACACCATTTCGATCCTGCGCGGGTTGCGCGAGCGCTATGAACTGCATCATGGCGTGCGGATCAAAGATTCCGCCATGGTTGCGGCGGCGGTTCTGAGTAATCGCTATATTGCGGACCGGTTTTTGCCCGATAAAGCTATCGATCTTGATAGATGAAGCGGCCGCGAAGACACGCACCGAGATTGACTCGATGCCGGCGGAACTGGATGAAATCACGAGGCGGCAGATGCAGCTTGAGATCGAGCGCGAGGCGCTGAAGAAAGAGACGGACAAAGCTTCACGGGAACGGCTCACCAAACTTGAGAAGGAACTGGCGGATCTGAAGACTGGCGGGGCAAGTTTGCGGGCGCAGTGGCAGGCGGACCAGGAAGCACTGAAGCATCAGCGTGAAATCCGCGAGCAGATCGAGCAGACCAAAGTCGATATCGAACAGGCCGAGCGGGCCTACGACCTAAACAAAGCCGCGGAGTTGAAGTATGGCAAGCTGACAGGGCTCGAAAAGCAGCTCGAAGCGGGGCTGAGTTCGACCGCGCTGCTGAAGGAAGAAGTAGACGAGGAAGACATCGCGCAAGTTGTCAGCCGCTGGACGGGTATTCCGCTCTCGAAACTGCTCGAAGGCGATATTCAGAAGCTCACGCACTTGCCGGAGGAGCTGCACCAACGTATTGTGGGCCAAGACGAAGCCGTGGACGCGGTTTCGGACGCTGTGCTGCGCGCGCGCGGAGGGTTGAAAGATCCTAAGCGGCCGGTGGGCAGCTTCCTGTTCCTGGGACCTACTGGCGTAGGCAAAACCGAACTGGCGAGAGCTTTGGCTCAGTTCCTGTTCGACGACGAGCGGGCGATGATTCGCATCGACATGTCGGAGTATCAGGAGAAGCATACCGTTGCGCGGCTGGTAGGTGCGCCTCCGGGCTACGTGGGTTACGACGAAGGCGGACAGTTGACGGAAGCGGTCCGGCGGCGGCCGTACTCGGTGGTGTTGCTGGATGAAATCGAAAAGGCGCACCCGGATGTGTTCCATGTGCTGCTGCAAGTACTAGACGACGGGCGGCTGACGGACGGGCAAGGGCGCACGGTGGATTTCAAGAACACCATCGTGATTATGACCTCGAATGCGCCTAAGGAAGAATTGCGCAACATCTTCCGTCCGGAGTTCCTAAACCGGGTGGACGAGATGATCACGTTCCACAGCTTGACGGACGCGCAGCTCAAGAAGATTGTGCTGATCCAGCTCTCGGGACTGCGGGCTCGGCTCGCCGAGCGGCACATCGGCATCGAATTGTCCGATGCGGCGGTGGAATATCTGGTGAAAGTCGGCTACGACCCGACGTTTGGCGCGCGGCCGTTAAAGCGGGCCATCCAGAAAGAAGTGGAGACTCCGCTGGCGCGGCGGCTGGTGGGCGGCGAGGTCCGCGACGGGCAAAATGTGCGGGTGGATCTGGGGCCGGATCATGAACTTACCTTCGCAGTAGAATCGGCGGCACGTGCTGAAGCATCTTAAGTAAACAAAGAGGAGATCAAAATATGAGCGACCTGGAAAAAATCCGCATCCTGCCGTTGCTGCCGTTGAAGAACTCGGTGTTGTTTCCCGGGTTACTGATGCCGTTGTCCGTTGGCCGGACGTCGTCGCTCGCCGCGGTGGAGGCTGCCGTTGCGACTGAGGACAAAGAAATTATCGTGGTGGCGCAGCGCGATGCCTCCGCCGACATGCCGGTGGCGGCGGATCTGTTCACCATTGGAACGCGCGCGGCGATCCGCAAAGTGGCGCGGCCCAAGGAAGACCACATCGACATCCTGGCGTTTGGCCTGGAGCGGGTGGTTATCGTCAAAGTGAACGAAGAAGGCGGACATTTTTCGGCGCGTTATCATCCGCTGCCGGCGCCTGACGATTCCAGCCGCGAGACGGAAGCTCTCACGCTGTCCATCATCGAGATGGGCACGAAGTTCATGGGGCTGATCCAATCGCCGCAGGCTACGCCGCAGGAGCTGGCGCGGTTGTTCACTTTCCAGGAAGATCCGCTGCGGCTGGCTTACATGGTAGCTTCGCTGATGAACCTCGAAGCCGTACGTGAACAAGCCTTGCTCGAAGCGACGACTCGAGTCGAAGCGCTGCGCTTGGTGCACGGCTGGCTGTCGCACGAAGTGGAAGTGCTGGAACTGCGCAACAAGATTACCGAGGATGCGCGCGGCGAGATGTCGCGGGAGCAGAAAGAATACATCCTGCGGCAGCAGAAGAAAGCCATCGAGCAGGAACTGGGCGAGAAGAATCCTGACCAGGCTGAGGTGGAGCAACTGCGCGAGAAACTCGCCAAGGCTGATTTGCCGGAGGACGTCCGCAAGGAAGCCGAGCGCGAACTGGGGCGGTTAGAGAAACTGCCGCCTTCGCAGCCGGAGCACAACGTGATCCGCACTTGGCTCGAATACGTGATCGAGCTGCCGTGGAACAAACGTAGCGAAGACAAATTGGACCTGGCGCGGGCGCGGCAGGTGCTCGACGAAGATCACTTCGGCATCACGAAAGTGAAGGAGCGGATACTCGAACACTTGGCGGTGCTGAAGCTGAATCCGGAAGCCAAGGCTCCGATCCTGTGCTTCGTGGGTGCGCCGGGCGTGGGTAAAACTTCGCTGGGGCAATCGATTGCGCGGGCGCTGGGACGCAAGTTCGAGCGTATGAGCTTGGGCGGTCTGCACGACGAAGCGGAACTGCGCGGGCATCGGCGGACGTATATCGGCGCTCTGCCGGGGCGTCTGCTGCAGGCGATGCGGCGGGCTGGGTTCGCGAATCCGGTGCTGATGCTGGATGAGGTGGACAAGCTGGGTCGCGACTTCCGCGGAGATCCGGCGGCGGCTCTGCTCGAAATCCTGGATCCGGAGCAGAACAAAACGTTCCGCGATAACTATCTGGACTTGCCCTTCGACCTTTCGAAGGTGATGTTCGTGACTACGGCGAATACGCTCGATACGATTCCGGCTCCTTTGCTGGATCGTATGGAGATCTTGCGGCTCTCCGGCTACAGCGAGGAAGAGAAGGCGCAGATCGCGCGGCGGTATCTGATTCCCCGTCAGCTGACGCAGACCGGGTTGACGGAAGAGCGGGTGCAGATCACGGAACCTGCGCTGAAGAAAGTCATCTCGGCTTACACGCGGGAAGCGGGTGTGCGGCGGCTGGAGCAGGCGATCGGACGGTTGACTCGGAAAGTCGCGCTGAAGGTTGGCGAGGGTGAAGAAGGGCCGTTCGAGATCAAGGTCGAACAGATTGAGGATCTACTGGGTCCTGAACCGTTCTCGCCTGAACAAGCACGGCGTGAATTTCCGGCGGGTGTGGCTACGGGTCTTGCCTGGACGGAATCGGGCGGCGATGTGCTGTACATCGAAGCTACGCTTGCTGCCGGACGGGAAGGAAGTCACCATCACGGGGCAACTTGGCGAGGTGATGCAGGAGTCCGCTAAGACGGCGCGCAGTTATGTGTGGAGTCACGCGGCGGCGCTGGGGATCGATCCTGCCAAGTTCCTGAATGCTGGGCTGCACATTCACGTTCCGGCGGGGGCGATTCCGAAGGATGGGCCTTCGGCGGGCGTGACGATGACTACGGCGCTGGCGTCGCTCTACTCGGGTAAGCCGGCGCGCAGCGACACGGCTATGACGGGCGAAGTCACGCTCACTGGGTTGGTGCTGCCGATCGGCGGCGTCAAGGAGAAAGTGCTCGCGGCGCGGCGGGTGGGGATCAAGCGGGTGATTCTACCGCGAGGGAATCAGAAAGACCTGCGGGATCTGCCGGAGGAGGTTCGCAAGGAGATGGAGTTCATCTTTGCGGATCGGGTCGAGGATGTTTTGCAGGCTGTGGTGCCGGGGCTGATTATGGCTCCGGCGCTGGCGGCGTAAGACTGTTCGACCTGGAGGTCGAACGCGGACCGGAGGTCCGCCCCACTGGGGCAATTCGGTAAGATGGCGTCATGAGGACGCTATGTTTATTGGCTTGCGCGCTTAGTGTTTGGGGGGCGGAACCTACGGTCGCTGACGCTAAGAAATTCCTTGACGACGCTGACAAGCGGCTCTTCGATCTGAGTCTGGAAGCGAACCAGGCTGAATGGATTCAATCCACTTTCATTACTGACGACACTGAAGCGGTGGAGGCTCGCGCCAACGAGCGGGCTATCGCCGAGGCGGTGCGCCTGGCCAAGGGCGCGGTGCGGTTCGACAAAGTCAATCTGCCGGCTGGATATGCGGCGGGAGATGACGCTTGCTAAAGAACGCGCTGGTATTGGCGGCGCCGGCTGATCCGGCAAAAAGTGCTGAGGTTACTCGTCTGGCGTCGTCGCTTGAAGGCACTTACGGCAAGGGCAAGTATTGTCCGGAGGATCAGGCGGGCAAGAGCAAGCCGTGCATGGACATTGAGGCGATCACGCGGGTGATGGCGAACAGCACCGATCCGGCGGAACTGCTGGATGCCTGGCGCGGGTGGCATCGCATTTCGCCGCCGATGCGCAAGGACTTCCAGCGCTTCGTCGAGCTGGCGAATGAAGGGCGCGCGCGAGTTGGGGTTCAAGGATACGGGGGCGATGTGGCGGTCGAAATACGACATGCCGCCCGACGATTTCGCTCGTGAAGTAGACCGGCTATGGGAGCAGGTGCGGCCGCTGTATGTTTCGCTGCACAGCTACGTGCGCTGGAAGCTGCGTGAGAAGTACGGGGATGCGGTGCCGGCCAGCGGTCCCATTCCAGCGGATCTGCTGGGGAATATTTGGGCGCAGGATTGGGGCAATATCTATAAGCTGGTGGCGCCAGCGGAGGCTGACAAGGGTTACGATCTGACGGAGATCCTGAAGAAGCGCGACACCAAGCCGCTGGATATGGTGCATTACGGCGAGAACTTCTTCAAGTCTCTGGGATTCGCGCCGCTGCCGGCGACGTTCTGGGAGCGGTCGATGTTCGTGAAGCCGCGCGACCGGGATGTGGTGTGCCACGCGAGCGCCTGGGATCTCGATTCGATCGAAGATCTGCGGATCAAGATGTGCATCGATATCACCGAAGAAGATTTCACCACCATCCATCATGAGCTGGGGCACAACTTCTACCAGCGGGCGTACGACAAGCAGCCGTTCCTTTTCCGCGACAGCGCTAATGACGGGTTCCATGAGGCCATCGGCGACACCATCGCGTTGTCGGTGACGCCGGAGTATCTGGTGAAGATCGGGCTGCTGGATAAGGCGCCGGACGCTTCGAAAGACATCGGTCTGCTGTTGGCGCGCGCGCTGGATAAAGTGGCGTTTCTGCCGTTCGGGTTGATGATCGATCAGTGGCGCTGGAAAGTTTTCTCGGGCGAGATTCCGGCGGATCAGTACAACAAAGGCTGGTGGGATCTGCGGCTGAAGTATCAGGGGGTGGCTCCGCCGGTGGCTCGCAGCGAGAGTGATTTCGATCCGGGAGCGAAGTATCACGTGGCGGCGGACGTGCCTTACACGCGCTATTTCCTTTCCTACATCATGCAGTTTCAATTTCACCGGGCGCTGGCGAAGGCGGCGGGATGTCCGGCGGCGGGGAGCGGGACGCCGCTGCATCGGTGTTCCATTTACGACAACAAAGAGGCCGGCCGGCGGCTGAATGCGATGCTTGAGATGGGAGTGAGCAAGCCGTGGCAGGACGCGATGTTTGAGTTGACGGGGCAGCGGAATCTCGACGCCACGGCGATTCTCGACTACTTCGCGCCTCTCAAGAAATGGCTGGACGAGCAGAACCGGGGCAAACCGGTGGGCTGGTAAGCGAAAATAAAAGTATCCATGACAGGTTCAGAAGTTCGACAGAAGTTCCTTGACTATTTTTCTGCCCGCGGGCATCGCGTGGTGCGCAGTTCATCGCTGGTTCCGGCGAACGATCCTACGCTGTTGTTCACGAACGCGGGGATGAATCAGTTCAAGGACGTGTTCCTGGGGCAGGAGCGGCGGGATTACACGCGCGCGACCACGTCGCAGAAGTGCGTGCGGGCAGGCGGGAAGCACAACGATCTGGATAATGTCGGGTACACGCGGCGGCATCATACGTTCTTTGAGATGCTGGGGAATTTTTCGTTCGGAGATTATTTCAAGAAGGACGCGATTGCGTTTGCTTGGGAACTAATCACGAAGGACTACGGGCTTCCTAAAGACAGGCTTTACATTACGGTCTTTCGCGAGGACGATGACGCGGAGGAACTGTGGCAGAAGGTGGCGGGCGTCCCGAAGGAACGGATTTTCCGGCTGGGTGAGAAAGACAACTTCTGGCAGATGGGCGAGACGGGGCCTTGCGGGCCGTGCTCGGAAATTCACTATGATTTTGGGCCGGAGGCGGGGGCGGGGACGTTTTCCGGACGATCCGGGCGAGCGCTTTGTCGAGATCTGGAATCTGGTTTTCATGCAGTACGACCGGGATGCGCAGGGGACGTTGAATCCGCTGCCTCGGCCTTCGATCGATACGGGCATGGGGTTGGAACGCATTGCTGCGGTCAAGCAAGGAGTGCTGTCGAACTACGATACGGATTTGTATCCAGGTAACACGCTCGTCATTACGCAAATATTCCGCCACGATGCGTGTATTATGCACATGGCGTTCTACCCGCAGTGCGACAGTCTCGATCCCTTGCAGCAAACAGAAAAGCACTTAAAGGGGCAAGTGCCGCGCCAGTTGTCCGCAGCCCGAAATTTCTGCAGCGTTCTATATAAGCGGTTGGACGAAAAATGCTCGGCGAAGGCCAGCCCATGGTAGGAAGGATCGGGCTGATTCAGCAGCGGGAAGCGCCGCGCATATTTTTTTCCATGGAAACTTGCCGCTATCGACAATGGCGCCGCCCAGAGTGGTGCCATGGCCGCCGAGAAATTTCGTCAGAGAATGGATAACGATATCGGCGCCGAACTCGAACGGGATCGCAGCAACACCGGGAGAGGCAACCGTATTATCCACCATCAGCGGCACACCCTGCGCATGCGCCACTTCAGCCAGTGCGGCGATAGCATAGATTACCGGCGGGATTACCGACCGATTCACAAAATACCGCCAGCGTCTGCTTTATCAATCAATTCCAGCGGAATGTCGGCAGCGGATCGATGCCGCAAAGCGCACCTGCACACCCTGCCGCGGCAATACATGATTGAACAAAGTATGGGCGACGATAAAGCTGCGGAACCGTACCAGATTCCGCCCCACATCCGCCAGGCCAAGAATGGCATTGAAAATCGCGGCCTGGCCGGAGGCAACGCAAAGTGGCGCCGATACCGCCTTCCACGCGGGACAGCCGCCCAGAACTGCCGCGGTTGGATTGCTGATCCGGCTATAGCGGAAGCCTTCAGCCTCCAGGTTGAACAGCGCGGCCGCGTGCTCCGCGCTGTCGAATTCATACGCAACTGTCTGGTAGATCGGCACAGCAACGGCTCTGGTCGTTGGATCAACGGAATAGCCGCCATGCAGAGAAATGGTTTCTGTTCTCATTTTCTATACTTCAATTCATTAAGAATATTGGAATAAATCAGCAGATCAGATTACAATAGAATTACGCCGGCATTGCTTGGCAGGGTGACTTGCCGAAGCAATCAATGCATAGGATTTATACAAAAACTGAAAATTTGGTTTGTTTCTGGTATTAGTGCGGTTTCCTCAACGTCAGACTGCAATCGTCACGCAGACCAAACGGCTTATTGCGTTTCTTTTAGGACAATACAAATAAAAAGCAACAAAATATTTTTATAATATTACTTGAATTAAGTTTTTAATTAATGTATTGATCGCCACCTAATTATTCAGTTCGGGTGTTTTGAATTACGGTAAATTAATTAGTCCGGCATAAATGGTGACCATTGATCGCCACCGGAAATTACTGTCCTGTTAACTTTGTGCGATATTTCTGATTTTACAGTTTTAATGGCATCCGGAATGAATTCTGTTCACTTATTTAAGCCGCTGCTTATTTGTCATCCAGGATAAGGCTTTTCGGCCTGCGAAAATTCAAAACACTCACATTC
>CAVVZG010000207.1:0-17622 GCA_963752205.1 Bryobacterales bacterium | reverse complement strand
TGAAATAGTCGACGGTGTCGAGCATGCTGCGCTGCAATAAAAAGTTGCGGGCGATGAGGTCGCGCATGCCGAGCGCGGTGGCGGCGCGTCCCGGCAGCTGTCCGGCCAGCGCGCTCAGCGACGAGGGCAGCGCGCCGACCACGCGCGCCAGCGGGCGCGGCATCCCGCGATGGGTGAGCTCGCAGGCGGCGCACACGGCGGTGTCGACGATGCCGTCGCAAATCTCGTCGCCCCAGCGCATCAGCGTGCCGCGCTGGCAGAGAAAGCCGAGGCTGGAGGACTGCGTGGTGGCCAGGACGCGCGCGCCGCTCAGACGGGCCGCGCGCAGCTCGGCGACGCCGAGGCCGGTGACGAACGAGTGCACGTGCACGACGTCGGCGCGCTCGGCGGCGAGCCAGGCGTGGAAGCGCTCGGCGCCGCGCATGACGGTCTGGCCCTGCGCCTCGGCGCGCGTCGGCTCGGCGGCGATCGGGTAGCGATAGACGGGGATGCCCTCGTGCTCATAGCGCCGCTCGACGGTGCCGCCGGGATCGGCGCCGCCACCAGCGCCTCGTGGCCGGCCTCGCGCAGGAGGTGGCAGAGCGCGGTGACGTAGACCTCGTGGCCGCCGAGCCGCTCCGGGTAGAACCAGCCGACGGCGTGGATGGTGCGCACCGCTGCATGTTCGTCGCTCACCGGCGGCGCGTCAACGGCGCGGCTCGACGAAGCGCGGCGGCAAGCGCGCCCAGCGACCGTTGGCGGTCAGGAGCCACCACAGCCACGCGCGCTCGGGCCGGCGGCCGCGCAGCTCGGCGAGCACGGTGCGCACGCCGTCGAGAATCGCCGGCGGCGAGGCAGCGCATGGCCAGGTGGACCGCGCCTGTGTCGCGCTGGCGCAGTTGATAGGCGCGCGCGTAGTCGGCCAGCTCGGGGGGCAGCCGTTGTTGCAGTGCAGCAAAAATCGGCGCCACCTCGCCTAAAAAACGCAGCTCGGCGCGCGGCGAGCGGCTGAGCTGCCCCGGGTGCGAGCGCAGCTCCACCAGCGTCCCCGCCAACAGTTCCACTCCAGCCCGATGCATGTCCCCCACCAACTTGCGATAGCGCGTCAGCAACATCCGCATCCGCTGATGCAACACCTCATACTCCGCCGGCGACTCATCGCGCAAGTAGTAAATCACCCGCGGGTCCCAATTATCGGTCCAAACCTTGGGTAGAAAACGCCGGCGCGGATCGTTTACAAACTCGTCATCCAGCTCGTGCACAAACCCATCGAGAATCGCCAGCGTAGGCGTCTGCCAAGTCCCGTTCTTGACGAAGGCCTGAAACATCGCCGCCGCCTTCTTCTCGTCGTAAGTATCCACCAGTCCCGCGAGCAACGGCCAAGCCAGCAGCCGCAGCCTCTGCGCGCCCGTGATCTTGGGATCGTACATCATGGCCACGCGCTCCCGGCGCAGCCGCGACTTCATCCGTGGAAGCGTTCAGCAAAATATTATTGAGATGCTCCTCGCTGTGAATTCCCGCGACGGAAGCTTCGAGCGGACTCACCTCTTCCGGCACATGCCCCGCCACCGGAATTCCCGCCTCCCGCGCCTCCTGCATCAGTGCGAAGAACGCCTCCCGGGGGACGCTGTTATACACCTTGATAAAATCCGCGCCGTCGGCAGCCAGCGCCCGCACCGCCGCTCGTGCCTGTTCCGCGTTCGCCACCGCCAGCGCGTCCGGCGACGTGCCCGTCATTAAAGGCCCATCGATAAACCCCGGAGCAAACATGCGCGGCGCATCCGGTAACAGCTTCCATTGCCGGATGGTCGCGAGCGCCACGCCCGAATACATCTCGCGCACGCCCATGATCCCGTTCGCCACCAACAGCGGGAACATAACTTGCGGCGCCGTGATATGCATGTGCATATCCCACAGCCCCGGGATCAGAAACTTGCCCGTGGCATCGATCACTACCGCGTCCGCGATAGCCTCCACGCGCGGCTTCACCGACACGATGCGCCCCGCGCGCACTACCACCGTGAAGTCTTGTTTAGGAGGCGCCCCGGTAGCGTCGATCACCGTAGCGTGTTCAAACACCAGCGTCTGCGCGAATCCCGCTGAAGCGATAAAGAAAAGGAGAGCGCCGCGCACTACAGCAACTTGGTAATGGCGGCTTCCAGATCCGCTATCGAAGTCTCGCCGAAGAAGGACCGCACCTTTTTTCCGCTGCGATCGTAGAGGAACAAAGCCGGCAGTTCGCCGCTAGACCATTTCGCGTCCACCGCCGGATAAAACTTGTCGTTATCGGCAGTCTTCAGCAGAAAAGTTGCGCCCTCAGCGTGATTGTCCCGCAGCAGCTTGGCAGCCGCAGCCTGCTGCTCCGCCTCATCCGCCGAAATCATCACCAGATCGAACCCGCGCGCCGCCAGCTTGTGCGACAACTCGACCAGTTGCGGCATCTCCTTACGGCAAGGCACGCACCAGGTAGCCCAGAAATTGGCCAGCACCACTTTGCCCTTGTGCCCCGCAATCACCTTCGGATAACTCGCCTGATCGACGGGCGTTAGCTTACCCTGGGCTGATAACCCCACAACCACCAACGCCAGACTCAGCAGCAGCTTCATTTCTTCTCGGGCTTATCGAGCTTGAAGTTCATCACCGCTTCCTTGCGGTTATCGAAAATGCTTAAGGTCCGCGGCGCCGCCGTCATGTCGCCAAAGCGAGCCGTCACCTGGTAGTCGATATCCGGCCGTAACCCGAAGAACTTGTAAGCCCCGTCCGTCTGCGTAATGAACGAACGCACCTGCAGCGTGCGCATGTCCTTCAACTGCACCACCGCGCCGCTCACCGGCTGCTCCTGCGCATCCACCACCATGCCCATCACGTTACGCAGTTTGGCCTCTTCGCGTTTCTCTTTGCGCGTCTGCTCCTGGCCCGCAAGCCCCGCGGAAACCAGCAGCGCTACTACCGCCAGGGTGAACACCCGAGCGCCGTTCCGCATTGGGATCATGGTTTGCTCCATCACTTATTTGGACTCGGCCGGCAGCACCGAAGTTACCTCCACGCGCTCTTCGCCGCCCACCGCAGCCTCTTTTTCCGCCGCTTGAAAGCCTTTCATCGAGGCTCTCACCACGTAAGTAGCCGCCTCCGGAAACACCCGAAACGCGAATTCGCCGCGCGCGTCGCTCACCGCTTGCAGTTTCTTTCCCTTGGGCGCGTCTTTGATCGTCAGGGTCACCGTGGCCCCCGGCAAGGAAAAGCCGTTCTCACGGAATACCGCTCCCGCCACCACCGCGTGCGGAGCTTCATTCTTGCGCTGCGTCCGCGCCGCCCCGGCCAGCAGCAGCGCGCAGCCGAACGCAACGGCGGCCAGTCTACTTCCAGGCCTTGTCCTCATCGTCGTCGTCTTCGTCGTCTTCGTCAGCGTCTTCTTCGTCCTCGTCCAAATCATCGTCGAGGTCTTCTTCATCCTCGTCATCGACGCCATCCGGCACCAGTTCCAGCGGGCTCACCCCACTGACATTGAGATTTGCGCCGCACTCCTCGCAGATGAGCGAATCCCCCTCGTCCAGTTCTTCCTCGTCAACATCTATGACCGCATCGCAAAGCGGACAGTTGACCATCGCTCCCCTCCTCAATTCAAAGGCACGTGCGTGCTACTAAAGATCCAAAACTATTTTAACCATGAGATCGCCGCCCGTTCGCGGCTAGGCGGGTTGCAATGCGCCGGCGGCACGGTCGAGATCGGGTGCGGAAAGGGTGACCAGCGTCTTTTCCAGGTCCTCCCCCGACGAGATCATGTAGCGCAAATGCCGCCCCGCCAGTTTCAGGCACCAGGGATCGGTCAGCGCGTGCCCGGATTTCGCGGCCAACGCCAGTAGCAAGGCATGCGGCAGCGCGACGATCTTTTCCTGCTTGTCTTCCCCCTCGGCCCACACCACGAACTTCACATCGACAGTATCGGCGTGGCGGATGGAGATGCCGGTCTGCAGCCAGCGGAATTCCACCTCCCAGGTGCGGCCAAACGGGTCGGGCCCAGCTTGAAAGCGGCGAACATTGTCAGGCATCTTTACCAGCGTAACAAATGAGCCGGCGATCCAAGCGGATCATCATTCCGGCTTGCGCGCCCATACCAGTGACATGCGCGGCGAGAGCACCACAATCTCAGGATTCCTGGTATCGCGGTCCATCTCCGCCAGGATCGCGTCCATTTCCGCCGCCGCTACCAATCCCGCCGCGACAAATGCCGGCGCCGCTTCCTCCACCGACCATTTCAAAAGAAACCGGTCCTCCCCGCGCGTAATGGCCGGCTGGTGGATCTCGATCTCCGGCTCCGGAAAACCCGCCGCCTTGACCAAATGATACAGCCGCTTTTCCAGCATGTAGTCCAGCCCGCGCGTCGGGCCCAAGCGGCTAAACAAATCCGCGAACCACTGCAGCGAGCTAGCGGGATTGCTGCCCGCCGAGCTCAAGTCCCCGTCCTCCACCACCAAAATTCCGCCGGGTTTGAGAATCTCGAACATTTCATGCAGGCAAGCCGCCGGATCGGTGAGATGCAACAGCAAATAGCGGCAATAGACCAAATCGAAGGAGCCGCGCGGCAGACCGGTCGCCATCGCGCTCGCCTCCACAAATCTCGCGTTGCCGATTCCCTCCGCTTCGCATAGGGAGCGGCCCTGCTCGAGCTGCGCCGCACTTACATCGACGCCGGTTACGCTGCCCGCAGGCCCCACCATCTCCGCCAGCGTTCGCGTGGTCGCGCCCACCCCGCAGCCGAAATCCGCGGCCGTCATCCCTGGTTTCAGGCCCGCCCGCAGCAGAATTCTGCGGCCAGTGGGTGAATACACCCGGTGCAGCGCAGTCAGACGGCGAACCGCGGCTTCTCCGGTGGCCAGGGAATATGCGCCGGTACTCATTGTTGGTTGCAAGCTAGAAGATCCTCTCCATTGATGGCATGGATTCAGTTTAATCTCTGGCACAGCGATCGAACACACCCGGACGCCCCCGTGGTTTATAATCGTGGCAGGAATTCTATGAAACTTAAGGCCTGGGTTTGCTGTGCGCCGCTGCTGCTGGCGCAGGGTTTCGCGCAGCAGACGGGATCGCTTCCCCCGCCCCCGGCGCCTCCCGCGGTGCAGGAACAAGCCGAACCCGGCGCCGCCTCCATCAAAGTTGAGGTCAACGAGGTCATCGTTCCCGTAACCGTCACCGATGATAAGGGCCGCTTCGTTTCCAACCTCGAACAGAAGGACTTTCAGATTTTCGACGAAGGCAAGGTGCAGAGCATCGAGTTCTTCTCGCGCGAGCGGGCGCAGCCGGTAGTGGCGGGAATTCTGCTCGATCTCAGCAATTACAGCCGCTCCCACTGGAAAAATTTTCAGGACGCCGCCACCGAGCTGGCCCTGACCCTGCTCCCCGGCAAGGATAAGTTCTCCGGCTATCTGATCGGCTACGGCAATAAAGCCGAGTTGATGATCAACACCACGTCTGACTCCGAGCCCTTCGTTTCCAAGATTCGCGACCTGAAGCCCGGCGGTGGAGCCGCGCTCTACGACGCCATTTATATGGCCTGCACCAACCGCGCGCTCATCAAGGGTGAGCCCTTCGAGCCGCGCCGCGTGCTCATCGTAATCGGTGACGGCAACGATAACTCCAGCAAGAAGACTTTGCAGGAGGTTCTAGAAGTCGCGCAGCGGAACCTGGTGACCATCTACGGCATCAGCACCACGGCCTACGGCTTCACCAGTGAGGGCAGCGATAACCTGATCAAGCTCGCCGAGGAAACCGGCGGCCGCGTCGAATATCCCCTGCAAGACGTTTACAAGGACGTGTCCGGTTTTCAATCGACGCCTTCGGACGAAGGAAACCTCGCGTTCCATGCCGGCACCGGCGGCTTCGCCTCCGCCATCGCCGCGGCGCTGTTTCACTCGGTGGCCAACGTGGCCGGAGAAATCACCACGCAATACATCCTGCGCTATATTCCTGACGATTCGGTGTCAGCGGACAAGGTCTTCCGTTCTTTAAACGTGAAGGTCGCGTTGCCCGACGTCAAGGTGCGGGCCCGTAAGGGCTATTACCCGGTTGGTAAGTGAGCTGGCAACCTCTCATTCCCGGCCGATAAGTTACACTCATGTCTCTTGTGAGCACCTCGGTTGCGGGCACGCGCGCTGCCCGCTATTCGCTGTTGACGGTGGAACTGCCGGGACAGGACGCCGTCACCGCCGGTGTGCTGCTCGAAGACCCCGCCGCCAACTTCGTCCACATCCGCCTGCGCCGCGATTGGGAACAGTTCGCGCCGGATGAAGCCGAAGTGCTCTCGCTGCTCGAAGACGATCTCTTGGCCCGCGCTGCGCAAATGGGAGCGGCCGAGTTTCTCGCGCAACTCGAAGATACCCTCTCCAACACCATCCGCGTAAGCAATCGCCGCGAAGCCATGGTCGAAGACTTCCCGCGCGCGCTCGGCCGCCTGTACCGTCAGCACGTGCACTCCGCCGCCCAACCCTTCGTCACCCACCTGCCGCGCTATTCGCTCGCGGTGGCCGCGGGGCCGTTCCTCGAAAACCGCGAAATCGAAGAAGAAGCCTGGGAAGAAGCCCCGCCCGGACTGCGTCTGACCCCCGAAATGTTCGTAGCCCGCATTGCCGGACGCTCCATGGAACCGCTGATCCCCGATCAATCACTGTGCGTGTTCCGTCGCGGCGTAACCGGATCGCGCCAAGGCCGCCTGGTCCTGGTCGAAGCCCTCGACCAAGGCGGCAACGACCGCTATACGGTGAAGCGCTACCGCAGCGAGAAGCGCGAGAACGAAGGAGGCGAATGGTCCCACCAGCGCATCCGCCTGGAACCCCTCAACCCCGCCTTCGAGGCCTGGGATCTAGACCCTCAAGAAGACCGTTACCGAATCCTCGCCGAGTTCGTCCAAGTTCTAGATTGATTGAACTAAAATAGGATCGAAATGCCACGCTTGTCCTTCCTGCTGCTGCTTCCCGTGCTCGCTCTGGCCGCCGACAAATACGATGGCCCCCGCCCGCCCCAGCCCGACATGGTGTATCTGGTGCACGCCGACAACCTGATCCCCACCGAAGCCGTCGAGGCCAAAGAGGAGTCCGGCGTCTACAACGTCCCCGGCGCCAGTTCCTCCGCGCGCACTCCCCTGGCCGAGCCTATTTTCCTGATCCAAAGCGATAAAGTGCTTCCCGAACGCCTGGAACTCTACCGCTGGGACGTTAAAGGCGGACGCCGCGAGCTTGCCATCGGCAAAGGCGCCAAGCGCAAGGGCGGCTCAAAAGCTCTGCACCTTTCGGTGAACAAACTGGACGGCCGCCTCTACAAAGTCGAAGCCTCCGAGCCGCTCGATAACGGCGAGTATTCGCTCTCGCCCAATGACTCCAACAAAGTGTTCTGCTTCGAAGTGTATTAACTTCTGACGCGTCTGCTAGAATCGAATCTTTGGCATTGGGGTTCCTTGCTTACCCGCGTCTTCAAAAGTTTTCAACATCGTGATTTCCGGCTGATGTGGTTCGGTGCCTGCACCTCCACCATCGGCACCTGGATGCAATCGACAGCCCAGGCCTGGCTGGTCTACGACCTTTCCAAGGACTCCTTCTACCTCGGCCTCGACACCTTCCTCGCCCAAGTCCCCATCATCCTGTTCTCGCTTGTCGGCGGCGTCATCGCCGACCGCATGAACCGCCGCAACCTGCTGTTGATCTCGCAATACGTGCAAATGACCACGGCGCTGATCCTCACTCTCCTGGTCTTTTTCAAAGTGGTCCACGTCTGGCACATCCTTTGTCTGTCCTTCATCGTAGGCATCGCGCAATCCTTCGGCGGCCCTGCCTATCAAGCTCTGCTGCCGACCCTGGTGGGCAAAGAAGACATCCCCAACGCCATCGCCATGAACTCCATCCAGTTCAACCTGGCGCGCGTCATCGGACCCACGCTAGGCGGCATCGCCCTCACCACCGTGGGCGCGGCTTGGTGTTTCGGATTGAACAGCCTGTCCTTCATCGCCGTGGTCATCTCGCTCTACATGATCAACGTGAAATACATCCCGGCGAAATCGAGCGAGCCCATCCTCGACAGCATGCGCCAGGGCATCGGCTTCATTCGCAAAAAGCCCGGCATGGACGGCCTGATCGTCCTGGCCTTCGGCATGACGCTGCTGGGCATTCCCCTGCTGACCTTCCTCCCGGTATTCGCGAAGGACGTCCTGCACGGCGGCGCCAAAGGCTTCACTCAGCTCTTAGCCTTCTCCGGAGCCGGCTCCGTCTGCGGCGGTCTGATCGTAGCGGCGTTCGGCAAGATCCACGGCCAGGGCCGCACCGCCCTGATGGTCCTGGTTCTCATGGGCTGCATCATCTTCGCCTTCTCGCAATCCACACGCTTCTCGCTCTCGCTGCTGCTCATTTTCCTGTCCGGCGGAGCCATGATGGTTTCGATGTCGATGGTCAGCTCTCTGGTGCAAGCCGTAGCCTCCGACGAAATGCGCGGCCGCGTGATGAGCGTCTATAACGTGGCGTTTCGCGGCGGCATGCCGGTCGGCAGCCTGATCCTGGGCCGCCTGATTCCCATCTTCAGCGCGCCCGTCATCATGGGCTGGAGCGGAGGCCTGCTAGCCCTCCTAGGCCTGTACTTTTTAATCGTCCAACGCCGCGTAGCGCAACTCTAAACGCCCCGAGCACACCGCCCCGATGTATTATCTGCGCCTTGAAGTCGAGCCCTCCCGCCAAGACGCCCTGATCGCGGACTTGTGGGAAGCCGGCACGCTAGGTGTAGTCGAAGGCGACGGCTTTATAGAAGCGTTTTTCGATGACCGAGAAACCGCCGCGCGCTTCGGAACCCCGCTCGAAGCCGCCGAACGCGACTGGGTGCAGGAAACCGAAGACGCCTGGCCGCCCATTCTAGTCGGCGAAAAATTCTTCGTAGTCGCCCCCTGGCGCACCGAGCCCACTCCCCCTGGCCGCTTTCGCCTGGAAATCAATCCCGGCATGCAATGCGGCACCGGCCAGCACCCCTGCACCCGCCTGTGCCTCGCCGCCATGGAGCGCATCATCCGCCCCGGCGATCGCGTATTAGATGTGGGCACCGGTTCCGGCATTCTCTCCATCGCCGCCAAAATGCTGGGAGCCGCAACCGTAGTCGCCTGCGACATCGATCCCGATGCCGCGCGCTCCGCCGCATTCTTCATCGGCAGCGTCGACGCCGTCGCCGCCAACTCCTTCGACGTAGTCATCGCCAACATCAGCGAAATCGTAATCGGCGACCTGAAACCAGAGTTCGAGCGCGTAGCTCCGAAACGCATCCTCTCCGGATTTCAAGACGCCGCCGGCGAATGGACCTGCGTCGTCGAATAACTAGACCGGCTTTTCCGGCCACTTGTGCTTCGGGATAGCGCCGCGATAACTCCCGCCGGACCTGCGGATACAGCCGTTCCCAAAATCCCCGCAGATCGCTAGTCACCTGCACCGGCCGCCGATTCGGCGCCAGCAAATGCACCACCACCGGAGTCTTCCCAATGCGCGGCGTTTCCAAAACCCCAAAGAAATCCTGCAAGCGCGACTCGATCCACGGCGGCTTGCCGATCTCATAATGGACTTGCACCTCCCGCCCACCCGGCAGCCGCAACCGCTCCGGGGCAATTTGTTCGATGCGAGCCGGGCGCACCGCCGCCAGCAAATGAGCGGACTCCAGTTCCGCAAAGCTAGTCCGCCCTTGGCAAAGTTCACGCAGTGCGTCTTCCGACCGAAATCTCGACACCCGCAAACGCCGCCCGCGCGCAGCAATTGCTCCAACGCCTCCCGATCCACAAATCGCCCGATATCGACTTCCAGCGCCTTCTCCGCCAGCAGCCGCGCACTCTCCTCCGATGGCTGCGCCGGAACTCGGCTCTCGTCAATCGTGAGCTGATCGTAATCGAGCGACGTCACCAGTTCCACGCGCTCCGCCGTCCGATTCCACGCGAGTGAGGTAGATTCCGTCACACGGTCCAGCAGCCACTCCGCTTGAATCGGCCCAGCGGCCATGTGAACTTTGCGCTCCTGAACGTCGACAGCAACCAGAAACTTCGATAACGGCAACCCGGCAGCCGCGCCGAACCGCCGGAGGACAGCAACACCTCCCCATCGCGCCGGTGCCGCGCCACCCGGTCCGGAAACGCCGCCAGCACCGCCTGCAGCAGCGCGTCCTCTCCAACACCCTTGCGATCCCGCCCCGGAACAAATCGCCTCAGTTGGTCGTAGACCCGCTTAGTCTGCGGCTGCCACTCTGCTTCCATCACCGAAAGCAAATCCGCCCCGCGCTCCCCCGCGCTCAACACCGCCGCCGCCGCACAGCCTTTTTCAGGAACTCCTCGCGCCGCCGCCTCCAGCACCAGTTTCGAAAGCCGCGGCGGCAGCGGAAGCTCCGCCATATGCGGCAGGACTCCCAGGCGATCGAGCAAAGCGTCAGCCGCCGCCAGCGCCGCCGCGGGAGGCGCATCCAACCACTCGATTCCGTTCATCCCCATGGCCCGCAGTTGCAGCACCAGCTGCGACAACTCCCGCCGCAGAATCTCCGGTGTATCAGCCGCAGCCCGCCGGTGAAAATCCTCAGCAGTGTATAACCGAATCACGCGCCCCGGAGCCGTGCGCCCCGCCCGTCCCGCGCGCTGCACCGCCGACGCCTGACTAATACGCCGCACTTCGAGCGACGGCAGACCAGTCCACGGCGAATCCGCCGCCACCCGCGCCAGCCCGCTATCGATCACTGCCGTAACGCCCTCAATCGTCACCGAACTCTCCGCCACGTTGGTCGACAGAATAATCTTCCGCTGCGCCGCCGGAGATATCGCCCGATCCTGCTCGCTCGGCGACAGATCACCATAGAGCGGAACCACCAGCAAACTCTTGCGCGCCGCCAACCCCTCCAGCGCCCGTGCCGCCCGCCTTATCTCCGCAGCCCCCGGCAAGAACACCAGGACATCGCCGCTCTCGTCCAGCAACCGCTCCACCGCCCCTAGCACCTGTTCCTCCAGCGCCGCCGCCGAGTGGGGAGTGTACTCGACGCTCAAGTGGTACAACTTCCCTTCCGAGCGCAACACCGGACAGTCGTCAAGAAACCGCGAAATCGGCCCCGCATTCAAGGTCGCCGACATCACCACCAGCAGCAGTTCCCGCCGCGTAGTCTTTTGCAACCGCCGCAACAGAGCCAGCGCCAGATCGCCGTCCAGATGACGCTCATGAAATTCATCCAGAACCACCGCGCCAACGCCCGCCAGTTGCGGATCATCCAGTAACCGCCGCGTCAGCACGCCCTCCGTCACAAACCGCAAGCGCGTGCGCGGACCCCCGACGTCTTCGAAACGCACTTGATACCCGACCGTCTCCCCCACGCGCTCCCCAAGCTCATCAGCTACCCGCCGCGCCGCCAGCCGCGCAGCCAACCGCCGTGGCTCCAGCACCAGCACCTCGCCCTTCACCAACGGCAGCAGAGCAGGAGGCACGCGCGTCGTTTTCCCCGCCCCCGGCGGAGCTTCGATCACCACGCTGTTTCCCCGACGGAGTTGCAGCGACGATCTCCGGCAGAAGACCGTCGATAGGAAGCGGAGTCACTCAGCGATAGCCTGAATCGTCGTCGGGCGCGTTTCCCTCGAAACGATTGTTGACGAAGATAGAGCCGCCCGCCGCTCCTCCCGCATGCGGCGCATCAATGCGCGCAGCGCCTCGCGTCCCTCCGGGTTCTCATCCTTCAGTTGATCGTAAGGCGCCAATGCTTCGACAGCTTGCTCGTACGCGCGCCCTTCACGCAGCAGTGCCCGCACCACCGTGAAATCAGCAGTAAACGCTCCCGGAATAGCGATGTGTTCCGCGAGCGGAGGCATTTTGGTCCAAGCATTGAACACATGCGCCACGTTGCGTTCGCCCAGACAATCGAAATACGGCGCACCCAGATACGCACGATTGCGAATTTCAACCGCGCAACGAAACGTCCGCGGCAGCGCATCCAGAAAAGGTCCCAACGCCCCCACAAATTCACGCGCCGGAGTCGACCGCGCCCCAAACTCAAAAATCAACGTGGCGATCCGCTCGCGATAAGGCTCCAACGGTTCCAAAAACAGCGCCGCCAGCGCATCCGCATTCAGAAACGACTCGTTCCGCATCCCCGCGCGCGGCCCGTAACGCGGATGCTTCGGGAACACTTCCGCCGTTACCTCTTCAGGCACTTTCAACGCGAAGCGCAGCCCCCCAGGAGCCGTCGCAAACAGCCGCTGCCAAAACTCCGGCGTCGGAAATTGATAGAAAGAAAAGTCCCCGCAAACGATGGGAAATGTTTCCGCGTACTCCGCCAGACACTCCGCCTCAAACCGTTTCTGCGAAAACCGCCCGCGCGTCAGATAGCGGTCGCGAGAATAAATCTGCTCCAGCCAGCCCGGATATTTCCAGGAACTAGTCCCGATCCAGATATTTTCCGCCGCCAGCGCGCGCAGCCGACCGCCTAACCCGCTGCGATCAAACCGCGGAGTATCGTCAAAAAGCGGAAGAGTCACCACGCATGAGCAGAACGGTTGTAGTAGGGGTCCGCGCCAGCCTCAATAGCGCCCCCATCCAGCACGCGAATCAGCACCGGAGCAGTGCCGTTGGCATAGCGCGACATCGTGCTGACCTTGTGCCCGCGCGCCGCCAGATCCGCCGCGACGCTCGCCGGAATGCGGTCGTCAAGCTGCAAGTCGCCGCGATTCCACGCGTGATTATCGAAGCTCGAAACCAGATGCCGCGTGCCGAAGCGCGGCGCCTCAATCGAATTCTCCGCGTTCATGCGGAAGATGATGGAGTTGAACAACACCTGCAGCAACCCCTGCTCCTGCGTGTCGCCGCCGGGAGTCGACAACACCGCCACCGGCTTCCCGTCCGTCGACGTCACCAGCGTAGGACTCAATGTTACCCGCGGTCGCTTGCCTGGACCCAGCTCATTCGGATGCCCGGGAATCAGCACAAAACTCTGCGCGCGCTCGCTCAACGGAATCCCCGTGTCCCCCGCAATCACGCTCGGCAGCCACGCGCCCGAAGGCGTCGCCGAAAACATCATGCCGTCTTTATCGATCGCATCCACGCAAGTCGTGTCGTGCGCCATCAGCACGGGGTCGAGCGGAATGTGCGCCACGGCTTCCTCAGAAGGATGGTGTCCCGCTTTCCCGTGAATCTCGCCCGGCAAAAATTCCTGCGAAGCTTTGTCGGTGATCAGCTTGCGCCGCTGCGCAGCGTACTCTTTCGACAGCAGTACGTCCGCCGGAATGTGGCTGAACTTCGGATCGCCATAATAAGTGTCGCGATCCGCATAAGCCAGCTTCAACGCCTCCGCCACCCGATGAATGTACGCCGCGGAATTGTAGGACGGCTGATCTTCATATCCTTCCAGGATATTCAGCGCCTCCAGCATCGACGGCCCCTGGCTCCAGAAACCTGTCTTATAAACCTTATAGCCCTTGAAAGTGGTCGACATCGGCTCTTCCACTTGCAGCTTGAACGCCGCCATGTCCTCGTAGCGCAGCAGCCCGCCGTTTGCCTTGCTGAACGCATCAATCTTTTTCGCGATCTCGCCGCGATAGAAATAGTCGCGCACTTTGTCGATAGCAGCCTCGCGCGACGCACCCGCCGCCAGCGCCTTCTTCTCCGCATCCGCCATCCCGCGCAGCGTGCGCCCCAAATCCGGCTGCCGGAAAATTTCGCC
The DNA here is from genome assembly GCA_963752205.1 of Bryobacterales bacterium. Classification (GTDB taxonomy): domain Bacteria; phylum Acidobacteriota; class Terriglobia; order Bryobacterales; family Bryobacteraceae; genus Palsa-187. The sequence continues at coordinate 3,954 of CAVVZG010000207.1, read as the reverse complement.
CGTGCGCAGCGGACGTCCGTTCGGCAGGAAGTGCGCCTTCGAAGTCGGCCATTGATTGAAGAACGGCTGGCTGTAGGCGATCGAATTCGAGCGCATGTCATCCAGCGCGAAGCCGTCGGTCAGATCGATCGCCGGCGCGATGACGTCCTCGAAGCTCATGGTCCCGAACTCGCGTAGCGCCAGCAGCGCTGCGTCCACCATGCCCGGCACCAGCGCCGGCATCAGCCCCGCTCCCGGAACAATGCCCTTCAGTCCGCCAGGATCGCGCTCGGTCACCTCAAAAGGCTGCAGCGGACGGTTACGGAAAAAATCCGCCGTCGCCATCTTCGGCATCGTGCCGACGCCCGCAATCGCGTGCACTTTCCCGTCCTTAGTGCGGATCAGAATGGGAGCCTCGCCCCCGAATCCGTAATGCGAGAGTTCGCTCACGGAACCCGCGAACATAGTGGCGACGCCCACGTCTACAGCGTTGCCGCCTTTGTAGTACATGCGCATACCGGCTTCGGTAGCCCACTCGCTGCCCGCCGCCACCGCGCCGTGCACGCCCCGCACCGGTTGCCGCAAAGGCCTGTCAGGTTCACGTCTAGTCTGCGCCACGCTCAAAGCCGCCAGCGCGAAAACGATCCACACTCTGCTTCGCTTCATGAGTACCTCTTGGGTCGAACTGGCTTCATTATACTCGGCACCGCACCTTATAATGGTCTAGCAGCCGAACAGACAATGGAGCAGAATCAGGAACGGCTTTCGACGGAACCCGGCAACGCCAGCGAGCAGGAACCCATGCTCTTCTGTCCCGTGTGCAGCCGCCGCCTAGCCGAGCGCAAATGCAAACTCTATTGCGAACAATGCGGCTATTACATGTCCTGCGCCGACTATTACTAAAAAACAAATGAGCGAACTCGCAGATCTCTTAGAAAGATTCCGCCGTGGAGCCGAACTAGTAGCGGTAGCCACCACTGGAGCCGCCGGACCCGTACTCGACTTCCAGCCCGCCCCCGGCAAATGGGGCGTGCGCACCATCGTCTGCCACTTGGCTGACACCGAAACGGTGCTGGCGATGCGCCTGCGCCAAGTCATCGCCGAAGACAATCCCTTCATGCCCGCGATGAATCAGGATGCCTGGGCCGAGCGTCTGGATTACAGCAAACGCAAACTCTCGCCTGTCCTCGAAACCTTCCGCCGCACCCGCGCTGAGAACTATGAGTTATTAAAGGAACTTCCCGAGTCCACATTCGCCCGCACCGGCCAGCACAGCGAACGCGGCACCGAGACGCTCCTGGATTTACTGCGTACCTACGCCGCACACGCCGAAAAACATGTGCAGCAAATTCATTCGGCGCGCGCCGCCTACAAAGAATTCAAAGCCGCGCAACCCGCGCCCACGACCTAAGGTTTTCGCGCGATCCCAATAATCGAAGTCGGCCGCCACGGCAGCAATTTATCGATCCGCCTCCACAACCAAACAAACCGGTCGTACAGCCGCATCTGATTCCACTCCAAACTGCGCCGTTTCAAAATCCGCCCGCTCACAAACCACGCCGGCCGCGACACCCGGTTGAAGCGAATAATCTGCTCCACCTCAAACCCGGCCTTCTCCATCTTGCCTTTAAGCTCCGCCTCCGAATACCGCCGGAAGTGCCCCAGCGCCTCGTCGATCGTCCCGAAAACACTCTGGCCCTCCGGCACCAAAACAATCGCGCGCCCGCCATGATTCAACGCCGAAAAAATGTTAGCCAGCCCCGCGTGATCGTCTTCCACATGCTCCAGCACGTTGAGACAAATCACCGTATCCATATCCCCCAGGAACGGCTTGAAATCTTCAGCACGCGTCAGATCGCAAAAGTGCGACTCCAGATTCATGCGATGCACAAAACGCGATTGCAGGCGCGCCAAATGCTCAGCACTAATATCGGTGGCCGCATAGCGCTTACGCCCGCTCACCAGCGCCCGCGTCAGATTCCCAATGCCCGCGCCGATCTCCAGCACCCGCTCGCGCACATGCGGACGAATCGTGTCCGCCATCCAGCGATTAAATCGCGGCGCCGCCGAAAGTGCATGTAGCGTGCGCGCCCCCGGGTCCTTATAAAGATCGCCTGTGAACGAAAAGCGCAGGATGGTAAAAAGAATCACCCAGGCATCGCGCGTGCAAATCTTCTTGCCCTCTTCATAAGTGCGCCCGTGATAACTCACCGGCACTTCGTAGACCCGCGCGCCGCGTCGTCCCAGCTTGATGGTGATCTCCGGCTCGAACCCAAAGCCATCCGAGCGCAGCGGCGTCTCCGCCAGCACCGCCGTGCGAAACGCCTTGTAGCCCGTGCCCATGTCCGTCAGATTTAAATCCGCCACCAGGTTGCACAACTCCGTCACGAAGCGGTTCGCCAGCGAGTGCCAGTAATACATCACGCGCCGCTCCGCTACGATCATGAATCGCGAACCATAGACCGCATCGGCATCGCCATCGAGCAGAGGCTTTAAAAGGTTGTCGTATTCACGCGGATCATATTCCAGGTCCGCGTCTTGAATTAGGCAGAATTCACCGCGCGCCTCGGCAACCGCAGTTCGAATCGCCGCGCCCTTGCCGCGATTGCGATCGTGACGCAGCAGCCGTATGATTCCGGGATTGCGCCGCGCAATTTCTTCCACGATGCGATCGGAGCCATCGGTCGACCCATCGTCCACCACAATGACCTCGCGCTCCACTCCATCCGGCAGCGGAGCCGTCAGTATCCGGCTCAAAATAGGCGCAATATATTCTTCTTCGTTGAAGAGTGGAACCAGAATAGAGATGAGAGAGGCTGGCACGCGCGGAATGGTATCCGTTAGTATAACGAAAGGAGCTGACAAGCGGAGGAAATTGCGTTGCCCAAAAATGAAGATGGGGAATTCGAATTGATCCTGGGGAACCGCCAGCTCTTGAGTGTGTTCTTCATCGTGGTGATCTTGCTCGGCGTGTTTTTCACCATGGGCTACATCGTGGGACGCAATTCAGGAACCCTCACCGCCGAGGTCCCCGCCACTCCCGCTCCCGACGGCAAACCGCAAGTCGTCGAGCCGCCTGCAAAAATCACCGAGCCGGCGCCTGCCCCGCCCCCGCCCCCCGAAACCACTCCGCAGCAACCCGTGAAAGAGCCTGAGCCCGAGCCTGCTCCCGTACCAGAACCGACCAAGCCCGAGAAGGTGAAAGCAGAACCCGTCCGCAGCGGAGCCAGCCATCCCTCCACGGGACAAACCTATCTGCAACTCGCCGCCACCAGCAAGCACGAAGCCGACATCATGGTGGACGTGCTCCGCAAGAAAAGTTTCAAAGCCATGGCCGCGGAGATCGACGAAAAACCCGGCACCTTCCGCGTGCTGGTCGGTCCCATTACCGACACCACCGCGAATAAAATGCGCGCCGACCTGCAAGGCGCCGGCTTCCCTGGCAACGCCGCCATTCGCCGGACGTTTTAGTGAACCTCGGCTTCTCGCTAGCGTCGGGGCTTCTACTTATACTCCTCTTCCCCGGCTTCAACCTGACGTGGCTAGCGCCCGTAGCACTAGCGCCCATCCTGATCGCCTGCGCCCGCGAGCGTTCCTGGAAACGGCGCTGGTTTTGCGGATGGGCAGCAGGCACAGTATTCTGGTGCGGCGTCTGCCCCTGGATCGAATTCGTAATGGAAGTGCACGGCGGGATGGGCCGCACCGGCGGTTGGGGAACATTCATCTTATTCGGACTCTACAAAGGCCTCCACATGGCCGTCTTCGCGAGCCTAGCAGGATTCCTGATGCTGCGCTGGTATGCCATCCCCGCTATCGCCGCCCTATGGACCGGCATCGAGCGCACCCACGGCTTCTTCGGCTTCGCATGGCTCGACCTGGGCAATGCTACTTGACGTCTTGGCAAGATCTGATGTAAGATCTCATTTTTAAACGACTTACTGCAGTTTTTTCACTTTCGCGGGGCCAATGAGCAAG
>CAVVZG010000206.1:0-45170 GCA_963752205.1 Bryobacterales bacterium | reverse complement strand
CGTGGCCCTGTCTGATCCGGAGCGTAAGTTTGAACGAACGAGTACGCCACGCCGGCCCGATGAAGGTCGGCGGCAGCGCGAAAGGGTGCTCAATATTTTCCCGGTACGCTCTCCTTCTCTGGTCCCGAGAAACCAACATGGAAACGATATGCAAAGTAGCCGGCATCGAAGTGCACAAATCGACGTGCACAAGAAGATGGCTGGCGGTAGTAAATTTCGGACGCCGCGCAGGCGGGTGAATTCCGGTTTGAGCGCCGCAAATTCGGTGCCGGAGCGGGCGACCTGGCTGAGCTGAAGGCGCATTCCAACAGGGCTCCGAAGGGCCGGACGGGATTTCACGGATGCCGAAAGGCTGGTGCGGCGTTACATTGCCCGCGAACTGATCCTGAGTTTCGTGCCGGACAGCGAACAGCGGCTGTGGCGGACGATGACGCGCACCAAACAGTAGCTGACGCGCGATCGGGTAAGGCCGCAGAACCGCAGCGTGAGGTGCTGAAGCCTTTTCTGGAACGGCTGACGCTGCTGGACAGGTAGATCGAAACGCAGGACAAGTACGCCGCTGAAGCTCTGATGGAGCACCAGGATGTGGTGCGGAGATTGTCGGAGGTGCCGGCTCCGGGAGCGGATTCGGCGCAGCAGATTATCGCGGAAGTGGGGCCGGAGGCGGCTACGTGAGAATTCGTCGTGGAAACAAAGCACATCCGGCTGTTCGACGATCTTCTGCAAACGTCGCACGTTTGCCTGGCGTAAACGTAACAGCGGGATGCCTGACTTATCGGCTATCCGGAATCGATATCCATCGGCTCAACTCCGAATAATATAATAGTCCGAATCTCAACCGCGGAGTTTTCCACACCGTCGCAGGCGGACGAACTTGTGTCCCAACTCGGCGACGCGGTTCGCTATCTTCAGGGTGCGCCCTCGAAGCCTTTGCTGTCGAAGAATATCGCGCGCATCGACTCTCACATGCGCAACTGAGTTAACTCCTGGGACTGTCCCGATGGGACACGGATGGATTGCTTAAGGAACACCAAGTCTGGCTCGATTACACGGTCGAGGACTTTCGGCGAGTGGGCGAGGAGTTGCAGAGGTTGACGCGGCGGCTGTCCGCGATTGATCGTTGTAACGAACGCAAGCCGCTGCATTATCCGATACTCTTGGGGCGCAGCGATTTGCTGCCGATTTTGTATTCCGAGGTCTGGACTCCGGCCGCCGTCGTGAAAGAACTCTGCGATCCGCCGGCCCCTGACGCTGTGCGGAGATGGATGAATCGCCTCCTTCGTGGCTGTTGATCGAATGGTCAACCGTCCCCGTCATTGGCGGAATGCCGTCGCGCCTCAATGCCGGCGGAGTCGCCGATGCCTCGGCACCCGCGAATTCCCCTTATTCTGCTCGATGAGCGCGACGCTCGCGATGAGGCCACGCGCCTGGGGTTGGACGTCGCGGGTACGGCTTCGTGTCCTGGCGGATGCTTCGCTGGCGGGGCTGTTATCCCTGCCCGATGCGTTTCTGGGACTACAACGGACCTATTTCCGCGCGAGTCCCAATATCTACGACAGCCTTCTTGCTGAAGTTGGTGAGAGATAAGTATGACTGACCTCAGCGAATAGGGTTGCGCCTATCGCTACCAGTTTGCTCCGCGGCAGGTCTGGAATCTGCCCCACGGGGTGATTGTTTGCGACAGTCACCCCATGGGGTGATGTCTTACTTCAGGTACTTATCGAACCAGTTAATTTCCTCGAACAGCACATGCTCCATCGTTTCCTTCCCGCGATAGCCATGCGCTTCGTTCGGCAGCATGACCAGCCGCACCGTACCGCCATTGCCGCGAATCGCCGCGTACAGCCGTTCCGACTGAATCGGGAACGTCCCCGTATTGTCGTCCGCCTCGCCGTGAATCAGCAGAATCGGCGTCTTGATCTTATCGGCGAACCAGAACGGCGACATCTTCGTGTAGACATCCGGCGCCTCCCAGAACGTCCGCTGCTCGGCCTGGAATCCGAATGGCGTCAGCGTGCGGTTGTACGCGCCGCTTTCGGCCACTCCCGCATGGAACAGATTCGTGTGCGCCAGCAGGTTCGCGGTCATGAACGCGCCGTAGCTGTGCCCGAAAACGCCCACGCGATCGCGGTCCACCACGCCCATTTCCACGGCCTTGTCGACCGCCGCCTTGGCGTCCATGGTGAGCTGCTCGACGTAGGTGTTGTTGACTGTGTCGGGATCGCCGATGATCGGCATGGCCGCGTTGTCGATCAGCGCATAACCATCGCAGCACGAACAAGCTGGTGGTAATTCAGCTCGGTGTAATGACTGCGCTCGGTCATGATCCGGTAACCTGGCCCGCCGTATCGGCGTCGCTGAACTCATAGGGATAAGCCCACACCACGCGCGGGCAGCCGCGTGCCGGGCTTGTAATCCGGCGGCAGATAGAGCGTGAAGGAAAGCGGCACGCCGTCGGCGCGCTTGTAATTCACCAGCTGCTTCTTAATTTCCAGCAGTCTGCGGCGCGGATCGGTGAAATGCGTCAGCGGCTTCAGGTCCGCTCCCGTGCGAACGTAAGTAATTCGGCGGATCGGTGGGGCTCTCGCGGCGGGTCAGAACTTCGTGCCGCTGTCGTCGAGCACCGCTTCCACCGCTTCATAGCCATCGTCGTCGGACTGGAACAGGCGCTCGGTCTTGCCGTGTCGTCGAGATTGAAGCTGATCGACAAACGGATGATCGCCGGTGGGCGACGCACCCAGGCCGCTCATGCAGAATCGTCGTCGCCCATCTGCATGATCTGGCGCGCTGGCCGTCCGGCGTGGTCTTCGAAGCGGCGTGCCGGGGTCTCTGTACTCGTCGCGCTGATTGCGGCTGAAAATGCACCTTGGCTTCGCTGCCCGGATTGTCCAGTTCGATTTCGATCGTGCGGACGACGCGCTGAGTGCGCTCGAAATCCTCCACGAGAGCTTTGCCGTCCTGCAAGCAGGCTGCAGGCCCTGGAAGCGTTCCTTGGTTTTGAAGATCTCCGTGGGCGTTGCCCTGGAAAGGCGCGCCGAGGGCGAGGATGTGGTCGCGGTTCGGGCACTTTCTCTTGGGGATCGCCTCCGTCGAGCGCTTCGACCCAGAGCAGCGTGGCGGTTTTAGCGGGCAGCCATTCGTAGACTGCGGGGGCCCGTGCGCACGCCGCCGATCGGAACGTGCGTCCGCGAGAGGAAGGCTGGCGACTTTGTAATCCACCTTGGCCGTGCGGTCCCAAACTTCAATTTCCTGCGGGAACGCTGCCGCCCGGCAACTGGTACGAGTACGGCTTGTGGATGCGTCCGACCAGGAGATGCTTTTCATCGGGCGACGGATTGCACCATGGTGTAAGATTCCGGGCTTGCCGAAGGGAGTCACCTTGCCTGACGCGGCGTCGAGATAAGCGAGTTGCGAGGTGGCATAGTAATCGAAGAGATCTTCGTCGTGGGGCGTGCTCAGCAGGTCCTCATAGGTAGGCGCGGGACCGGCATGGCCGAGACTTTCCTGCACGTGCGGACCTTTGGGAATCCATTTCCGCCGGGGCGCGCCGCGGCCGGCGGGCACGAGATGGACGATGAGCGTACGGTTGTCGCCGAGCCATTCGACGTCTCCGTTACCGCCGCCACCGCCTCGCCCGCCGCCGCGTCCACCGCCGCCGCCGAGGCGAACGCCGTTGACGGCGACGCCGTCCACCTTATGGGTTTGTCCGGTTGCGGTCGAAGCCAGCCACAATTCAATGCCGTGCGCGAGAGTGTTGGTGAAAGCGAACTGTTTACCGTCCGGGCTCCAGATGGGCGCGCTCAACTTCAGGCTGGCCGGGCAGCGGCGACCTTAACGTCCCCGCCGTCTGAGATGCGCTTGATGGTGTAATTCGTGAAGTGGGCGCCGAGATGCATGCCGTTGGTGTTGGTGTCGATGCGGATGCCCGCCAGCCGCAGCATGGGCTGGGCGACTTCGGTGATCGGCGGGTAGCGGACGGGCTGCAGGAAAATCGCATAATCGCGCTGGGGACTGATGGAAATGGTGGGGGTGAGCGGGCGCGTTCAGAACGTCCAGCACTTCTTTGGGCGGTTTCTGATAAGGGAAATCTTCGGCCAGAACGAACGGGGTTGTGGCGAGGAGCAATGTGGTGAAAATTGTTCGTCGCATGATCTTTGTAAAGATAGCAGAAAGAGCGCGCATTTTGCGATCGAACATTCTGCGATCAAACAACGGGACAGGCGGTTTCGCCGGGTTAACAACCTGCCCCACGGAAGCTTTCCTGTTTTACCGGTAGCCGTTGTTGTAATCCCGGTATTCTTTGCGATCGCGGAAGCTCCGGTAATCGCGCATTCTCCGCAGATCTTCATCCAGCGCGCCGCGGTCCCGCGCCTCCAGCGAATTGTGGCTCACCACATTCTGAATCCTGTCGATCGCGCGATCGAGTTCATGCTTTTGATACCGGCCCTGCTCAAAACGCGTCGCGAAATCGAACAGATCCCGCCGGGCTTCATCGAAGCGTTTCCGATCCGAGCGTGACGAATAGGGATAGGCGGCGGCCCGGTCAAGGTCGGCACGCGCATGGTCGAACAGAGAGCGGTCGCGGCGGGCATAATCGCGGTCCCCGTAGGGGCGGTCGTAATACTGCTGTGCATAAGCCTGCGTGGCGGCGCCGAAAGCTGCTATCGCAAGCGTGGAAAAGAGGGCGTTAAGAATAATGCGGCGCATCGGTAATCACCTCACGTGGAATGACGCTTCGCGGGGAGCTTGCCGTTGCCCGTTTAATGGAGTATTAATGCGCGGCGCGTTACTCAATCCACCAGTAGTCCGCCGCGCTTATAGACGATCTGGCCGGCGCGCAGCATCCGGCCCGCCGCGTAGCGACGATCGAAACCGTGTGGACGCCGACGACCGAAGTAGAAGCCGGCAGCGAGATCCCGGTGAAAGTCTTCCTGCGCCCCTATCGCGGCGAAAGAATCGAACGCTCGCTCGTGGTGAAGATCCCCGCCGGCATGCCCAAAGGCGAACACCGCCTGCTCTTCAGCGACGCCGATACTTTGGACCGCACGCAGGACGGCGCCACCCAGAACAACAAAAATATGGACATCGCTTCCACCGTTTCCCTGCTGAATCAGGAGCGCGACAACAACCGCCTTTACGTGTCGCTGGTGCAGAGCCGGGCTACGTTCTACGCCTCGGATAAAACCATGCCTAACCTCCCGGCGTCGGTCGTAAACGTCATGCAGACCGAGCGCAACGCCAGCCGTTCCTTGGTGGGCACGCCCGACAGCACCGAAGTGCAGCAGTCGATTCCGTTCGATCAAGTGGTGAGCGGCAATTACTCGCTGCGCATCAAAGTCAAATAAGAGTAAGGTTAAAGAAGGTCACCTTCATGCGATTTTTGCGCGTTCTAGCGCCGGTGCTGTGCGTTTTCCTGCCGTTGTGGGCAGTCGAGACGCAAGTCTGGGAACACTCCGAATCAGCGGACTTCGAAAAAGGCACCCTGCATAAACTTTCGCTTTCGAGCGAAGGCCGCCTGATGCCCGCGCCCGTCGTGCGTGACATCTACGACCCGTCAGTCCCATTTTTATGGACCGTCGCGCGCGATTCCAAAGGCAACGTCTACGCCGGCGGCGGCGGCGTGGGCAGTTCCAAATCCAAACTCATCGTAGTGAACGCCGCGGGCCAGGCGAAGACGCTAGCCGAACTCGACGGCATGGCCATCCAAGCCATCGCCATCGATAAACAGGACCGCGTTTACGCCGCCACCTCGCCCGACGGCAAAGTCTTCCGCGTCGACGCCGCTGGAACCGCCGAAGTCTTCTACGACCCCCACGCGAAATACATCTGGGCGCTAGCGTTTTCAAGCAAAGGCGACTTGTTCGTCGCCACCGGCGACCAAGGCGAAATCCATCGCGTGACCCCCAACGGCGCGGGCTCTGTGTTTTATCGCACCGAAGAAGCCCACGTGCGCTCGCTAGCCATCGACGCGCACGATAACCTGATCGCCGGCACCGACCCCAGCGGCCTAATCCTGCGCATCTCCCCGGCAGGCGACGGTTTCGTGTTGTACGAAGCCGATAAGCGCGAAATCACCACCGTGTCCGTTGCGCCCAACGGCAACGTGTACGCCGCCGGCACCGGAACCAAAGCACCCGCCACTGCGCCCGCGCCCACGCCGCAGCGCCAAGTACAAACCAGTCAAGGAACGATCACGCTAGCCGTCCCCACCGGCGGTCCCGCACGCGCCGCGGCCCCTGCTACCGGCGCGCCCATCGGCGTACAAGGCGGTTCCGATATTTATCGCATCCAACCCGACGGCTACGCACGCCGCGTCTGGACTCATCCGCAGGACGTCGTCTACGCCCTGGCCTTCGACGCGCAAGGCAACGTCATCGCCGGCACCGGCAACCGCGGCAACGTCTACCGCCTCGATTCCGATCACACCTACACGCGTCTGCTGAATCTAGCCGCCGCGCAAGTCACCGGCTTCGCCCAAGGCGCCAACGGACGCTTGTACGCCGTCACCGGCAACATCGGTGAAATTTTTTCGATCGGCCCCGAGCGCGAACCGTCAGGCACGCTCGAAAGTGACGTCCTCGACGCCGGAGCCTTTTCCTATTGGGGCCGCATGACCTCGCTCTACTCGGGCTCTGGAGCCGTGACCTTCGAAACCCGCAGCGGAAACGTCAGCCGCGCGCAAAAAGACTGGAGCCCCTGGGCCAAACTCTCGGGCGATCGCGTGACCTCGCCCGCCGCACGCTTCCTGCAATACCGCGCCACCGTCGCCGGCTCCGCTGAACTCTACGACGTAACCGCCGCCTACGAGATGAAGAACGTAGCGCCCGTAATCGAAACCGTCGAATCGACGCCGCCCAATTACAAATTTCCAGCCCCCGTGGCCGCCGCCGCGCCGAATCCCGGCACCTTGACGCTGCCCGCATTGGGCCACTCGAATCCCACGCCCACACCCGCCCGCGCCACGCCCGACACCGGATCGTCCCCGCCGCTCACCTACGCCAAAGGTTTCATCGGAGCCCGCTGGCTGGCCAACGACGACAACGGCGACACGCTGCTTTTCAAAATCGAAATCCGCGGCGAAAACGAAACCACCTGGAAGCCGCTGCGCGAGAACCTGCGCGAACGCTTCTACAGCTGGGATTCAACCGCGTATCCCGACGGCAAATATCGCGTCCGCGTCACCGCCAGCGACGCGCCTTCGAACACTCCCGAACAAACGCTCACCACGTCACGTGAAAGCGACCGTTTTCTGATCGACAATACCGCCCCGGAAATCACTGCCCTCATCGCCACCGCGCAAGGCGTGAAAATCGACGTCCGCTTTCGCGCCAAAGACGCATTGAACGTGCTAGCCAAAGCCGAATACTCCGTGAATGGCGGCGAGTGGAAAGTGGTCGAACCGACCACGCGCCTTACCGATTCCGAAGAGCACGATTACCATTTCGAAGCCGACCGCGGCGCCGGCGAAGCCACCATCGCCGTGCGCGTCTCCGACGCCTATGAGAACGAAGCCGTCGCGAAGACAGTGGTGAAATAGGAGCGCGCCCTGCAACCATTGGGCGGCGTCGCTCTGCACCTCGAAGGCGTCCGCAAAGCCTTTGACAATCTCGTCGTGATCGCGGGAATGGACCTCGACATCGCGGCCGGCGAGTTCGTAGCGATTCTCGGTCCCTCCGGATGCGGCAAGTCCACATTGCTGCGCATGATCGCGCGTTTGATGGAGCCCACCGCCGGACACATCGTCATACAACCCGAAGAACGCTTCCAAACCGCCTTCGTATTTCAAGACGCGCACCTGCTGCCCTGGCGCACCGTCCTCGACAACGCCGCGCTGCCGCTGGAACTAATGGGCGTCCCCCAAGCAGGACGTTATGTGACCGCACGCGCCGCCCTCCAGCAAGTAAGCTTATTCGAGGTCGAAGACCGCTATCCCGCGCAGCTCTCCGGCGGTATGCGCATGCGCGTCTCACTAGCCCGCGCCCTGGTAACGCAGCCGCGCCTCTTGCTCCTGGACGAACCCTTCGCCGCGCTCGACGAAATCACGCGCTTCCGCCTGGACACCCAACTCCGCGACCTCTGGCGGACGCGCGGAATCACCGTAGTCTTCGTCACCCACTCAATTTCCGAAGCCGCCTTCCTAGCCAACCGCGCCGTAGTTCTCACCAAACGCGGCGGCGGCATCAAACTCGACCGCCATCTCGACCTCCCCGTCGAGCGCACCGACGAATTGCGCATGGACCCGCGCCTTGGCCGTGAAATGCAAACTCTTCTCTCAGCGATGGAGGAAGAATCGTGATCCGCCGCGTGATCCCAGCCCTGATCCCGCTAGTAGTGGCGACGGCCGCCGCGGAGTTAGCCGTCCGCTACGGTTTAGTGAAATCGTATTTGCTGCCAGCCCCCAGCTCCGTTCTGCGCGCCCTGATCGAAAGCCGCGCCGAGCTGTTAGGCGCGCTGCTAACCACCTCGACCAGCGCCCTCATCGGCTTTCTGTTAAGCACCGCCATAGGAATCGCCATCGCCGTTTTTCTTTCCTCCTCGCGCGCCATCCAACGCGCCTTCTATCCCTACGCCGTGTTCTTCCAAACCGTCCCCATCATCGCCATCGCTCCGCTGCTGGTGATCTGGTTCGGCTACGGCACGCGCACCGTCGTAGCGTCGGCGTTCGTAGTGTCGATCTTCCCCGTGATCGCCAACACGCTCAGCGGCATTCTCTCCACCGAACCCGCGCTGCGCGATCTCTTCCGCCTGTACGGCGCCTCCACTTTCGTCACCCTCTGGAAACTGCGCTTCCCGGCGGCCTTGCCGCAAATCCTCACAGGACTGCGCGTGGCCTCGGGCCTGGCAGTGATCGGCGCGATCGTAGGCGAGTTCATCGGCGGCCAAGGCTTGGGATCGGTAGTCGACGTCGCCCGCACCCAGCAGCGCGTGGATAAAGTATTCGCCGCCGTGCTGCTCGCATCGGTGCTCGGACTCGCGCTCTTCGGACTGATCAACCTAGTGAGTTATGTTACGCTGCGGCGATGGCACGCGTCGGAACAATGAACCGCAGACACTTTGTATTCACCGGAAGCGCCGCGCTCCTGGCCGCGTGCGGCAAAACGCCCGGCAAGATCCGGCTCGCGCTCAACTGGAAACCTGACCCGCAGTTCGGCGGATTCTACGCCGCCCCCTACCAGGCACACGGCCTCGACGTCGACATCTTACCCGGAGGCGCCGGTACGCCCACTATTCAGATGGTCGGCGCGGGCTCAGCCGAATTCGGTGTGGTCTCCGCCGATGAACTGGTGGTCGCGCGCTCCCAAGGCAACGACGTCGTGGCGCTCTTCGCCGTGTTCCAACAGAATCCCCAAGGCATTATGGTGCACGCCTCGCGTAAGTTGACCAGCCTGGCTGACTTGCTCAAGAGCGGAGGAACGCTAGCGATTCAACGCGGCCTCCCCTACGCGCGCCTGCTTGAAAAGCAGTACGGCTTCGGCAAAGTGAAGATAGTGCCCTCGCCCGGCGGCGACATCAGCGCGTTCTTGGCCGACAACAATTTCGCCCAGCAATGTTTCATCGTGTCCGAGCCCTTAACCGCCAAACATCAAGGCGCCGACGTGCAAGTGTTTCCCGTGTCGGACACCGGATACAATCCCTACACCACCGTGCTCACGACGTCGGGCGATTCCCTTCGCCAGAACCCGGATCGCGCGAAAGCCATGGTGGCCGCCGTGCGCGAAGGCTGGCGCGCTTACCTCGACGACCCCAAGCCCACCAACCAGCGCATGAATCAATTGAATCCCTCAATGGCGCCCGAAGTCTTCGCGGAAGTCGCCGCAGCCCAGAAGCCGCTGATCGAGACCGCTGGAACGCCGCTCGGCAGCATGACCAAGGACCGCTGGGAAATGCTGATCGCGCAATTGAAGGAACTGGGCGACATCCAGAAAGCACCTTCCGCCGCCGACTGTTTCCGGGCGCTCTAGTTCGCTTTGGTTAGCTGCTGCAGCAGCTTCACCGTCTCCGGATTCACCGTTGGGGGCACCACCAGTCCACCCCCTTGCGGCGTGGGCTTGTAATTCCCGCTGGCATAATCGAGCGGCGTTTTGCCATCGCGATCTTTGATGTCCACTTCCGCGCCATGCTCGGCTAGGACACGGATAGTCGCTGTCCAGCCTTTCATCGCAGCGCTGTGCACGGCGTTCATGCCGTTCGCAGCGCGGCGGTGAATATCAGCGCCGGCATCGAGCAAAATCCCAACCGCCAGCGCGGCATCGTCATCGCCTTGATAGCGCCCGCGGCTCGGATTAATGCCGTGCCCCATGCCCGCCGCAATCATCAAAGGCGTCACGCCATCGGCATTGGGCAAATCGACCAGCGCGTGATGCTCCAGCAGCAGGCGCATCGCCGCCGGATTGTCACCCGCCTTCGAAGCGCGCAGCAGCGGCGTGGCTCCAGTCGAAAGCACCTGATCGCCGCCGCGATCGAACGGCACGTTTCGATACGGCGGCCGCAGTTTCAATTGCAAATTCGGATTCGCTCCGGCTTTGAGCAGCATGTCGATCACTTGTAGCGCCGTGGTCCTATCCGTCGACGGCGTGTCAGGGCGTCCACCGGTCGGCAGCGTCGCCAGATCGCAGGCAGCATAAAGCGGCGAGCGTCCATATAAATCCCAGCGATCCACATCCGCGCCCGCCGAAATCAAATACGCGGCGAAATCGAAACGTTGATCGAGCAGCGCCAGCACCAGCGGAGAGATGCGATCCGGATCGGAAAGGTTGATATCCGCGCCGCCTTCAATCAGCGCTCGCGCGCAATCGATGCAGCCTTCCCGCGCCGCGTAGAGCAGTGGAGTGAAGCCGCCGCGATGGCGATCTTTAGGACGCGGCTCCGCCGTGATGCGCGTCTGCCAATCGCGAATCGCCCCGCGTGCGTTGACCTTCCCGCCATATTCCAGCAGCAGCCGGATCATCGCCGGTTGGCTTTGTGCGGAGGCCCACATCAATGCGGATTGGCCGCCAAAGTTTTCAGTAGAGTTCACATTGGCGCCCGCGACCAGCAGCATTTTCGCGGCATCCACGTTGCCCGTGCGCGCGACGGCCATCAGCGCCGTCTGCCCTTCGGCATTGGCCGATTCGACGTTCGCTCCCGCGTCCAGCAACATGCGGATCACGGCGGCGTTGCCCGTGATCGCCGCCTCCTGCATCGGCGACGAACCAAAATCGTTGACCACCGCAACTTTTGCGCCCGCCGCGAGCAAACGCTTCACCAACGCCACGTCCTGGTGGTAAACCGCCCAGTGCAGCGCGCTGGTCCCGTTGGCCTCGCGCGCGTTTACATCGGCGCCCTGCTGGATCATGGCCGCGGCGGCGTTGCCGTCGCCGCTTTGCACCGCGCGCAAAAACTCGTCACGATTCACGGACGCAGCCGTGCACAGGCCCGCAATGATCGCGAGAGCCGCAAGCTTACCCGTCACTAAACCTCCGACATCACAGCGTTGCTGTCGCCGATCTTGTCCACCGGAATGCTGGCGCGATCCAGCAGCGTCAGCATCAGATTCGCCAGCGGCGTGCTCTGCGGATACGACAAGTGTTGCCCGCCCTTGATCTTTCCATAGCCGCGTCCGATCACCGCCGACGGCAGCGGATCGTGATTGTGCCGATTACTATCGCTCATGTTGCCGCCATACAAAATGACGGAATGATCGAGCAAAGACCCGTCGCCATCCGGCGTCTCCGACAATTTCTTGACGAAGCGCGCCAGAACTTCCGTGTGATACGCAAACACTTTCGACAGCCGGTCGAGATTCGCCGGATTGTTGCCGTGGTGCGACAGCGGATGGAACGCATCCGGCACGCCGACATTATTAAAAGTGCGCATGCTCACCTCTTTGCCCATCATGAAAGTGAAGATGCGCGTCAGGTTCGCCTGATACGACACCGCCAGCAAATCGAACATCAAATTCAGATGCTCATTGAAATCGTTGGGCACGCCGATCGGCGCGTCCGGCAAATCGATCTTCGAAAGGTTGCTCTTTTCTGTATTCTGAATACGCCGCTCAATCTCGCGCAGCGAGTCCAGATACGCGCTCACCATCGCGCGATCGCTCGCACCCAACTGGCTTTGCAAAGCAGCGGCGTCGCCCAGCACGGCGTCGAGAATACTCTTGGTCTCGCCCACAATCGCCGTGCGTTCTTGCGCGTTGTCGCCTTGCCCGAACAACTGATAGAAAACCTTGCGCGGGTTGTATTCCATCGGCAGCGCCTGCGTCGGCGTGCGGAACGCAATGGTGTGGCCGTAGCTGCAACCGAACGTCGGGTCGCAAGTGGTCCCGGGCTCCGTCGAAAGTTCCAGCGAAGGAAACGGCGTGTTCTGCCCGATGTAAGGGACCGCGAGCTGATCCACGCTAGTCCCCGCGAGCGTAGCCTGCTGCGGCGCCGGCGCGACGCAACCGAGCCAAGTGCCGGCCGTGATGGCGTGGGGCGTCGGGCTCTCCGCCGCCTTATTGCGCAGTCCGCTCACCACCGTCACATGACTCTTAAAGGGCGTCAGCGGTTTAAGAATCTGCGGCAGTTCGAAGTCCGTACCCGTAGTCTTCGGAGACCAGCGGTCGAGCACTGATCCATGCGGCACATAAATGAAGCCCATGCGCGGCACCGGCTTGGCCGCCGTCTTCGACTGCGCTGTGGCGGCAGGCACCATCGCATCCAGCAGTGGAAGGCTCACCGCCGCGCCCAACCCTCGCAGGACAGTTCTACGCGACAGATGCTTTTTCGAAATGAACATGGCTGCCTCTTTTTTAATTCCTGGCCGTCTTCACCGGCTCCGCCGTAACTTTCTTAAGCTGAAACGCATCGCTCGAAACGATCCCCATCACCAGCGACGAGAACTTGTAATGATCCGCCGCGGCCGTCCGCACGATCGCCCGTACCGCCGGCATATCGTAATATTCCAGCTTCCGTCCCAGCGCGTACATCATGAGTTTCTCCGTGAACGTCTGCACAAACTGCTCCGGGTTCCGCATGAGCGCCTCGCGCAAATCATTGGGACCGGTCAGCGGTGTGCCATCGGAAAGCTTCCCCGTCGCGTCAATCGGCGTCCCTGCGAACATCTCCACGTTGCGCCAGCGCCCCACGGCGTCGAAATTCTCCAGCGCAAATCCCAGCGGATCCATAATGCCGTGGCAGGCATTGCAACTAGCCTTGGTGCGATGCTCCGCCAGCCGCTCCCGCACGGACTTAAAAACTTTCGCGCCGACTTTGTTGTCCTTGAGCAGCGCTTCGACATCCGGAGGCGGCGGCGCCGGCGGCGTCCCGGTAATGTTCTCCAAAATCCAGGCACCGCGGCGCACCGGCGACGTGCGGTCCGGATACGACGACGCCATCAGCACCGCGCCCTTGCCTAGCAGCCCCCGGCGCACCGGATTATCCATTTGCACTTTTCGGAACAGATCGCCCTTTACGTTGTGGATGCCGTAGTGCACCGCGAGCCGTTCGTTCAAATAACTGTAATCGGCCGTCATCAAATCGACCACGCTGCGGTCCTCGCGGAACACGCTGTCGACAAACCACTCCACTTCGCGCACCATATCGTCGCGCACGTCAGCCAACGGAAAAATTTTGGGATCGGGCACAATCTCATCGAGTGCGCTCAACTGTAGCCACTGATAAGCGAAATTGCTGGCCAGCGTGCGCGAGCGCCCGTCGTTCAACATCCGCGTCACCTGGCGCTGCAGCACCACGCGATTCTTCAAGCGCCCCGCCTCGGCCACCTCCAGCAATTGGTCGTCCGGCACGCTGCTCCACAAAAGGAAGGAGAGCCGGGACGCCAATTCCAGATCGTGCAGCCGGTAAGTCGATTCGGCGACCTTGTTTGCAGGATCCGCCACAGTCGCGCGATACAGGAAATGCGGACTCGCCAGTATACGCGTCAGCCCGCTGCGAATGCCCTCGTCGAAATCCCCATGGTTGCGCCCGGCTTCGTAAAACGCCAGCAAGCCGCGCATATCCTCTTCTGGAATCGGACGCCGATATGCGCGTCGCGCGACCGTTGAGAGAATGCGCTCCGCACACGCCTGCTCTTCCGCGGGCGCCTTCGGATAACAAGTGAAAATTCGCTGGCGGCTAGGCGTCTCGCTTAACCCCGTGGGCTTGAACGGCCCGCGGATCTCGAAGCTATTCACGCGCGCCATGCGATCGAACCCGACGCTGTCGCCCAAGCTCGGCATACGGTCATCGGATTCCGACAGCGTCCGCGCCACGAAAGTCGCCGCGATCTGATGCGGACCGGCTTTCGCCTGAAACCGAATGTTCTTAAAGCGAGCGTCGATCTTCTCCTGCGCTGGCGACTGATCGATGTCGAGCGCGCGGTCGTCCTCCGGCCCCCCAATACTGGTCTGGTAAATCTTGGCCCCGTCGAGCGTGATGATGAACGTCGATTGATGCTCTATCCCCACGAACCAGATGTTGCGCAGCGGGCTCGGCAGATTGATTTCGTATTCGCCGTCGGAGGGGAACATGTGCTCGACGGCGAAGCCGCCGCGCGTGCCCAGCGGCAGTCCGTCGACATGAAACGCCTGCGCGCCCTTGCCAGGATTGACGTAGGTTTTACTGCCGGGCCGCGCATCCGGACGCCCCACCGCCTGCACCGCCACGGTTCGCGCCGCCGCCATGTATTGATTGAAAAACGCGGGCGACGCTTGCAGCACGTTAGCAATGTTGTCGAAGCCATCGGCCTGCGCGTCCTGCGGCAGCAGTTCCGAAGCGTCAACCTTTAATCCCAGAATGTCGTGAATCGCGTTCGCGTATTCTTTGCGATTCAGCCGGTGCAGCCCGACTTCTCCTGGATTGGGATCAAGCGCCGCGGCCGCGTCGAGATAACCCTCCATCCAGGAAACGAACGCATCCGACTGCCGTTTGTCGGGACGCGGCATCCCCGGCGGAGGCATCATTCCGCCGCGCAGCTTGCGCACTACTTTTTCCCAAACCGGCGCCTTGCCGGGAACGCCGGCCGCATCCAGCTCATCGAACGCCAGGCCACCGGTCCGCAATTTCGAGTTGTGGCAAGCGACGCAATAGGTTTTGAGCATGCCCCAATGCTGGTCCGCCTGCGCCAGAAATGTAGCCGGAGAAGGCGCGCCCCAGCACAGGCCGGTCGCCACCAAAACGCTGATGGGCCACAATTTAGGCATGTTCTTACGCTTACTAGTATTGTCCTTCAGGCGTCCGGAGTAAAGTGCCCCCACATGCTCTGAAACGCCAGCCGCAGGAACTGTTTGGGATCGCCCATGCGCGCATCGAATTCCTTGGTGGGCTGCGCGGCCAACACGTCGTCGATGTTCTTGCCGCCGAACAACATGGTTCGCAGACGCTGCGCAATCGTGCTGAACATCTTGGATTGCGTTTCCAGATCGGTGCGCGTTATCACGGGCCCTTGGCCGGCCACGATGCGCGTGTCGGTGTTCGCAATTTTGAGCAGCGTGTCCAGGCCGCTCACGACGCCGTTGATCCAGCCCCCCGTCCACCAGTCGATGAACGGCCAGCCGTCGCCTGAAATCACATCGCCGATGCAAAGAACGTTTGCCTTCGGAAAGTACACGTAAAGATCGCCGTCGGTGTGCGCCTGCAAGAGATATCCATATTCGATGCGCTCGCCGTCGACGGTGATCGCGTCCTTGTCATAGAACGTCTTGGTGGGCAGAGCCTCTTTCGGCGCCGGTGGGAACGTGCGACTTTCCCAGGGTCGCGTGATGTCGGTAGTCAGCCACAGCCGCGTGTTTTCATGTGCGATGATCGTCGCGCCCGCGCGCCTCAACGTCAAGTTGGAGCCCGTCTGCTCAGGATGCCAATGCGTGTTGAATAACGTGCGCACCGGCTTCCCTCCGGGCAATGCCGCTACGGTTTTCGCAAGGTTGGCGGCGTTCGCCGCTAATCCGCCATCCACCAGCAAAACGCCATCGGACCCGGTTCTCGCAACCACATTCGCGCCCGCTCCGGTGATCAAGAAAAGATTGTCAGCGAGCGGCGTCGCTGCGATGGCCGACTGCGCGCTTGCGCCCCGCGCGCACAACAGCGCGCCGCCCAATGTCGACTTCAGAAAATCACGGCGAATCATGGAAGCACAAAGGTCAACAACTTCGGCTGCGCGGGAGCAGGCGCATCCGCTGGCGGCGGAGGCGCGTCCGCACGCCGCTTCACCAATCCCGTTCCGCCCATCAGCGAAACGTACTGCTTGCCGTCGAGCTCATACGTGATTGGCGGTCCCATCCCACCGCGCAGTTCGGTTTTGACGTCCAAAAGTTTCTCTCCCGTGTCGGCGCGATACGCCACTAAACGCCCGTCGGGGATCACTTGGAACACCAAGTTACCCGCCGTCGTCACGGTTCCGCCGCCAATGCTGCCGCCGCCCGGCGCGCGCCAACGCTCTTTTTGAGTTGCCGGATCCCACGCCATCAAAATCCCACGCTGCCCCGGTGGCGGAGGCTCCGGCCCGATCGATGGCGGCGATGCCAGCTTCGTCGTGTTCTTCGGAGCGATAGCCGCCGTGGCCGTGTCCGGAGTCGCCGCCTGCGTACCCGGGCGCACAACACCCAGGTTTTGCCCCTCCGGTTTGTACACAAAGTTTTCATCCAGCGTGTAATCGTAGGCGCTCGCTGCGGACGTTGGAATATAAACCAGTCCTGTTGCCGGATTGAACGACATGGGCGACCAATTATGCGCGCCGCCCGGGCCCGGAGAAAGTGAAATCGTCTGCGCGCCGTAATGCGCCGCCTCGTTCACGATGGGCCGCCCGGTTTCTTCGTTGAGTCCGCGCGCCCAATTTACCTGGGCGAACGGTTGCCCCGTAATGAACTGTCCCGTCACACGGTCGAGCACATAATAAAACCCATTCTTATTGGCCTGCATGATCACCTTGCGCGGCCGCCCCTTCACAGTGATATCGGCCAGCAGCAACTGCTGCACGCTGTCGTAATCCCAGGAGTCGCCGGGCACCATCTGGAAATACCATTTCAACTCGCCGGTGTCGGGCCGCACCGCCAGCACCGAACACGCATAGAGATTGTCCTTGCCCTTCGAGTGCCGCAGCTCTTCCGGCCACGGACCGGCATTGCCGGTACCGACGTAAACCAGGTCCGCTTCCGGATCGTAAGCCAGCCCGTCCCAAACCGTGCCGCCGCCGCCCATCTTCCATGCTGTCGAATCCCAAGTAGCCGACGCCGCTTTCATCGCCGCGTTCTCGAACGGCTTCGACGGATCGCCTGGAACGGTGTAGAACTTCCACGCGAAATGTCCTGTCGCTGCGTCGAAAGCCGCGAAAAATCCGCGCACCGGATATTCCGAACCGCTCACCCCGACGATTACTTTTCCTTTCGCTATGCGCGGCGCCATCGTCACCGTGTAATTTTCCTGCGGATACGCCACGCGCGCTTCCCACGCCACTTTCCCGGTATCCGCGTCCAGCGCCTGCAGCCGCCCATCGATGATGGGAGCGATGATCAGATTCTGAAAACTCGCCAGCCCGCGATGCACCACGCCGCAGCAAATTTTTGGGAACACCGCGGCCTGGTTCACTTCCGGATCCCAGCGCCAGCGCTCTTTACCGGTGCGCGCGTCGACGGCGAAGACCACGCTCCAATTGGTGATGCCGTAGATCACGCCGTTGCGCACCAGCGGCGTCGCTTCCTGGTTGCCGCCGCCCGCGCCCAGTTCGTAGGACCAAGCCAAGCTTAAACGGCTCACGTTCGACGCGTTGATCTGACTCAACCGGCTGTAACGCGTCTCGCCGGGATCACTGCCGTAGGTCAACCATTCTTTTCCGGCACCGGAATTGTTTTGTCCCAGCGCGGTTCCCAGCAGGATACTGAGCCCGATCATAACTGCCGCTATGCGCACAAGCATTTTGAGCATCCTCAATGTATACAATAAAACAGCTATGCCCAGCACAACGACGGTTGTTACTCCCGTGCGTTTCGCGCAAGGCCTCACTTACGGCGATTTTCTGGCGCAAGCCGCCGTGAATCGCGACAAGTTCGAATCCAACTACAAGGACGCTCCGCTCACCGCCGACGATATCGCGTTCTTCAAGAACGCCGCCGCGAAACCCAACGGTCCGGTGAAAGTCCTGGCGATCGCGGAAGCCTGGTGCGGCGACGTTTATCGCGAACTTCCCACTATGGCGCGCATCGCTGAAGCCGCCGGTATGACGCTGCGTGTTTTTCTGCGCGATCAAAACGCCGACATCATGGATGAGTTTCTGCTGAACGGCAAGTCGCGCGCCATTCCGGTGTTCGTTTTTTACACCGACTGATCTGCGTTACATCGCGCATTTCACCGAGCGCTCGCAAAGCGCGCACGCCGAGCTCGCGGCGATTGCCGATCAGGTTAAAGCACAGCTAAACCTTCCGCCGGACGCCGCTTTCGGCACGCTTCCCGAAGCCGATCGCCAGGCGTTCCTCAAGGAATTAATCCCCCGCCTCCAGCCGCGCTCCGATCAATGGCGCAAAGATGCGATTCAGGAAATGCGCCAGCTTCTGTCCGCTGCAGTGAAGTAATGCTGCCGATCGTTTACACCATTCGCGGCTGCGATGCCTGCGTCAAACTGCTTCACAAATGGGATGCGCAAGGCGTGGCCTACGAAGAACGCCGCGTCGAACTCGATCAAGCCACCCTCGACGAAGCCCGCCGCTACGGCATGATGGTGCCCATCGTGGTCTGGCCCGACGGCCGCGTGGAACAAGGCTTCGAAGGGAATCTGGGATGCTTCATCTGATGGCTGCTGCGTTCGTCGGTGTGTGGAAATTGCTTGCCTGGGATTTTACGGATCAAGCGTCCGGCCAAGTCTCGCTTCCCTGGGAAGGCCGCGCCTCGGGTGAATTCCGCTTCGATGAAAACGGCGGCGTCGCGGTGCAGATGATGCGCCGCGACCGGCCGCTCGAATCCGCGCCGGGCGGACCTAGTTGGGCCGCGACCCTCACGCCGCTGCAGCGCAGCGAGGCCCTCGACGGCTTACTGGGGAACTTATGCGGTCGATTTCGCGGCGCGGACGCTGCATCTGCATCTCGACGGCGCCCTGCGCCTCGGCTGCGTGAACGGTGAGCAGCAGCGCCGCTTCGAGTTTTCAGACGATGCCCGCGATCTCACGCTGTACTACGCCGTCGAGCAGGGAACGCACCGCCTGACTTGGCGAAAGACGGCTTAGGCCGCAGCCTGCAAGGCGCTGAATTCCAGTTGGAACTTCTCTATGAAGTCCGCGGGAGCTGGTACCGCCAGCGCATCCAGCAGTTCGATGGCTCGCTCGTAGTCCTCACCGGTGTCGAACGTGGTGACGCCATTCGCATCCGCCAGCAGGCTGGCCGTCTTCACAATCGCGCCCAGCTTCGGCGGATGTTCCGTGGAGGATTCCGCGCTTTCGCAAGACCACACCGCTTCTTGCACCATCTGCGGGCAGTTCCAGCGCGCCAACAATTCCGCGCCCAAATCGAAGTGCGTGAAGCCCAGCAGCTCGCGTTCGCGCTCCACGATTTCCGCATCGTTGACGGCGTCCGCCGTAATTTTTCGAAATTCTTCCGGCAACCCCACCGCCAGCAGCGGCAGGCCGATGTCGTGCAGCAATCCGGCCATGAACGCCCATTCCGGATTACCGGACCTGACGTTCTGCACCAGAAGATCGCTCAAAGTTGCCACGGCCAGCGAATGCATGTTGAAGCGCGCCAGCGACCAAGAGCCGGGAATCCGTACCGAATTAAAACACTTCTTGACGGTTAATCCCAGTAAAACATTTCTGGTCTTATTTACTCCCAGGCGGGCAATGGCCAGGCGTACCGATGCCACGCTATTGTTCCGGCAATACAGAACTGAGTTCGCGATCGCCAGCAAGCTCCCGGTGATCACCGCGTCTTCTTCAATGACGGCGCCCAGGTCAATGATCGAAACGTCATCGCCCTTCGCCAAAAGGCGCATGGAACGCTGCAGGACGGACGACAAAAGCGGCAGACGATCCGCGGCCCGAAGCGCAGACTCGCGGAAAGCATTATGGGTGCGGACTAACATTCTTCGCGTATCATCGACCAAAATCGTGAAACGCTTTAATGCGCGGCCCCCTTTGCCGAAAGGACCTTAGCTTAGCGCGAGATTGGCGGACAGTTTTATGAGGTAATTCAAGCCGCTAAAGGCTGCGGCGGCGGATCGATCACGTCCGGATCGGGGCCCTCGGTTGAAACCGTCGGCAACTCTAGCGGACTTCGGTGCATGAGATTGGGCACATGCTGGGGCTGCGGCATGGCCCGAACACTTTGCTGCAAGCTGCCGTAAGCGCCGGTCAAAATTGCGGGGAATGCAAATTGTGCGCATCCGCGCGCAACGGCGCCGTTGCAGGGAGGGGGCTTAAAATCGCGGCGAAACAATTGCTATAGATAAGAGTAAGGAGATTCCCAACATGCGTAAGACCCTTGGATTTTTAACCATGACGGCCTGCCTCTTCGCTGCCCCTGGTGACAAGGAACGAAGACAAGCCGCCGACCGCCTGACCGCGGCGTCCAGTGTTTTTTCTGAAATTATGAACGCCGGCGATAAAGGCATTCCGCGCGATCTGGTGGAGAAGGCGGAGTGCGCCGTGATCGTTCCGGGCTTGAAGAAAGGCGCCTTCGTGGTGGGCGGCCAGTTCGGCAAGGGCTTCATCACCTGCCGCGATGAGAAGGCGAGAGGCTGGTCCGCACCGGCCGCAATCCGCGTGGAAGGCGGTAGCGTGGGCTTCCAGATTGGCGGCTCTGAAACCGACGTCATTATGCTGGTGATGAACCGGCACGGCGCGGAGCGGCTGATGGGCGACAAGTTTACTTTGGGCGCGGAAGGCGAAGTGGCGGCGGGTCCGGTGGGGCGTGACGCTTCGGCGGAGACGGACGCGAAGCTATCCGCCGAGATGTTGTCGTGGTCGCGTTCGCGCGGCGTGTTCGCAGGCGTGGCTCTCAAAGGCAGCACCATGCGTCCGGACCGGGAGGAGAACGAGGCCATGTACGGCATGCCTCTTGGTACGCGTGACGTGGTGAACGGGAATGTTCATCCGACGCCGGAAGGCCGGGCGCTGATTTCCGCCTTGAATACTGTTCCCGCGGAACGGCACTAAGCAGCTAGCTCTCAATACCGACACGTCTAACGCCGGTGCGCCACTCGTTTGTGGCGCGCCGGCAGGCATTGCCAAAACCCTAAACTAGGGACATGATCTATCGCGCGTTGGGTCGCACTGGCGTTCAGGTTTCCGCTTTGGGTTTGGGAGGATTCCATTTGGGGAGCCCACAACTTTCCAGTGCCGAGGCGGTGCGGCTGGTGCGGACGGCGCTCGATGGCGGGCTGACGTTCATGGATAACTCCTGGGATTACCGGGAAGGCGAAAGCGAAAAGCGGCTGGGCAAGGCGCTGCGGGAGGATCACCGCTCGCGGGCGTTTGTCATGACGAAAGTGGACGGGCGCACCAAGAAGGAGGCGGCGCGGCAATTGGATGAGTCACTCCAGCGGCTGCGCATGGACGAGATCGATCTGCTGCAGCATCATGAAGTGATCCGTTACGACGATGTGGACCGGATCTTCTCGGCGGGCGGCGCGATGGAGGCGTTCGTCGCGGCGCGCAAGGCGGGGAAGATTCGCTTTATCGGATTCACGGGGCACAAAGATCCCGGCGTTCACCTGTACATGCTCGAAACGGCGAAACGGCACGGGTTCCGCTTCGACACGGTACAAATGCCGTTGAATCTCATGGACACTCATTTCCGCAGTTTCGAAAAGAAGGTGCTGCCGGTACTGGTGGCGGCGGGGAACGGGGTCCTGGGGATGAAGAGCATGGGGAACGGCGCGATTCTGAAGAGCGGGGCGGTGACGCCGGTGGAGTGCCTGCATTACGCGTTAAGCTTGCCGACTTCGGTGGTGATTACGGGGATCGACAGCATGAAGATCCTCAAGCAGGCGCTCAAGGTGGCGGGCACTTTCAAGCCGCTCGCCCAACCGCAGATGGCGCGGCTGCGCGCGAAAACGGCTAGGCTTGCTGTGGGCGGCGCGTATGAGTTGTTCAAGACCACCTCCATTTTCGACGCGACTGCGGCCCATCCTGAATGGCTGGGCGCGGAGCCGGCGCGCACCCTGCGGCTGGCGGGGCTGTAGGCGTTCGTAAGGCACTTTAGGGCCGAGTTTTAGGCGATTCATGGCGGTGCTGGACGCTAAGCGCGGTGATATTCTGCCGCTATGAAAAGCACACTTCTCCTGTTAGTGCTCGCGGCAAGCGTTGTTTTGGGACAGCAATCGACCACGACGGGCCAGGCGGGGGTCATCTCGCAAGTGGCCGATGGCGACGGCTGGCAGACCATCATTTCGCTGAACAACATCGATGCCGCGCCGTCGTTGTACAAGCTCAGTTTCTTCGACGATACTGGCGCGCCGCTCTCACTGCAGACCAATATCTTGACGGGACCTGTGATCTACGGAGCGATTCCGGCGCATGGCAGCGTGACGATACAGACCGCGGGCACGCAAACTTCCCTCTCGCAGGGTTGGGCCTTGATGGAGACAGTTTTCGTCGAGCAGCTTAGCGCGGCGATCGCGCCTGGAGCTACGGTCGCCGGCACGGTGATTTTCCAGCGGCCGCCTACGGTTGCCCGGCCGAGCGAAGCCTCGGAGCCCCTGGATTTTTCCGCGCAGCCACAGTGGGTGCTGCCGTTCGACCACACCAACGGCTACACCTCGGGGATCGCGCTGGTGAATCCGTCGGCGTCGCAGGACATTTCGATATTTCTCACCTTTTACGACACCAGCGGAGCCACACTGCTGACGGATTCCTTCACGCTGCCGCATACGCAGCACACCGCGATCACGCTGACGCAGAAATATCCGCAGGTGATCGGGCGCTACGGAACCTTAAAGATTGCGACTTCAGGGCCAGTAGTGAACGTGCTGGGATTCCACGTCAGCCCGGCGGGTGTGTTCACCAGCACGTCGCCAACGTCCTGGTAGGACGGGATGGATGAATTGGTCCGCAAGCTCTGAGGAAATATCCTCCTAAAGCGAAATAGCTGTGATCTAATAACGAGCATCATAGAGCTCTTCGTCTATACTGATCTGTTTGACCCGATCCGTTAGAGAACGATTTAGAGCCTAATGAAGACAAAATCATGGACGTTTCTGTTTCTACTTTCCTCACTATACGTTCGTGTGATGGCAGCAGGGTATACTTTCACGCCCATTAACTATCCTGGCGCCTTCTCCACTTCGCCGCAAAGTATTAATGACAGCGGAGAAATCGTCGGAACCTATACCAACCCGAACGACCTTCGATATCACGGCTTTCTTCTGAATAACGGTACCTACACGGTCATTGCTGGCCGTCCCGGTTCAACGTCCGTGCTCCCGAATGGGATCAATAACAGCGGCCAAATCGTGGGTTACGACGACAGTGGCGGTTTTCTCCTCGACGGCAACGTCTACACTGCTATCACTTACCCAGGTTGTCCCAGAAGCCTCGCCCTGGGGATCAGTAACAACAGCCAGATCGTGGGTCTTTGCCAGCAAGCGGACGGATCAACGTTTGGTTTTGTTCTGAGCGGGGGCGTCTACACTAAGCTGCCCGATGCGGGGCAAGCGGCCACGCCTCTCGGCATTAATAATAGCGGTCAAGTCGTCGGAGTTTTCAGCAACTCCACGGGGTTCTTGCTCAGTGGCGGGATTTACACCACTATTTCAGGGCCGCCAGGCTCGACTATGGCGGCCGCTTGCGGAATCAACGATAGCGGTCAAATTGTCGGATATTATGTATCGAATGCTACCGGCTTCTTAGAAGACCACGGCTTCATTTTCGCCGGCGGCGTGTATACCACGATCGATGTCAAACAGCCGGCCGTAAACCTGTTTTTCGGAATCAACAACAGCGCTTGGCTAGTGGGAGGATTTGGCGTTGACGGGGGTGGGTTCCTGGGCGTGCCCACGGCGCCCCTGAGCATTAGCAGCCTGACTCCCAGTTCGGCGGCGGCGGGAGGGTTGGCGTTCGAGATGACCGTGAACGGCTCGGGCTTCCCTGCGGACGCGGTGGTTCACTGGAACGGGACGGCGATCTCAACCACTTATGTGAGCGCAACCCAGCTCAGTGCATTTGTGACCGCGAGCTTGCTGGCGACCGCCGGTACCGCCAGCGTGACCGTGGTGAGCTCGGAGACACCGGAATCGAACGCTTTGACGTTCACGATCAATCCGGCGGTTTCTCACACGCTCTTGATCCACACACCGCCGATACTGCCGGTGGGGCATGTAGGAACGGCGTATTCGCAGACCTTCATCGTGGGCGGCGGGACGACGCCTTACACGTGGTCTGTGCTTGCAGGCGCGTTGCCGTCTGGATTGTCGTTCTCGAGCGCGGGTGTCATCAGTGGGATTCCCACGGCGGCGGAGGAGCTGAGCTTTACGGTAGAGGTGGTGGACGCCGCGTCTGCGAGCGCGACGCAAACTTACTTCGTGCCCATCGATCCCGCCATCGTCACGGGGCCGAGTTTTGTCGGCTCGATGCCGCACCTCGCGGCGGAGGAAAACTGGACAACCACATTCACGCTGGTGAATAAGCAAGCGGCGACGGCCAACGCGCAACTGAGTTTCTTTGGCGACCCCGCGGACGCGAGCGGAGACGGTCCGCTGGCGCTGCCGCTGAGTTTCCCGCAATCGTCAGGAACGGCGCCCGCGCCAGCAGCCTCTTTCAGTCAAAGCATTTCCCCTAACGCATCGCTGATCGTCGAAACGGCGGGACCGCAGACGCCGCCGGTACAAGTGGGTTCGGCGCAACTCGCGGCGATCGGCGACGTGGACGGCTTCGCGATTTTTCATCAGATCCCGACTGCGCAGGAAGCAGTGGTGCCGATGGAAACCCGCAATGCGTCTTCCTACTTACTGGCTTTCGATAATACGAATGGAGTGGTGCTGGGGGTGGCCGTCGAAAACGTGTCGCCACAAGCCGCCAATGTGGGAGTGGTGCTGCGCGACGGCGGCGGTGCGGTGATTGGGACTGGGACGTTGGCGATAGGCGGCAGCGGGCACACCTCATTTGTTTTATCCAACCAATTTCCGGTCACCGCGGCCCGGCAGGGGACGGCCGAATTCGATACGCCCAGCGGCGGGCAGATCAGCGTGCTGGGAATTCGCTTCACGCCGCCCAATAATGCGCTGACTACCATTCCCGCGTTGGCGAACGTGGGACCGGGGGGCGGCAGCATCGCTCATATTGCGACGGGCAATGGCTGGCAGACGACGTTTGTACTGGTGAACGCGGGCGCCAACGCGGCGCTGATCCACTTGCAGTTCTTCGCGGATGTCACCGGCAGCGCTCTTCCTTTGCCACTTTCCTTCCCGCAATCGGGAAGCGGAGCAACCACGGTGGCGTCCTCCGTGGATCAAACGCTGGCGGCGGGGGCCACTTTGCTGGTGCAAAGCGCGGGGGCGTTAGCGGATCCCGCTCCGACGGTAGGCTCGGCGCAACTCATCACCGCGGGGAATGTGAGCGGTTTCGTGATCTTCCGCTACAATCCCAATGGGCAGGAGGCGGTGGTACCGATCGAAAGCCGCAATGCCGGCGGGTATCTGGTTGCGTTCGATAACACCAGCGGCACGGCGACTGGAATTGCGATCAACAGCGTTTCGGCGCAAGCGGCCAGCGTTCCGGTGGTGGTCCGCGACGATAGCGGCGCGCAAATTGCCAGCGATACGCTCAGCCTGGCTGCTAACGGGCATCTGGCGTTCACGCTGGGCAGCGACAAATATCCGGCCGCGGCGAACATCCGGGGGACCATCGAGTTCGATACGCCGGCGGGAGGCCAGATCGGGGTCCTGGGCATCCGCATTCCGGCGGCGCATACCTTCACGACGCTCCCGGCGCTGGTGAAGTAAATCTCGTCCTACTTGAAGAAGTGGACGATCTTCTTGCCGGTTTCTTCGGTGTAGTACACGGTTACTTTGCCGGCTTTTTCCAGGCCTTTGCCGCTTTCGCGGGCCGCGCGATCGGCCATCTGATAGGTTTCTTCGCCGCCCTGCGCCGTCTTCACGGTAACCGTTTTCGCGCCGCGATCCACGCTCTTGATCACCACTTCGCTGGTTTTCAGGCCGCCTTTGCCGATGTGATCCACTTCTTCGGCGGTCTTTTCGGTGCCCTTCACGGTGTAATGCACCACCACGCTGTCGCCTTCCTTCACATCTTGAAAAGCGTCTTTGCTTCCTTTGGCAGTGGCTTCCGCGCCGTGTTCGACGGTTCGATCCACGAAGTGAAAGGTGTGTTCGGTGCCCTCGGAGGTTTTGACGACTACGGTTTTGGCGCCTTTGTCCACTGACTTTACGGTACCTGCCACGGCGGTAGCGACATCGTCCGCTGCGAGTGACAAGCCGGCGAAAAGTGACAGCAGCAGCCCAATTTCTAGATATCTACGCATAGAGCCTCCTGGGGGTGGATGGATTTTGAACCATCTCTAAGATTATAAGATTTGCGAATGGGGGCGGCGGGTTCACCCCCCTTTGACACCTTTCTCACACCCGGCTACACTATCCATCGCCTAGTGATGTGCAGAAGGAGCGTTTATGACGCCTGCTAAATCCCCGGTAGCCTTAGCAACTACACTCGCCTGCGGTGCTTTTCTGACGCTGTCCGCTTCGCTTTATGCCGCTGATGCGGCGGTGGCGACGGGCTCGACGCCGTCTGTTAAAACGGTGACCTTCGCCAAGGATGTCGCGCCCATTTTGCAGGCGCGCTGCCAGGAATGCCATCACAAAGGCGCCATGGCTCCCATGTCGCTGGTGTCCTATGAAGAGACGCGGCCCTGGGCCAAGGCCATCAAGCAGCGCGTGGTTACGCGGCAGATGCCGCCGTGGCACATCGATAAAACCGTGGGCGTGCAAAAGTTTAAGAACGACATTTCGCTGACGGACGAGCAGATCGCGACCATCGCCAACTGGGTAGACGCCGGCGCGCCGATGGGCGATGCCAAGGACATGCCGGCTTCCGTGCAATGGCCCGCCGAGAACGAATGGAAAGCGGCCAAGGAATTGGGTGAGCCGGATCTGGTGATCAAGTCTGAACCCTACACGATGGCGGCGCATCATCAGGACGTCTGGTGGCGGCCGACTTCGAATATTCCGATTACCGAGCCGCGCTGGGTGCGCGCTGTTGAAGTTCGCCCCGGCACTGCCGCCGGGCGCAAAATCACGCATCATGCGGTGGCGTATCTAGTGCAGGACGATCCGTCGAGTCTGGCTCCGAATTCCGGCGACTCCGATTTCGGCGCGCGCGCGTTCTTCATGGAATGGGCGATTGGCAAAGGATACGACCTGTATCGTCCTGACAGCGGGAAATTGATTCTGCCGGGCGCGCAAATTTCCTGGGACGTGCACATTCACGCGGTGGGCGAGGAGATTCGCGATAACGTCGAGCTGGGCATCTGGCTTTATCCCAAGGGGCAGGAGCCGGCGCACCGCAGCTACCTGACGTCGTTCCAAGCGCTGCGCAGTTTCCAGACTGCGGCCAGCTCACGTACGCGCTCAGGACGGAATATCGATATCGCGCCCAATACGATTTCGCAGAGCGACAACTACACGGTGTTGACGCGTCCCGCGATGCTCGAAAATTTCCAGCCGCACATGCACCTGCGCGGGAAGGCCATGACCGTGGAAGCGATTCTGCCGGACGGCAGCACGCAGTTGATCAGTCACGTCGGCAATTTCAATTTCAATTGGATGACCAACTATATTTATGCCGACGATGCGGCTCCGGTGCTCCCTAAGGGGACGATGATCCACGTCACCGCTTGGTATGACAACACGCGCGCGAATCCCAACAACCCCGATCCGGATCAATGGGTGGGTTACGGCGACCGTACCGTAGACGAAATGGGGCACGCGTGGATGAACGTCACCTATTTAAGCGATGACGAATACAACGCCTACGTGGCGAAGCGTAAAGGGAATTTGCAAGCAGCGGATGCGTCTCCTAGCAAGTAGTCTCCTGGTTGCCGCTTTGGCATGCGGGCAATCGCTCCCTGTCGAGCCTGCGCGCGAGGTTGGTAATAGCGTCACTGGCGCCTTCGAAGGCTGGTTCAAGAATCCCGACGGCACCTTCAGTCTGCTGCTGGGATATTACAATCGCAATCAAAAGCAGGCCATCGATCTGCCGATCGGGCCTAACAATCGCATCGAGCCCGGAGGTCCGGACCGCGGCCAGCCGACGCATTTCCTGCCGGGGCGTGCTTGGGGGCTGTTCACGGTGAAGGTGCCGGCTGATTTCGGCGACGGCAAAATCACTTGGACGCTGGTGGCTAACGGAAAAACCACGGTGATTCCGGCGAGTCTCAACGTGAATTACGAGATCTCGCCCTTTATCGAAGCCTCCGTAGGCAATACGCCGCCGTCGATTAGTTTCGATGACGGGGGCGCGTCCGCGCAGGGTCCGCAGGGCATCACCACCACGACCACTGCGAAGGTGGGGGTTCCGCTGACATTGAACGTGTGGGTTGCGGACGACGCCAAGTTCACGTCTTCGTCGGGCGCGCGTCCTAGCACGCTAGGCACTCCCGTGACCTTGAAATGGATTCCTTACCGCGCGCCCGGGGCTGTGATGTTTAGCAACGATCGTCCGCCCGCCGTGAAAGTGGAGCGCGGCGGTTCGGCCGCTGCGTTCAACGGCAAGGCAACCACGAACGTGACCTTCAGCGCGCCCGGCGAGTACATCTTGAACGTCACGGCCAACGATTATTCCGGTGAAGGCGGCGCGGGTTTTCAATGCTGCTGGAGCACTGGCAAAGTGAAAGTTTCCGTGCAGCCGTAGCTACTTCGCGGGGGCCTGCAACAATTCCAGCATTAGGTTGTTCGGATCGCGAACGATGGCGATTTTCAAGCCAGGGCCCACTTCGACGGGCTCGCCGCCTGTAGTCACTACTGGCACGCCTGCGGCCTTTAGCTTTTTGGTGAGCGCGGTCACGTCGTGCACACGCAATTGGAGAATCGCCGTGCCGGGATCTTGCACGCGGCCTTTAAGCGGCTTGCGATCGATGTCCTTGAACTCGATCAACGTCATCGAAACGGGGGTACCGGGGATCATCGCGCGGCTTTGGCGGAAACTCGCGCCGGGCGCGCCTGCGGTCTCCGCCATCAATTTATTGGTATTGAACTCCGCGCCGAGTTTCATACTGAAGCCCAGTAGATCGTTGTAAAACTTCACGCTCTCTTCGCTATTTACCACTGATAATTCGAACGATCCGCCGAACACGTTGCTCGAAGCGGGCACCTTTGAATCCGCGGGCGGCGTTCCTTGGCCCAGTTCCACCATGAAGCCGTCAGGGTCCTGCACGAACACTACGTGAACGGTGTTGTTGATGGTTACTGGTTTCCCGGCAGCAGTAATCACTTTCGCGGCGATTTTCTGCAACTTCGCGAAGACCGCGTCTAGATCGCGCACGCGCAGGATCATATTGGCGGCGCCGGGATCGTAAAAATGCGGATGCTGCGGGTTGCGCGCGATGTCTTTGTATTCGATTAGTTCGACGCCGATTTCGGACCCAGGGACTTTCAGGGCCACATATCGCGACTGTCCGCCGAGAGTGTTGCCCAGCTTGGCAATCGCGGGGTTGGGTGCGAAGGGCTGGTTGACAGCCACTTCCAATCCCAAGGCATCGCGATAAAATTCCAGCGACTTGTCGAGATTCTGTACGATGTGCGCGAAGTTGCCCACGCCCACGATGTCGCCCGCCGGCGCCTGCGCCTGCGCCCACAGCATGGCGGACGCAAGGATGCCTGTCAAAAATAATTTCATTGCTCTCCTCTATTCTTTGGGACTCGCCGGCGGCGCGGTCAATTGCTGTATCACGGGTTCCAGATAAGTGGAAACCAAGCTCTGATTGCCATCGCGATCGACAGCTTTGACGCCGATCACGATGTCATCGACGGACACATCCGGCATCGTGTAACTGGTCACGTTGCCGACCCAGATTTCGCGCTCCCAATCAGGGGCAGTGGTCGCGCGGACTACGACCGCATAGCCGGCGATGTCCGGCGCGGTGCTGGGCTGCCAGCGCAGTGCGGCGTCGTAGCCGGATTTGCCGCGGCTCAACATCGGTGAGCGGTCGCCTTTCCGTTCACCCGATTGATAGGTGTAGTTCACGACTGGCGGCGGGGGCGCGAGCGCCAGACTCGCCAGCGCGGCGGCATTCATGCGAGTGACGCGCGTGGTGTAGGGCACCGAGGTGTTCGCGAAGGTGTCGGTGGCGGTGTGCTGATTCTCGTAGTTCTCGTTAGGCGTGGTCAGGCGCACAGCGGCGTAACCTTGGGTGTAAAAACTGGTGTGATCGCCACCGCGATTAAAACGATCGCCGTGAAAGACCATTTCGACGTGCATCGACGGCACGTAGCGCTCCGCCATCAGCTTGGTGTAGCGCAGCAGCGCGC
Organism: Bryobacterales bacterium; assembly: GCA_963752205.1. Classification (GTDB taxonomy): domain Bacteria; phylum Acidobacteriota; class Terriglobia; order Bryobacterales; family Bryobacteraceae; genus Palsa-187. The sequence goes on along the minus strand of CAVVZG010000206.1, from coordinate 14,754 downwards.
GTCCGGGCGAGTCTTCGGGTCCGTCGGAGAACACGCGCAACGTCGAATTGTTTACGCGCCCGTTACCGGCGGTATCGCTGCCGATGATGTCATTGTTCAACACGGCTTCGATCTGCATGCCTTTCTGCTTAGCCATGGCAGCGTACGCCTTGCTGCCTTCGAGTCCGATTTCTTCGCCCGCGAAGGCCATGAACACCAGCGTCTTTTTGAATTGGTACTGCGACATCACGCGCGCCAGTTCCATGACAGCCGCCGTGCCGCTGCCGTCATCGGTGACGCCCGGCGAAACAGTTTCCGCAGCGGTGGCTTCGTTGTCGACATCGCCCAGGGTGTCGGCGGTGGGGAAAAGCTGGATCACTCGTTGGGCCTCGGCTTCCTCCATGCCGCGTTTCACCAGATCGGCCACGCGCTCGGCGTCGGTGAACTGGGGCTTGCGGTGCAGATTCACGGTGTCATAATGCGCGGTCACCAAAACGTAGCGGTCGCGGTCTACGGTGCCGGGGAGCATCGCGACGACGTTCGCCAGTTCCACCTCATGCAGCACTTGTCCGCGGCGCGCGCCTTTGCGGACGCGAAAGGTTTGGTAGCTCACTTCGAGTTTCGGGCTGTAGCTTTTGAGTTCGCTGTAAATCCAACGCTTCGCGGCGCCGATACCGTGTACCGGGTCGTCATCGCTCGACATGACGTAGCGCGTACCAAAGCTCTCGAACTTCTTGAGATTCGCGGCGATGCGCTCTTGCGAGATCTGATCGACGATTTGCTTGACCAGTGGATTGACGGTGCTGGGCGGTGTTTGCGCCAACAATAACGCGCCGCCGCCAACGCACAACGCCCACAATTTCAGGAATCGCGACATGCGAGTATTATTTCACGCCGCGTGCTATTCGCGTGTACGCGCACAACTTTTTTGCATATACTGTTTGGGCATGATCACGATCTCGCGGGTTTTCGTTATGGTCATCGTCCTGGTGGCGACGGCGTCCGCACAATGGTTCAACTACCCTACGGCGGGTCTGCCGCGAACGCGCGACGGGAAACCGGACCTTGCGGCTCCCACGCCGAAGGCCCCTGATGGGAAGCCGGATCTTTCAGGAATTTGGATTCCGACCGCAGGCATTAGTCATTTTCTGAATCTGGCAGCCGACCTCAAACCGGAAGACGTGCCCTACCAGCCGTGGGCCAAAGCGCTCGCCGAGAAGCGCGAGGATCGCGTGCATAAAGACGATCCTCTGGCGCAGTGCATGCCGCCGGGAGTGCCGCGCGTCGACACGCATGGCGACCATCCTTACAAAGTTGTACAGTTGCCGCGCGAGTTGATCGTGCTTTACGAAACCTCCACCAACGATGTGTTCCGCGAAATTTTCACGGACGGCCGGCCATTGCCGAAGGACCCGCAGCCTTCCTGGAAGGGCTACTCTGTGGGCAAGTGGGAGGGCGACACGATGGTGGTCGATACCATCGGCTTCAATGACCGCGGCTGGCTGGACACCGAGAAGGGGCGTCCGCAGACGCAAGCGCTGCACGTCACCGAGCGCTTCCGGCGGCTCAATGTGGGGAACATGGAACTCGCGATTACGATTGACGACCCGAAGGCTTACACCAAGCCATGGACTGTGAAGCTTAACCTGGGGCTGGTTCCGGATACGGAGCTCATCGAAACCGTTTGTGAAAATTCACGCAACGTGGAACATATGGTGGGCAAATAAATGCTTCAGCCTACGCTTTGCAGTTCGACGTAGGCGACGGCAGTGTGGGGCTCGGGGATAGGCTCGCCTTCCTCGCGCAGCCCTTCTAAGTGCAACGCAATCGCCTCGCGTATGTTGCGGTCGATTTCCTCGATGGTGCCGCCGGTGGTAATGCAGCCGGGGAGATCCGGAACGTAGGCAGAGAGATTGTGTTCGCCTTGCTCGATGACGATGGCGTATTTTCTCATGACTTGTTTTACGACTTCTTTCTCAGATCCGCCTGGAGCAGGACACTTTTCAGGGTATCAGGATGCACGTCGTCACTGGGATGGCCTGGGATGGTTACCAAACCCTTCTTGGCTTGGTGTTTGTATTGGCGATGACTGCCCCGCATCCGTACCTGCCGCCAGCCATCACCCTCAATCAATTTGACAAGGTCACGAACTTTCATTGCAATCCTGGTTCAACAAATTTAGTGCAACTTGGAACCGGATTGTCTCTCAAATAGTTTCGTTACTTAACGGCAAACACGACCAACGATTCGGTACCGCGGTTGTCGGGATCGGTCACTCCGGCGCCGCCGTTGCCTGCCACCACTGCCACGTATTGTTTCCCGTCCTTGCCTTGAAACGTCATAGGCACGGAAATCGCGCTGTATTCGAGCTTGGTCTCCCACAGCATTTTTCCGGTGCGGGAGTCGAAGGCGCGGAAGCGTTTGTCGTTGGTCGCGCCGATGAAAACCAAGCCGCCGGCGGTTACGATGGGTCCACCGAAGCCGATGCGGCCGGTGTTGCGCTTGCCCTCGGGCAATTCGTCGGTGACGCCCAGGCGCACTTGCCAGGCGAATTCGCCGGTCTTGGCGTTCACTGCTGTGAGGCGGCCCCATGGCGGTTTCTGGCACGGCCAACTGCTCGCGCCCATGACACGGCCGGACGCATCAGTTTTCTTTGCCCAGAATTTCGAGTTGAAGGGATTACCTTCGACGCTGGCTTGATCGTAGGGGACGATCGAGCCTTCGGGCTTCTTCTCGATCCAGCCGATGCTGCCGTATTCGTTGGTGAAAGTAAACACGTAACCGAGCTTCGGGTCGGACGCGGTGCCGCCCCAATTGGTGCCGCCGATGGCGCCGGGAAAGATCACGCTCGACACGGGGGGCGCGCCGTCCGCGCGATAAACCCACGTGGTGAACGGACCATCGTTATGCAGGCCGCCGCTGCGTTCCATTAAGTCCTTGCAAGCGGCTGCATGTTCCGGATTGGTGTCGTCGGCGGTGACCAGATCTTCCGGTTTGAAACTCATGCGGCCGAACGGTGGGGGTTTCACGGGGATCGGCTGGGTGGGTGACGCGAACTCGCCGGGCACATTGCTCCGCGGCACCGGCTTCTCGTCGATGCCGAAGATGGGCTGGCCGGTTTCGCGATTCAAGATGTACATGTAGCCGACCTTGCCGGTCTGCGCCAGAATCGGCGTCTTCTTGCCGTGAATCACCAAGTCCATCAGGCCGGGGGCGGGCGGGAGATCGAAGTCCCACATATCGTGATGGACGGCCTGGAAATACCACTTCATCTTTCCGGTGGCGGCGTCGAGGGCGACTACCGAGTTGCCGAACAGGTCGTTGCCTTTGCGATCGCCGCCATAGAAATCGCTGGCGGGGCTGCCGTAGGTGGTGTAGAGAATCCCGCGCGCTTCGTCGACGGTCATGGAGAAGCCCCAGTTATTGACGCCGGTGCGATCTTTCCAGCCGTCGGCGGGCCAGGTTTCGTTGCCGGCTTCACCGGAGCGCGGGACGGAATGAAATTCCCACATCTTGGCGCCGGTGCGGGCATCGTAGGCGCGGGTGTCACCGGGAGGGCCGTTGGCGGGCTGCTCGGGCACGTTGGCTCCGATGAACAACATGTTTTTATAAACTGTCGGCGCGGATTGATAGGGAACCACTGTGTCTACGCTGCCTTCATTGCCGAAGCCGGGATCGATTTTGCCGGTGGACGCATTCAATCCCACCAGCTTGCGTCCGGTGGTGAAGAAGATGCGCGCGGGATTGTTTTGATCGCCGGGCCAATAGGTGACGCCGCGGCGCTGCGGGACGCCTTCGGTGAGCACGTATTGCCAGAGGAGCTCGCCGGTTTCCGGTTTCAGCGCGACGATGCGATTGCCGGCGGGCAGGTACATCACGCCGTTGACCATGATGGGCGTGGCTTCCGATTGCGGGCCGGGTTGCTTGGCGTCGGCTTTCAATTGGAAGGACCACGCTTGTTTGAGGTTCGCCACATTCTTGGTGTTGATCTGGGTGAGCGGCGAATAGCGGGTACCGGCGAGGTCACGGTTGTACATGGGCCATTCGGACGCGGGCGCGGGCTTCGCGGACTGGGCTGGCGCCAGCGCGGCGCTTAGAACGAGCAGAGTTAAATAAGATCGCATCACGTCTGTTTAGTTTACTGGAGAGTGGCGCGAATCGGCGGCCAAACGGCGTCAAATTGTGCGGGTTAAGATATGCTGGAGGCGATGGAGCGTAAGTTTCTTTGGCTGCTGGCTGCGTTTTTTTCTGCGCATGCCGCAGCGCAGGTGGAGCAGCGGAAACTGCTCGATCAATATTGCGTGGTGTGCCACAATCAGCGGCTCAAAACTGCAAATTTGACGCTCGACAAAATGGATGTGGACCGCATCGGCGAGGGCGCCGAGGTGTGGGAAAAAGTGGTCCGCAAAATCCATGGCGGGACCATGCCGCCGGCGGGGATGCCGCGTCCCGATAAAGATACGCTGCGCGGATTGGCGTCGTGGCTTGAAGCGTCGCTCGATCGCGCGGCGGCGGGGAACGTGAACCCGGGGCGCACAGCGCTGCACCGGCTGAATCGTACTGAATATGCCAATGCGGTGCGCGATCTGCTGGCGCTTGACATCGACGTCAACGAGCTTCTGCCGGGCGACGACGAAAGTAACGGGTTCGACAACATCGCCGATGTGTTGAAGGTTTCTCCGTTGCTGTTGGAGCAATACCTAGCAGCTTCGCGCAAGGTGGCGAGTTTGGCGATGGGCGATCCGAACACGCCTCCGGTGGCGCAGACCTATCGCATTCCTCCGGATCTGGCGCAGGAAGGGCACATCGATGGGTTGCCGCTGGGGACGCGCGGCGGGGCGTTAATCCACCACAATTTTCCGCTGGATGGCGAATACGATTTCAGCATTTCGCTGCTGCGCAACATTGTGGGTTACATGACCGGGTTGGAGTTTCCGCATCGCATCGACATCACGATCGATGGCGTGCGGGTGTTTTCGACGCGCGTGGGCGGGCCGGACGACAACTTGATGATGGACACCAATCTGGGTGTCGCGGGCGAAGCGATTGACGCGCGGCTGAAGGCGCGGATTCCAGTGAAGGCGGGGCCGCACGCGGTAGGGGTGACGTTCGCGCAGAAGAATCTGGCTGAGTCGGACGAGCCGCTGGAGCCATTCACACGCGATTTAGATTTGCAGAACATGAACGGGCTGCCGCAGATCGACCGGGTGGCGATTGCGGGACCGTTTTCCGCAAAAGGGCCGGGCGACACTCCTAGCAGGCGGAAGATATTCGTGTGCCGGCCGGCGGCGGGCAGGGACGATGTGGCCTGCGCGAAGCAGATTCTGACGGTGCTGGCGCGGCGGGCTTATCGCAGGCCGCTTACGGATACGGATCTGGAGAGCCTGTTGAATTTCTATCAGGCCGGGCGGAATGCAGGGAACTTCGACAGCGGCATCGAGAATGCGCTGAGGTTGATTTTAGCGAACCCGAAATTTATTTTCCGCGCGGAGTCGGATGCGGGTGTGGCGGCGGGGGCGGCGCATCGCATCAACGATCTGGAATTGGCTTCGCGGTTGTCGTTCTTTTTGTGGAGCAGCATTCCGGACGAGGCGTTGATCAATCTAGCGGCGCAGGGGAAGCTGAAGGATCCGGCGGTGCTGGAAGGACAAGTGAAGCGCATGCTGGCGGACCCCAAGTCGGAATCGCTGGTCAAGAATTTCGCGAGCCAGTGGCTGTTTTTGCGCAATTTGCAAAGCGCGGCTCCGGACGTGGCGACGTTCCCGAACTTCGACGATAACCTGCGGCAGGCGATGCGGCGAGAAACGGAATTGTTTTTCGAAAGTGTGATGCGCGAGGATCGCGGGGCGCTGGATCTGCTCAACGCGAACTACACGTTCGTCAATGAACGGCTGGCGAAACACTACGGCATTCCGAATGTCTACGGCAGTCAGTTCCGCCGCGTGACGCTGGCGGATGAAAATCGCCGGGGGCTGCTGGGCCAGGGCAGCGTGCTCACGGTGACTTCCTATCCGAATCGCACGTCGGCGGTGCTGCGGGGCAAGTGGATTCTGGAAAATATTCTGGGGACGCCGCCGCCATCGCCTCCGCCGAACGTGCCGGCGCTCAAAGAAAACGGCGATGGCAAGCAACTTTCGCTGCGGCAGTTGATGGAGCAGCATCGTGCGAATCCAAGCTGCGCAACGTGCCATAAAGTCATGGACCCGCTGGGGCTCTCGCTAGAAAACTTCGACGCGATCGGGCAGTGGCGCACGAAGGAGCCGGCGGGTCCGATCGATGCATCCGGACAACTGGCGGACGGCACGCCGGTGACAGGCGTGGTGGATTTGCGCAAGGCGCTGCTGGAGCATCCGCAGCAATTCGTGCAGACCGTGACGGAAAAGATGATGACGTATGCGCTGGGGCGTGGGCTGGATTTTTACGACATGCCGGTGGTGCGCGGGATCGTACGCGATGCCGCGAAGAGCGATTACCGTTTCTCCACGGTGATTTTGGGCATCGTCAAAAGCGCGCCGTTTCAGATGCGCAAAGTTCCAGCGAGCGACGGGCAGGCGGTCGCGGCTGTCCGCTAACGATGGACCTGCAGGCCTACGCCGCGCGGATCGAATATGGCGGCGAATTCACGCCGACGCTGGCTACGCTGCGCGATTTGCATCTGGCGCATGCGACGCATATTCCGTTTGAGAATCTGGACATTTTGCTGGGGCGGCCGATTCGGCTGGACCTGGAGAGCATTACGGCGAAGCTGATTCATGCGCGGCGCGGCGGGTATTGCTTCGAGCAGAACACGCTGCTGGCGGCGGTCCTGGAAGCAATAGGCTTTCGCGTGACCAGACTTGCGGCGCGGGTGCGGATGGGAGCGGCGGAAGTCCGTCCGCGCAGCCACATGTTGCTGGCGGTCGATGTCGATGGCGAGAAGTGGCTGGCGGATGTGGGGTTTGGTGGAGAGGGATTGCTGTTACCGGTGCGGCTTGATTCGAGCGAGCCGAATCGGCATTTCGGATGGCAATATCGCGTGATCCTCGATGGCGGTTCGCATGTGCTGCAATCGCTGCGGCCAGAGGGCTGGTTCGATCTTTACGGGTTTACGCTGGAGGAACAGCACGCGGTTGATTACGAAGTTTCGAATTACTTCACGTCGACTTATCCGGCATCGCCATTTGTGACGCGACTCGTGGCGCAGCGTCCTGGGAAGGAAGTGCGGCTGACGCTGCTAAACCGGCAGTTGACGGAACAGCGTCCGGATGGAGTTTCGGAAATCACACTGGCGGATGAGGATGCGGTGCTGGAAACGCTCGCGGAAAGGTTCGGGTTGCGCTTCCCGGCGGGCACCCGGTTCGCCTATAAATGAGAAAAACGAACCTCTGTGCGTTGGATTGCGTCTAATGTAACGTGAGCAATTTAGCTACGTTTTTGCGCCATGTTTCCAAGGACATGAAGCGTGAGGTGGAGGCGGCGCCGCGGCGTCCGGACCTCAGTGGGTGGCCGCAGACGGGATTGCATGCGGCTTGGATTGGCCACAGCACCGTCGTGATCAGCATGGACGGGTTTATCGTGGTCACGGATCCGGTTTTCAGCAATCGCATCGGTATTGGGCTGGGCCCGGTTACGCTGGGGATCAAGCGGCTGGTGGAACCCGCGCTGACTCTTGCGGAGATCCCGCGGCCGGATTTGATTCTGCTGTCGCATGCGCACATGGATCATTTCGATCTGCCTAGTTTGCGCAAGCTGGAGAGGCGCACGACCGCGGTGATCACGGCCGTCAACACCAGCGATTTGCTGCGGGTGAAGCGCTACGGCGCGGTCCACGAATTGGGTTGGGGGCAAAGCATGCGCGTGGGCCCGGCCACCGTGCGCGCGTTTGAGGTGAAGCATTGGGGGGCGCGCATGGGCAAAGACACGCAGCGGTCCTACAACGGGTACGTGATTGAAGTGGGGCGGTATCGCGTGGTGTTCGGCGGGGACACGGCTTACACGGATCTGTTCAAAAAAGTGCGGACTTCGCAGGCAGTGGATCTGGCGATCATGCCGATTGGGGCCTACAATCCGTGGATTCGGATGCATTGCGCTCCGGAGCAGGCGGTGCGGATGGCGGACGACGTGGGCGCGGATTTCATTCTGCCGGTTCATCATCGTACCTTCGCCTTGAGCAGTGAACCGGTAGGCGAGCCGATGGAGCGGCTGCTGGGCGCGGCGGGCGAGGACAGAGTTTGCTTGCGTGAGATTGGCGGGGAGTTTCACTGGGCGGGCGTCACGAGCGATGCGGGGATGCCGGTGCGGTAGCTGGGATACTGCAACGTGATGCCGAGGGCGCGGCGGATGGCGGAGCCGTCGACGCGGCGGTTCGAGGTTGCGCGAGGGTGCATCCCCGGTGCGGGCTGAGGGATGCCCGGCAGGTGCAGGAGGCTCGCGCAGAATTCGGCGATTTCGCGCGTGGTGCAGGGGTGTTCATCGGCCACGGGGTAAGCTCCTTCTAAATCGCACAGCAGGGCGGCCTCGGCGTGAGCGGCGAGGTCATCGACGTGGATGCGGCTGACGTAATTGTCGCCTGCATGATAAGCGCCGCGCGGGAGGGACTCCTGCACGCCGCGGCCGGGGCCGTAGATCGCGGCGGGGCGCAGGATCAGCGACGACCAGGGGCCGGCGGCTATGCTGCGTTCGACTGCCAAGCGGGAACGGGCGCGGCCGGATTGTTCGTCGACGGGGGTGGTGGCGTCCACATGTGTTGCGGTTCCGTAGACGGCGGTGGTGGATAAATACACCACACGCGCGGGGGCGGCGCCCAGGGCATCGAGCGGATCGGGCTCTATGGTGGGCGGGATGGAGTGGAGAACGCGGACGCCTGAGTGAAGATTCGCAGCCAGGTCGTCGAGCGTAATCACGCTGGCGCCCTTTCGAGCGAGAGGCGCCAGGCGCGCGGGGTCTCGGGTGGTTACGGTGACGCTCGCGCCGCGGGCCAGGAAGCGGCGGGCGACCCGTTGGCCGGTGAAGCCGCACCCTAGAATCAGGACGTGAGTCATGCTTACCGGCAGTATACTCGGGAATGTGCGGTGGGCTTGGATTTTAGCTGCTATGCCGGTGCTGGCGGGGCCGCCGACGTTCTATCGCGACGTTCTTCCGATCCTGCAAAATCGCTGCCAGGAGTGTCATCGGGCGGGGGAGATGGCTCCGATGGCGCTGGTGACCTATCGTGACGCACGGCCTTGGGCGAAGGCGATTCGCGAGGCCACGCGGGTGCGCAAAATGCCTCCCTGGTTCGCCGATCCTTGCTGCGGGAAGTTCTCAAATGACAGGTCATTGACGGCGGCTGAGATTGCGACGCTGGGGGCTTGGGCGGCTACGGGGGCCACGGAGGGGAATCCTAAAGATGCTCCGCCGGCGCGGGTGTGGGCTGACGGGTGGAATTTGGGCGTGCCGGATCAGGTGATCGAGATGCCGCGCTCCTTCGAAGTGCCCGCGCGGGGGGCGGTGGAGTATCAGTATTTCGCTGCTCCGACGGGGTTTCGCGAAGATCGTTGGATACAAGGCGTGGAGGCGCGGCCGGGGAATCGCGCGGTGGTGCATCACGTGGTGGTGTATATTCGCGAGCCGGGGTCGACGTGGACGGGCGGGCCGACGAAGTCCGACATTTTGACGGTGTGGGCGCCGGGGAGCGCGCCGGAGGTGTGGCCGCAGGGGATGGCGAAGCGGGTGAAGGCGGGGTCGGATTTGATGTTTGAGATTCACTACACGCCGAACGGGAAGCGGACGGTGGACCGGTCCAGCGTGGGGCTGGTGTTTGCGAAGGCGCCTCCGGAAAAGGCGGTGCTGACGCTGCAGATGGATAACGAGCGCTTCGTGATTCCGCCGGGCGAGCGCGAGTATCGCGTGACGGCGTGGGGCACGCTGCCCAACGACGCGCTGCTGCTGGGATTTTTTCCGCACATGCACTTGCGCGGCAAGGCGTTTGAGTATACGCGCATCCGCGACAACGGGCAGCCGGAGACGCTGCTGAAGGTGTCGAACTACAACTTTTACTGGCAGCTCTCTTATCGGCTGGCGGAGCCGTTGGCGTTGAAGAAGGGGACGCGGCTCGAATGGGTGGGATGGTTCGATAACTCGGCGAATAATCCGCGGAATCCGGACCCGGCGGCGGAGGTGCGCTACGGGCAGCAGAGCTGGGAAGAGATGATGATCGGGTTTTTCGATGTAGCGGTGCCGGCGGCGATGGGGAAGGCGGATTATTTTGTGCGGTGAGGGGCGAGCGTTGAATTGCTGAGCGCCGTCTGTTACCATCCGACGCATGAAACTACTGCCGATTCTTCTTGCTCTGTCGCTCACGGGGGCCGCCTTTGCTGCCGACCCCGATGGATTCGCAATGTACAAGGCCGCTGATATTCAGGCTCGCGCCAAGGCTACCAAGCTGGACGCGAATAAGGCTGGACTCGACCGCGCCGGCACTTGGGGCAATCATGGGCTGCTCATCGTCCGCCGCGAGGGGGATGGGGCAGTGGAAGTGCACCAGAAGCAGGTGGATGTGGTCACCGTGATCTCGGGCGCGGGCACGCTGATCGTGGGCGGAAGCTTGGCCGATGGCAAAACTACGGCGCCGGGCGAGATTCGCGGGACGTCCGTGACGGGCGGCGAGCGGCATCCGATGGCTCCGGGCGACGTGTTTCATATCCCGGCCGGCGTTGCGCATCAGATGCTGGTGCCGAAGAGCCTGGTGATTCAAGTCGTCAAGGTGGATTCGAAATAGCGGCTTCACCCGCTAGGATAGCCTTCTTGGGATAAGATAAAAGCGCAATATGTTCATCACCAGGAAGCATCTTTCGCGGCGGACGATGTTGCGCGGGATGGGTGTCGCAGCGGCGTTGCCGTTGCTCGATTCCATGCTGCCGGCGCAGACTCCGCTGGCGAAACCGGCGGTGCGGCTGGGGTTCGTGTATTTGCCGCATGGGGCGATTATGAACCAGTGGACTCCGGCTGCCGAGGGCGCGGGGTTTGAGTTTTCTCCGATTCTGAAGGCTCTGGAACCGCTGCGCGATTATGTGAACGTCATTAGCGGGCTGGGGCACAAGGCCGCGGATACTACAGCGGTCCATTCGCTGAGTCCCACTACCTGGTTGAGCGGGGTGCGTCCGAAGCCGACGCAGGGCGTGGACGCGTTTGCGGGCGTGACGGCGGATCAGATTGCGGCGCAGCGAGATCGGGCAGGATAGTTTGCTGCCTTCGCTGGAACTCGCGACGGAAGACAATTCGGCACTGATCGGCGCTTGCGATCGCGACTACGGGTGCATCTACATGAACACTCTGTCGTGGCGGACGCCGACGACTCCGCTGCCGATGGAGATTAATCCGCGCAAAGTTTTTGAGCGGTTGTTCGGCGTGGGCGGATCGGCGGAGGAGCGGGCGGCGCGCATTAAAGAAGACCGCAGTATTCTGGATCAGATTACCGCCGATGCGGGGGCGCTGCAGAAAACGCTGGGTGCGAAAGATCGCGCGATGGTGAGGGATTACCTCGAGAGCGTTCGCGAGATCGAGCGGCGGATTCAGAAAGCCGGCCAGCAGCAAGTGGATTCGTATGCGGAGCTGCCGGAGGCTCCGGTGGGGATTCCTTACGCGTTTGAAGAGCACATCAATCTGATGTACGACCTGCTGGCGCTGGCGTATCAGACCAACGTCACGCGCGTGTTCACCTTCATGGTGGCGCGCGAGGAGAGCAACAAGACCTATCCGCAGATCGGGGTGCATGACGGCCATCACGCTACTTCGCATCATCAGAACAAGCCGGAGAAGATTGAGAAGCTGGTGAAGATTCAGCAGTATCACATCGGGCTGTTCGCGCGGTTCCTCGACAAGCTGAAAAGTACGCCGGATGGCGACGGATCACTGCTCGATCATTCAGTGTTGCTGTACGGCAGCAACATGAGCAACAGCAACGTGCACAATCATTTCCCGCTGCCGAATTTATTAGTGGGCGGTGGGGCCGGGACGCTCAAGGGCGGGCGGCACTTGCGTTACGAAGACCACACTCCGATGACGAATCTGCTGGTGTCCGCCATGGACAAGGCGGGGATTCGCCAGGAGACTTTGGGCGACAGCACGGGGCGTCTCGCCGGAGTCTAACGGCATGCGCATCATTCTTGGATTGGCATTCGCCGCTATTAGTGTGTTCGCAGCCGAGGCGCGGGTGGCGGATGCGGTCGAGAAGCAGGACTCCGCCGCGGTGCTGGCGTTGCTTGCGCAGCGGGCTGACGTGAATGCGGCGCAGGCGGATGGGACAACGGCGCTGATGTGGGCGGTTCGGCAGGATGACGCGCCACTGGTGGACTCGTTGCTGCGAGCGGGGGCGAAAGTTTCGGCTGTCAATCGCTACGACATTACTCCGCTGTATTTGGCTTGTCTGAATGCGAATCCGGCGATGATCGAGCGGCTGTTGAAGGCGGGGGCGGATGCGAATGCTTCAGGCCCTGAAGGCGAGACTTCGTTGATGACGGTGGCCCACACCGGCAACGTGGACGCGGCGAAAATTTTGCTGGCGCATGGGGCCAAGGTGGACGCTCGGGAAAGCTGGCGCGGGCAGACGGCGTTGATGTGGGCGGCGGGGCAATCGCATCCGGCGATGGTGCGGGCGCTGCTGGAGCATGGCGCGGATGTGAACGCGCGATCGGCGCAGCAGGAGTGGGCACGGCAGGTTACGGCGGAGCCTCGCGAGAAGTGGATGCCGCAGGGGGCGCTGACTCCGTTGTTGTTTGCAGCGCGGCAGGGGTGTCTGGAGTGCGTGCAGATTCTGGCCGAGAAGGGCGCGGACTGGAACGCCCCCGATCTGGAGGGCGTCAGCCCGCTGCTGCTCGCGCTGATCAACGGGCATTACGATGTCGCGGGATTTTTGATTGGCAAGGGCGCGAATGTGAACGCCGCGGATAAGACGGGGCGTACGGCGCTGTATGCGGCGGTGGATTTTCACACCATGCCGGTGTCAAACCGGCCGGCCCCGAAGGAAATTGATAACGCGCTTTCGAGCATGGACATCATCAAGATGCTGATCGAACACGGCGCCAACGTGAACGCGCAACTGGAGCGGCAACAGCCGTACCGGACGAAGCTCGATCGCGGCGACGATACCATGTTCGGCGCGGGGACGACGCCGCTGCTGCGGGCGGCTAAAGCGGGCGATACCGAAGTTGTGAAAGTGCTGCTGGCGAAGGGTGCGGATGCGAAGCTGACGACGCGGGCGGGGATCAATCCGCTGATGGCGGCGGCGGGCGTCGGCACGCGCGAGGAGGACACTACCGGCAGGAAGAAGACGGAGACGGAAGCTGTCGAGACGATTGCGCTGTTGCTGGACGCGGGCGTGGATGTAAACGCGGTCGACGGCGCGGGGCGCACGGCCATCCATGGCGCGGCGATGTGGGGGCTCGATCAAGTGGTGAGGTTCTTGGCCGAGCGCGGCGCGAAGTTGGACGTGAAAGACAAGCGTGGTTTCACGCCTCTGGATGCCGCGGAAGGGAAGGCGGGAGGGCTGGGATTTGATGCGGCGACGGGCGATCCGCATCCGGCCACCGCGGCTTTGCTGCGGGAATTAAAGAGCGCGGGGCGCTAGAATGAAGTCTGTCGTTTCCGCTCCGTTCTAGCGCTTCGCACCTGGCTGTGCCAAATTTTCTTTTCTGGAGATTTCGGCATGAGCAAACTTTTGTGGTGTCTGCTGTTGGCTTTTCCGCTAGCGGCGCAGTTGGCCGCGCCCAACGGCAATAACATTCAAGCCGGCGTGTTGCCCAAGCAGTGGGCTACAGGCGGTCCCAAGTGCATGGAAATGCCGGAGTGGCAGATTCACGAATATAACCCGGATTTTTACATCCTGCGGCAATCCGGCTGCACGGATTACGAGAAGCCTTTCGTGTATCTTTTATTCGGCAAGCAAAGCGCGCTGCTGCTGGATACGGGTTCGCATCACGGGAATCTGGCGCCCACTCTTTTGCAAACCGTCAAGAAGTGGCTGGGGCGCAATCAGCGCGAGTCGATTCCGCTGAATGTGGTGCATAGCCACTCGCACTGGGATCACACCGACGGCGACGACGCGATTGAAGCGCTGCATGATCCCACCATGCCGGTGACGATGGTGAAAGCGACTCCCCAAGCCAACGCCAAGTTTTTCGGGATTGCGCATTGGCCGGAGGACATCGGGGGCGTCGACCTGGGGGACCGCGTGATCGATGCCATTCCGTTGCCGGGCCACGACGTCGCGAGCATTGCGCTTTACGATCGCAAGACGGGGGTGGTGTTTACCGGCGATAGCGTCAATGCGGGGCGCATCTATATTTCCGATTTTGACGCGTATGTGAAAAGCAACCGGAGGCTGTTGAATTTTGTGAGCGGCAAGCCGGTGAGTTTTCTGCTGGGCTGCCACATTGAGCAGACGCGCACGCCTTACAAAGACTATCCCATGGGCACGATGTATCAGCCAGAGGAGGCTCCACTGGAACTGTCGCGCGGAGAGTTGCTGGAAATTCAGAGAGCGGTGGACGATCAGCATGGAAAGGCGGCGCGGGTGGCGTTGCCGTGGTACACGCTGTGGCCCATGACGTATGAAGAAGAGGTCGCGCCGTCGCGCAAGAGCGCGATCGATGCGGTTTTTAGCGAGCAGAAGCGGCACATGTGGAACCGCGCCGAATAGGCGGCGCGAAGGGTCAGATTGGACTGGGAGTATGTTCGGCTTCGCGTTCTAGTGCGTGGCGGGTTTGCAGGCGGCTGGCCAGGAGCCAGCAGAGAAGCGCCCACACGGCTCCGGCGGTC
>CAVVZG010000205.1:0-4814 GCA_963752205.1 Bryobacterales bacterium | reverse complement strand
CAGGAATTCGCCGAAGTGGTCGCCAACTCACACGTGCCCTAAAATCGCCCTCGGCTTATACGGCTCTTCCAGCCTCTTAATCTCGTCATCCGTGAGTTTAATACTCATCGCCGCGATCGCGTCGTCGATATATTCCGACTTCGTCGCCCCCAGAATCGGCGCCGTGATCCCCGGCTTCTGCAAAATCCACGCCATCGCCACCTGCGCATTCTTCACACCGCGTTTCTGCGCAACTTCCGTAATGCGGTCGACGATATCGAAATCCTGCGCCTGATAATAATCCTTATCCGAAAACGGATCCGTGCGCGAGCGCAGCGTCTCTCCCCCGCCCTCCCGCTTGCGATTCCCCGCCACAAACCCGCGCGCCAGCGGACTATAAGGAATCACCGCGATCCCCTCCGCCCGGCACATCGGCAGCACCTCGCGCTCGTTCTCGCGATACAGCAGGTTGTAATAGCACTGCATGCTCGCAAACCGCGCCAGATGCCGCGCATCGGAAGTCATCACCATCTTCAAAAACTGCCAGGCAAACATCGCTGACCCGCCAATGTAGCGCACCTTCCCCGCCCGCACACAGTCGTTCAGCGCGTCCAGTGTCTCCTCAATCGGCGTCTCATAATCGAAGCGGTGGATCTGGTACAGATCCACGTAATCCGTACCCAGCCGCCGCAAGCTGTTATCGATCGATTTCAGAACATGCTTGCGCGACAAGCCGCGATCGTTAGGATCCTTGCTCATCGGCATGTATAACTTGGTGGCGATCACCTGGCTATCGCGCCCGGACCCGAAATCCTTCAGCGCGCGCCCCAGAATTTCCTCGCTAACGCCGGTCGAGTACATATCCGCGCCGTCGAAAAAGTTAATGCCCTTCTCGATCGCGTGCTGGATCACCGGGCGCGCGTCCGCCTCCTCCAGCACCCATTCCCGCCATTTCTTGGACCCGTAACTCATGGCGCCCAAACACAGGCGCGAAACCTTCAATCCAGTGCTTCCAAACCGAACATATTCCATAGGGTTCTCTCGCGAATGCGATTTTAAAGGGTAACATGAACCAATCAAAGGGAGTACTATTCCCGGCGCGAAAAAAAGATGTTATAGTCAGGCTCAAGTAGGATGATGTCCAGGGAATCTCGCATTGCCGTATTCGTGCTGGTAGTCCTCTTACCCGCCGGTTTGATTTTGGCTCAGCAGCCCGGCGTACCCAACACCCTTGAACAACTGCAGGAAGTGCTGAAACGCTTGCAGGCCGAGATCAAGAGTCTCCAGGAAACCGTCAAGCAACTCACTCGCGAGGCCAAGCATAATAAGGCTTCCGAGGCGGCGACGGCCCCGGCTCCCACCACGCAAGCTCCCCCTCCGGTCTCGGTTTGGCAAAAAGCGCGCGCGGCCTACAAAGAGGGTCTTCACCTCGAGGAACAGAAACAGTACAAGGCGGCGATGGAAGCCTACGGCCAAGCCATCGACGCTGATCCCAAGAGCGACGCGGCGTTTCTTCATCGTGGTTATTGTGCCTATCAGTTGGGCGATAACCCTGGCGCGATTGCGGACTTTTCGCAGTCGTTGGTGATCCAGCCGAATAGTTCGCGGGCCTATCTAGCGCGCGCCTCCGCTTACGCAGCCGTTGGAAATAGCACGAATGCGCTGGCGGACGCCACGGAAGCGATTGCCCGAGACCCGCGGAATGCGGACAGCTATGTCCTGCGTGCCCACCTCTATCAGCGAACCGGCGAGCATCAGCTTGCCGTCCAGGACTACGCCAGCGCCTCCGTTCTGCTCCCCGATTCCGACAAAAGTTACTTGGGACGGGCCGCCGTGTTTCAAGCCGACGGGCAGCCGCAGCGCGCGCTTGATGAGTGTGAGCGGGCGGTGCGCGCAAATCCTAATTCCGCGGCTGGATATTTGTGCCGGGCGGAAGCCCTTATAAAAATGAATCAGCCCGCACGTGCGGTGGAAGAAATCAATCATGCGCAGGTGGCGGCGCAGGCGCTCAATCAACCTATGCCGCTGTTAAAGGAGCTGGCGGAGTCACTGCCGGCTGCCCCGCCGGTCGCCGTAGCCGAAGTCGCGAAAGACGAACCCGTGCCCGCTCCTCCAACACCAGCAGTCCCGCAGCCCGCGCCGCCAGCCGAGGTCGCCGCCAAGCCCGCCCCCACCCCGCAAGCCGCCGGCGACGCCCAACGCTTCCATCAACTAGGCCGCGAACAGAATGAAAGGGAAGAGTTCGAGCAAGCAATCAAAATGCTCAATCGCGCGATTGAACTGGACCCCTGGCTAGCCAGCGCCTACAATGCGCGTGGCTACGCATATCTGCGCCTGCGGAACTTCGATCGCGCCGTGATCGATTTCTCAGAAGCCATCCGCCTGCAGCCGAGCTACGTCAACGCCTACGTGAATCGCGCCGTCGCACGCCGGCACTCCGGTGACGCCGCCGGCGCCGCCGAAGACCAGCGCAAAGCCTACGGCCTGACCGCCAGCGAGCAGCGCCCCGCCGCTCCCAAGTCCGCCCTCAGCGCCAAGCGCTAGCGGAGGCTCACGCCGTCCGCATACTTTCGGATTTATCGCTCCCCGAAATAGCCGCCTGCGCCGCCGCCAGCCGTGCGATCGGCACGCGATACGGCGAGCACGAAACATAGTTCATGCCCACGCGATAGCAGAACTCCACCGAACTGGGCTCGCCGCCGTGTTCCCCGCAAATGCCGATCTCCAGATCCGGACGCGTCTGCCGGCCTAGCTTGATCGCCATCTCGATCAGCAATCCCACACCTTCCTGATCGATCGCCGCAAACGGATCAGCCTTGAAGATTTTCAAGTTCTCGTATTCCTTCGAGAACTTCGTATAGTCGTCGCGCGACAGCCCCATGGTGGTCTGCGTCAGATCATTTGTTCCGAAACTGAAGAACTCCGCATACTCGGCCACTTTATCCGCCGTCAAAGCCGCACGCGGAATCTCGATCATGGTGCCGATCATGTAATGCTGCTTCTTCAACCCGGCCTTGCTGAGGACTTCATCGGCGATCCTCTTGACGATGTCCTTCTGGTTTTCGAGTTCCTTAGCGCTACCCACCAGCGGAATCATCACCTCGGGAATCACCTTGATCCCCTTCTTGGCGACGATCACCACCGCCTCAAAAATCGCCCGCGCCTGCATCTCCGTGATCTCCGGATACGTGATTCCCAGCCGGCACCCGCGATGCCCCAGCATTGGGTTGAACTCATGCAATTCCTCGACGCGATGTAGCAACTCCGGCAACGCCTTCTTCAAATCGCCGGTCGCGATGCGGTACTTCTCCGACATCTCTTTCTTGGCCTTCGCATTCACGAATGGAAAGCGCGCCAGATCCACCATCAGGTCTTCGCGTTTAGGCAGGAACTCATGCAGCGGCGGATCGAGCGTACGGATCACCACCGGGAATCCGTCCATCGCCTCAAACAGTCCCGCGAAATCCTTGCGCTGCATCGGCAGCAATTTATCGAGCGCCTTACGCCGCGTCTTCTCATCGCGCGCCAGAATCATCGCCTGCACATGCGGAATACGATCTTCCGCAAAGAACATGTGCTCCGTGCGGCACAGCCCAATCCCTTCCGCTCCAAACAGCCGCGCCGCTTTAGCATCGCGCGGAATATCCGCGTTGGCACGCACCCCAAAGCTCCCGCGGAAAGTGTCCGCCCACTTCATCAGCTTGCCGAAGTAAGACGAGTTCGGATCCGGCTCATTCGTCTGCGCCTTGCCCAGATAAACATTCGCAGTCGTACCATCGATCGAAATCCAGTCGCCTTCCTTCACCGTGATCTTCTTGCCGCCGACGGTCGTCGTAAATGCCTTATCGCGCTCGCTGATCGTGATCGACCCCGCGCCCACAATACACGGACGCCCCATGCCGCGAGCCACCACCGCCGCGTGACTCGACTTCCCGCCGACAGCAGTCAGAATCCCGCGCGCCACGTCCATCCCGTGAATATCGTCCGGCGTCGTCTCCTTCCGAACCAATATCACTGGACCGCCCTTGGCCAACTCCACCGCGTCATCCGCACTAAACGCGCACCGCCCCACAGCAGCGCCAGGAGACGCCGCAATCCCGTTCGTCACCAGCGTCAGCTTCTTGAGCGAAGGCGCATCGAACACCGGATGCAGCAACTGATCGAGCTGATTCGGCGCCACGCGCAAAACAGCCTCTTTCTTATCGATCATCCCCTCTTCAGCCATCTCCACCGCCACCCGCACCGCCGCCGGACCCGTCCGTTTCCCATTCCGGGTTTGCAGCATGTACAAGGTTCCGTCTTCGATCGTGAACTCGAAATCCTGCATGTCGCGATAATGTTTTTCCAGGCTATCGGTGATGTTGCGCAGTTGCTGATAAGCCGCCGGCATAATCTTTTCGAGGTCATGTATCGGCTGCGGCGTGCGAATGCCGGCCACTACGTCCTCGCCCTGCGCGTTCACCAGAAACTCCCCGTAAAACACTTTCTCGCCGGTAGCCGGATCGCGCGTAAAGCCCACGCCCGTGGCCGAAGTGTCGCCCAGATTCCCAAACACCATCGCCTGCACATTCGCCGCCGTGCCGATTTCATCCGGGATCTTTTCCATCTTGCGATAATAGGAAGCCTTCGGATTCCACCAGGATCTGAACACCGCATCGCGCGACATCGCCAACTGCACATGAGCGTCCTGCGGAAACTCTTTCTTGGTCTCCTTCTTGACCAACTTCTTGTAGTCTTCAATAATCGACTGCAGATCCTTCGCCGTCAGATCGGTGTCCGCTTTCACCTTGGCCTTGTGCTTGCGCGTATCGAAGATGTGGTCGAACTTCTCCATG
>CAVVZG010000204.1:0-15868 GCA_963752205.1 Bryobacterales bacterium | reverse complement strand
TCGCCACATGGAGGAGCTGTTCGGGTACGAGCGTGGTGAACTGACCGGAGCGATCATCGAAAGCCTCGTGCCCGAGCAGCTTCGGAGAGTGCATCGGAATCATCGGTCGAGCTACGCCGACGCTCCGGCGATCCGGACAATGGGATCAGGACTCGACTTGGTCGGTCGGCGTGCTGACGGTTCAGAGTTTCCGATCGAGGTCAGCCTGAGCCAATCGCGACGGACTCAGGGTACATCCACCGTCGTCGTCGCGAGAGAGAACACTGCACAACGCACCGAAGAGCAGATCACGGTGTCGGAGACACTCCTCGAACAAGAGGAGCACATTGCCACGGTGCTGTGTCATCGCGTCATCTGTCACCTTTCTGCGTCCAGCCTGCGTCTGTCGAGCATCCTTTGTCGCGACCAACTCGCACACCGCGAGCACGATCCGGATCAACGAGGCGATCGAAGAACTTGACGCGGCAATTCGTGAGATTCCGCACGGCGGTCTTCGTCCACGTTCCCGAGCGGGTCTCGGGTCAGCGGGTCCTCTCGCACTCGCCAGCAAGGTGACCGTGACATCACTCCCTAAACCGACGAGCGTCGGCTCGTCCTCTTCCTCGGATTGACGATGAGTGTGGTTTCGGGCGGCCTCTTTGTGGCCGTCCGGATGGCAGTCGCTCGGCATTGGGGCGGACACCGCCCTGGCCGCCGCGATGGCGACGGCCATCCGCCTTTGCTGGCGGACCAATTGGGGGGCGTTTTCCGGGTCGATCACTCTCCAGATCGTGTTTCTTGCTTGGTGAGCAATGCGCTTCGGCCGACCGCCGGAGCTCCAGGGACAGAAGTCCGACTCGAGTATCGGTTCGAGCGCAATTGTGCCTCCCGCCACATCCCACAACTGACGGATCAGTCGACCAGTGGACCGGCGCTCACTTCACGCGGCATGAACTCATGGATTTCGCGCAGGCGCACGATTTTCAAGTGCTGGCGCTGGACGGAGTCTCTACGCCATCGATGTGGACGACCTGGCGCAAGCAGCCCGCCGGTTGGTTTGCCGGCCTCGAAGAGAAGGCCGCCGCCTGGGGCGATACGCTGCCCGTTACCATCCACAAAATCACCAACGCCAGCAGCTTTGAACCGGTGGCTCCTTGCCGCGGACGCTTCGCCGCCATCTCCATCCGCGTCGGAAATTTGCCGTCGGACGCAGATCTGAACCACTTGCGCGCCACCATCGGCAGTTCGCTCGGGACGATTACATCGATCAGCGCAACCGACCGCGACGGCTGGCAGCGCATTCGCGTGGACCTGCCGGAACTGGAAGCCACCGGCCTGCTCCCGGTTCAGCTCCTGTGGCTGGGTCGCCCAATTTCCGCGCCCGCGACTTTGCGCGTGATTCCTCCCGGACCTCCCATTCCGCGCGTTATCACGGCGCCGCGGCGGATCGAAAATCGCATCGTAAAGTTGACGCTCGAAGAAATCGCACACCCCTGGGAGATCGAAATCTGGGTAGAAGGTCAGCCCGTCGAAGATTTGGAAAAGACTTGCAGCGACCCGCGCCCGCAACGCTACCAGGTGAACTTCCGCCTGCCGGAACGAGTCGGCCCCGGATTGCACCACTTGAAAATAAACATCGGCCACCGCAAGCTGCCATCCGTGCCGATCGAGGTTGTGGTCTAAAGCGTCGGAGAGTCGTTGCCCAGCATCGCCCTGCGCACGATCTTGATGGGCGGAAAACCCTGCTTCAAGAAGTTGTCGTGAAATTCCTGAAGCGAAAACTGGCTGCCGCGCAGCTTCTTATAATCTTCCCGCAGTTTCAAAATTTGCAACTTGCCCAGCGTGTAATAAAGGTAGGTCGCATCGGAAGTGCCGCGCTTCGTTTCCACCATCGCCGTTTCATGCGTTTGATAGCCCTCTTTTTCAAAGAACTCTACGGCCTGATCGAAGGTTCGCTTGCCGGTGTGCATTTCGATGCCGACGATGTAGCGGGCATCGCGCAGAAGCGCGTCCTGAATCTGCCCCAAGCGCATCTTGGGATCGGTCGAGTACCCTTCGTCGAGCATCATTTGCTCGCAGTAATGCGCCCACCCTTCGGCATTAGAACTCGCGCCCAGCAGCTTCCGTACGCGCGACTGTATGTGCGGGACCCACAGAAATTGAACGTAGTGGCCCGGGTAAGCTTCATGCACCGCGGTAGATAGTATCGTGCCGCGGTTGAATTGCCCCATGAAACTTTCGACGCGCTCCGGAGCCCAGTCCTTTTCCGGAAGCGTCACATTGAAGAAAGCTTCTTTGGCGACGGTCTCGAACGGCCCCGGCGTGTCCATCGACGCGAAGGTAGTCGCGCGCATAAACGGCGGCGTCTCCTCGAGAATCGGCAGCACCGGCGAGGGAATCGTCACTAGCTTGTGGGCGCTGATGAAATCCCGCAGGCCGCCCAGCGTGTTGCGAAACTCGCCCAGCAGCTTGTCGGGAGCCGGATGATCCTTCACCGCCTCCGCCAGAATCTGCTGCGGGGTTTTGGTTTTATCGATCAGCAGCCCGGTCTCGCGATATTTCTTTTGATTCGCACGTAGGTCGGCGTAACCGATCTGGAGCAGCCGGTCGAGCGGAATATCCACCATTTCTTCGAACAACAATTTCTTCGCGTAAGTATCCGCGCCCAGGCGGAAATCACCGTTCGAGCGCGGCAGGACATTCGTCTTGAGATAGGTCTGATAATCTTCCAGGGCCTTGATCACGGCGTCATTAGCGCTGCGGAATTCCGCCAGCAACTTCGCATCGGTGACGCTCTTGAATGCTAGCGGCACGTCTTTTTGAAAGAAGCTGACAATGCCAGGCACTTGTTGAATCGCAATCTCCGAATAAATCTTGGGCGGATTTTTCAAGTTCACCCGAGCCGCGGCCAGGACCTGCGGCATCTTGCGTTCGCGCTCGATCAGCGATCGCATGCGCGCTTCCGGCGGAGCGAACGTCCGGCTCATGATGGTGAACGCGCTACTCGAAATGCCGCTCGAATAAATATCCGGATTGCGCTCCCAACTGCGCACCGTTTCGAGTTCCAGCAGATTCGCGCGGATGGTGCTGAGCACCAAGTCACGATCGGGCTCCGCCGGAAGTTTGGCGAATTCAGCTTCGAATTGCTTGAGCTTGGCCACACGCGCGTCCACGCCGGCTTTGGAATAATCCTCGAGCTGTCCGTCGAATTTATGAATACCGGCCGAGGTGGCCGCGGTCGGGTTGAATGGGAAATAGTATTCGTCGAAAAAGCGGTCGGTAAGCGACTGCGCGGAAGCGAGGGGAATCAGCAAACTCATGAGGTAGATCGCCTTCATGTTTACAATTGTAAAGTGTCCTTTGCTCCCGTTCCCGAACAGTTGGCCTACCTCCGAAAAGGCTTTTCCGAAATCATTCGCGAAGAAGATCTGAAGGCTCGCCTCACGGAGGCTTTGAAGACCGGCCGTCCGCTGCGCGTGAAGGCTGGCTTCGACCCGACGGCCCCCGATCTGCATCTGGGCCACACCGTGCTGCTGCGCAAGATGAAACACTTTCAGGACCTGGGCCACACCGTCATTTTCCTGATAGGCGACGGAACCGGCATGATCGGCGACCCCACCGGCAGAAACGTCACGCGCCCCCCCATGACCCGTGCCGATATCAACCGCAACGCCGACACCTATAAGGCGCAGGTCTTCAAAATTCTGGACGCCAACAAGACCGAGATCCGCTTTAACAGTGAATGGCTGGATCAGTTGAAGTTCGAGGACATGCTCCGTTTATGCTCGAAGTACACCGTGGCGCGCATTCTGGAGCGCGATGACTTTACGAAACGCTTGAAAGACGGCACTCCGATTTCCATGCACGAACTCCTGTATCCGCTAGTGCAGGGCTACGATTCCGTGATGCTCGGCTGCGACGTGGAACTCGGCGGCACGGATCAAAGGTTCAACCTGCTGGTAGGCCGCGAGTTGCAGCGTGACTTCGAGCAGCCTCCACAAATCGTCGCGACCACACCGTTGCTCGAAGGCACCGACGGCGTCGAGAAGATGTCGAAATCGAAGAACAACTACATCGGCATCACCGAGCCGCCGAAAGTAATGTTCCGCAAAGTCATGGGAGTCAGCGATCAACTCATGTGGCGTTACTGGGAATTGCTGACAGACTTGTCGCTGCCCGAAATCGCCGCGCTCAAACAGCGTGAGCCCATGGGAGTGAAAATGGAGCTCGCTGGACGCATCGTCGCTGATTTCCACTCCCTAGCCGACGCCGCCCAAGCGCAAGAAGACTTCAATCGCGAAGTGCGCCAAGGCGCAGAACCCGGCTGACATCGAAACCGTCGACTATGGCGAAGCTGGCGACATTCGTGTCCCCCAGATGCTGCAAGCCACCGGCTTGGCGCCCACCCGCACCGAAGCCGAGCGACTGATCAAATCCGGCGCCGTCGAAATCGATGGCGTTCGAACCGGCATGGTGTTCCAAGCCGAACCCGGAACCCACACCATCCGCGCCGGCAAAAAGTGGAAACGCATCACCGTCAAAAAGAGGGACGGAGCCTGATTATTGCCCCAAAACGGGAATTCCCAATACGGAACAATAATCAGGCTCCGTCCCTCTTTTTGCCTAACGCGACAAACTAAAAATTACATCGATCGGGGCGATCACCTCCACCGGCTTGTTGTTCAACATCGTCGGCCGATATACCCACTGGCGCACAGCATCCACCGCGGCTTGCACCAACATCGGCGGACCGCTGACCACTTGGACCTGCTCGATCATCCCGTCCTTCCCAATCGTTCCGATCAAATGCACCGTCCCTGAAACCCGCGCCAAGACCGCGAACTTTGGATACATAGGGATCACTTTTCGCAACAGTTTCGCGGACTGGATATCGCTAGTAACCGTGATCGGCTTGGTAGGCGCGGGTTCGCTCACCTGCGGAGGAGGAGGAGGAGGGGAAGCGTTTGCGTAAAGATAACGCTTGGACCCAACGGCACGATCGGCCCCGCGTCGATTTGATCTGTCAACGGTGCGTTATCGATAAAGTCGGGTTGGGTGCTGAGGGGCGGGATGCGCGCGGGGATCCTGAATACATTTCCGGTTCTAACCCCCGTGCGCCTTCGTGGTGCCGTTTCAGGAATCGGAGCAGGCGGCACAGCCGGCAGAAACGTTGGGATTTGCAGTTGCAGGTAGGGCAACTGGTCCGTGTAAAACAAGGGAATCAGCAGTAGCGTGCCGACCGCAAAGGTCTGCAGGCTGAGCGAAGCGGCCAGCGCTCCGGCTTTTTTGCCAGGCGCGGAAGAGAGCAGCATGGATTGCTCGAACATGCCCTGATAGACACCACGCGCGCGCAAAGGTTCCGCAAAAAGAGGGACGGAGCCTCATTATTGCCCCAAAGTGGGATTTACCGATACAGAACAATAATCAGGCTCCGTCCCTCTTTTTGCTATTCGACCACGCGGCCGTCGCGCATCTTCACCGTCCGGTGCGCATACGCCGCAGCTTCTGGATTGTGCGTGATCATCAGAATGGTCTGCCCCAGTCGCGTGTTCAGATCGCGCAGCAGCCCCAGCACCGCTTCAGAGTTCTCCGTGTCCAGATTCCCAGTAGGTTCGTCAGCCAGCAGAATCGCCGGATGATTGACGATCGCGCGCGCAATCGCGACCCGCTGCTGCTCGCCGCCCGACAGCGCCCGGGGCTTGTGATGCAACCGGCCTTTTAGACCCAGCAATCCCAAAATCTCATCGAACTGCGGATCGGGTGTCCCATTCTTCCCCGCGATGTCGCGAGCAATCTCGATATTGTCAGCAGCCGTCAACGTCGGCAGCAAATTGTATTTCTGAAACACAAAACCGACGCTGGTTTTGCGCAGGTTCGTGCGCTCCGCCTCCGACATAGCCAGCAGGTCGTGGCCGTCGATGTATATCGAACCGGAAGTCGGCGGCGTCAGCCCGCCCAAAATATGAAACAGTGTCGATTTGCCGGACCCGCTTGGACCCACCACCGCCAGAAACTCGCCGCGCGCCACCGAGAGATTCACGCCGCGCAGCGCATGCACGTCGATCTCGCCGACGTGATAAGTCTTCTTCAGGTCCCGAATTTCAATCATGGAAACTCAATCGTAGGCCAGCGCTTCGATGGCGTCCTGCCGCGCGGCCTTGAGACCGGGATAAATCGCGCCAATCATCGAACCTGTTAGCGCGATCAACGCCGACCACGGCCACCAGGCGTGCGCGATCAACATAGGCATGGTGGGAACCGCAACGCGCAGAATAGCCTGCGTGCCGTAACTCATCAGGATGCCGGCGATCGCCCCCGCCACCGCCAGCAGAAAAGTCTCGCGCAGCAGGATCGTCATGATGTAGCCAGGCGACGCACCCAGCGCTTTTAAAATGCCGATTTCGCGCGTACGCTCCAGCACCGCCGTATACATCGATAGAAACACCACCAGGAAGCCCACCACCACTGCCAAACCGATCACCACTCGCGTGAAGCGTTTGAGAATCGGAATGCTATCCACCGAAATGAGCGAAACAAATTCATCCAGCGAGAAGACTTTGTAATCCGTCAGCTTATTTTTTAGCGAATCGATCACCGCGGCCATATTTTTCGGGTCATCGACTTTCACATAGACCACGGAGACCTTGTTTTCGGCCGAATACTTTTCCTGCAGATATGAAAGCCGGCAAACATGTGCGAAAGCTTGCCGGACTCAACAATGCCAGCTACTCGCCACATAAGCCCGAGGTCCAATTTATCCCCGACGTGCAGCTTATGCGCGCTGGCGTAAACATCATCGATCAAGAGATCGCTGTCAGCGGTAAACGGGCCGCCAGCCAGATAGCGCAGTCCGCCGCTCATTCGATTGAACTCGTCGAGATCAATGCCCGTGATGGAATCGAAGTTGCCGATCTGCTGCACCTTGGTTCCGGTGGCCAGCACCACGTGCGGCTCTTTGCGGACCAGTCCCACGATGCCCTCCGGCATGTCGCCCGAAAACGCCAGCACCGAACTCCCCGGAGGCCGCACCAGGATGTCGGCACCGGTGCCGCGCGCGTGGGCGGCGATGTCCCCAAGCACGCCCTCGCTCACACCCACCAGCGTGAGGATCATCGTGACCTGAACACCAATGGCGACGGCGCTAAGCAGAGTTCGCACCGGACGGTGCTTGAGATTTTCTAAAACCAGGCGGTGAATCAATGTCCCAGTGTAGCAACCTCACGCGGCAACCACGCCGCAGACACAATTGCGAGCGCGGCCAACGCCGCCGTCTCCGCGCGCAAAATCGACGGACCTAACGACGCCGGACCCCATCCCGCTGCAATAAATTCGGAGCGTTCCTCATCCGTCCAGCCGCCTTCCGGACCAATCAGCAGAGCCACTGAATCATCCGCGTGCCGCTGCGCTGGAAACGCCGTGGGCAGAGGGCGTGTCGTGTTCTCGTCCAGCGCATAACGATACAACGCCGCGGTAGCCAGCGCGTCGCCCCATGCCTTCGGCTCGTCGATCTCAGGAAGATGCGCCCGCCGCGATTGCTGACTAGCTTCGAGGCCGATACGCCGCCAGCGCTCCAAGCGTTTCGGCGCCGCCTTGTCCAAGCCTCGTTCCGTACGAACGCTAATCATGGGCACGATCCGCGCCACCCCCAACTCGGTAGCCTTCTCGATCATCCACTCGAAATGATCGAACTTTACGATCGCGGCGCACAGAATCATCTGTACCGGCGGCTCAATCACCGGCAGCTTTTCGAGCGTGCGGAAGACTACGTGTTCTTTGCGCGCCGTCTCGATCTCCGCCAGATACACGCCCTGGCTGTCGGAAATCTCATAGCGCTGCCCCACCTCAACGCGCAACACCCGCGTCAGGTGCCGGGCGTCGTCGCCGGCAATCTCCGCGTGTCCGTTCCTCACCTGATCCACAAAAAAACGTCTACGCATTCCTGATTTCGTATCCTAAGTTCTAATGATCTCGCATCTCCGCGGCGCGCTTCTCGAAAAGCATCCCAACCAGATCGTCATCGACGTGCACGGTGTCGGTTACGAGGTCACGATTCCGGTCTCCGCGTATTCGTCGCTGCCCGAGCAAGGCGCGCCGGTGCGCCTGCACATCTACCAGCATGTGCGCGAAGACATCCTGGCGCTCTACGGTTTTCTGACCAAAGATGACAAAGCCTTGTTCGAAAAACTGATCGCCGTGAGCGGCATTGGACCCAAGCTCGCAATCACGGCGCTCAGCGGCCTGACTACCGATGACCTGGTCGCTGCAATACGTTCCGGCGCCGTGGAATTGCTGGTCCGCATCCCCGGCGTCGGCAAGAAAACCGCCGAGCGCATGATACTCGAACTGCGCGACAAACTGGGACCGGTGGGAACTTCGCTCGCGGCAACCAGCGGCGCGCCCAAGAGCGCCTTCGCAGCAACCGAAGAGGATGTGATCTCCGCGCTGATGAATTTCGGCGCCACCCGCGCCTCCGCCGAAGCCGCCGTCATCAAAGCGCGCTCGGAAAGCGAATCCAACGAATTCGACGCGCTCTTCCGCCGCGCGTTGAAACTAGTAAGGTAATTTAACGGACGACTGGGCGACAGGACTTAGGTTGTCGATTGCGCCAGGAAAGTTGCATATTCCTGCGGAGAATTACTGTGTGCCAAATCGTTGAAGACCACGATGGCCCATACGCCTCCACCAGGGGAGTATTGAGCGCCGCGCGCCGGAGACACCGCTCCATCCACGACCATGTTCTGTCTATAAATGCGCTGGGCGTGGTAAATCCAGAAACCCGTGGCGGCGTCGAAATGCCCCGTCACTTGCGGCACTCCTATATTCACGGCTGGGGCCTTTCCGCGAGCGCCCATCTGTATCAGGCGCTGCACCACTCTGACATCGTCGGGATGATTCGGCTCGCCCGGGCCCACGCGGCCCAACACATTTACAATCGTGGACATCCCGTTATAAGGGGGATTCAATGCCAGTATTCGCGCCATGTGTGCACCTCCTCCAGTGCTTTTCAATGAGCCCCATTATGCAGTTTCACGAACTTGCATCGCAAGCGTACTTTCGAATGGCGCGCTCTCCGCGGTTCCACTACACTGAAGCTTCATGCAGGAAAAGGGCATCGTTTCGGCATCGCTGCGCGAGGAAGAGCGGCAGTTTGAAACTGCGCTGCGGCCGCTGCGTCTCGCGGATTTCGCGGGCCAGAGCAAGCTGAAGGAACAGCTCTCGATCGCCATCGAAGCCGCCCGCCAACGCGGCGAAGCCATGGATCACGTACTGCTCTACGGCCCGCCCGGATTGGGGAAAACCACGCTCGCCGGCATCATAGCCGCCGAGTTGGGAGTGGGCATCCAGCAAACTTCCGGCCCGGTTCTGCAAAAGAAACTCGACTTGGTAGGCATCCTGAGCAACGTCGCCGAGCGCGAAGTCTTCTTCATCGACGAAATCCACCGCCTGCAGCCGGACGTGGAAGAGATGATCTACTCAGCGCTCGAAGACTTCCGCATGGACATCCTGATCGGCACCGGCCCCGGCGCGCGCACCGTGGCCATGGACATCAAGCCCTTTACCGCCATCGGTGCCACCACCCGGCAAGGAATCATCAGCGCACCGCTACGAGGACGCTTCGGCTTAGTCCTGCGCCTGAATCCCTATGAAGTGGAAGAACTCGCCCACATCGTGCGCCGCTCGGCAAACCTGCTGGGCGTCGAGATCGACGTCGCCGGCGCGGAAGAAATCGCCCGCCGCAGCAGAGGAACTCCGCGCATCGCCAACCGCCTGCTGCGCCGCGTCCGCGACTACGCGCAAGTGCGCGCCGACGGCCATGTTGACGCCGGCGTCGCCGAAAAAGCCTTGAACCTGCTTGAGGTGGACCGCTACGGCCTCGACGAAATCGACCAGAAAATCATGCTGACCGTACTCGAAAAATACGGCGGCGGCCCAGTTGGTCTAAGCACCATCGCCGCGTCCATCGATGAAGAGCAAGGCACCATTGAGGAAGTCTACGAACCCTATCTGATGCAACTCGGTTTTCTCGACCGCACACAACGCGGCCGCGTTGGCACAGAACGCGGTTTTGAATACTTCGGCATCGTGCGGCGGCGCGGCGGATCGCAAAGCGCGCTCTTCTAAACCCCGTGAAGACCGTCTACATCGCGCTAGGTTCGAACCTGGGAGACCGTGTCGAAAACCTGCTGCTCGCGCGCGAGCGCATCGCGTCCCCACACGTGCGCCTCACCCGCGCCTCATCGATCTACGAAACCGCGCCGCGCGACATCGTCGACCAACCCTGGTTCCTGAATCAGGTCGTCGCCGCGGAAACCACACTGTTCCCTCGCCAGCTACTAGCGCGCCTGCTCAGAATCGAGCATGAGATGGGACGCCAGCGCACCGTCGTCAAAGGTCCGCGCGTCATCGACCTCGATATCTTGCTCTTCGGAGACGCCGTGATCCACGCAGCCGGCCTCGAGGTCCCGCATCCGCGGATGGCGGAGCGCCGCTTTGTACTCGAACCTCTGGCCGAGCTCGCACCCGCGCTTCGTCCGCCACGCAGCAGCCAAACGGTGCAGGAGATGCTGACTAAAGTAATGGATCAGCCCGTGCGCCGGGTCTGACTAGTGGCGATCCTGGTAATCGCGATATTTGCGGTCATGATCCCAGCGATGATCGTGCGCTACGGGTCCGTTAGTGCCATTCCAGTAGCCCTGATAATACATACCGCCTTCGTAACGCGGTGCGCTCCACGCCGAACCTTCATACGGCGGACGAGTCCAATACCCCTGATGCCAGGTGTAGCGGTTCCCGGCCGGATACCAATAGCCATCCACCCAGGCATAGCCCGGACCCGGCGATATCGGACGCACACGTAAAACCCGTGGACGCGGCGGCTCCCCTATATGAATCCCCACCGAAAATTGCGCGGCGAAACCGAGCCCCGCCGTCAACATCATCGCTGCAAGCAGCTTTTTCATTTTTGTTTGTCCTCGTTAGTACTGCAAATCTGTCGGGGCTATGTGCACGTGGCCATCCAACTGCATAAACGAGGTTATTAAGGCAAAAGCTCCCGTCGGAGAAAAATTCGCTGACGCCCGGCGGTCACGAAAGCGCCGGATTGCAATTGCGGAAGACTTCATCGAGCCGCCACCCTTGCACTTTGTAGTGCGGCTGCGGCTGATATTCTGACAGTGTAGCGGATGGCATTGCTTACGATTTCGGGCGATCCGGCGTCGCGCTGGGAAGAAGTGGCGCGCGGAGCCGCACAACTCCTGAACTTCGAGCTGGTCACGGAAACGCGCTTAGCGCAATGGATGGCGGAAGAATTCGGCGACATCTCCATCCCCGCCCGCGCCTGGGCCTCGGCCGCCGTCGCGGTGCTGGCGCGTCTCGCCCGCGAGCATCCACTCTTGATCGCCCTCGACGGCTCCGAACACCTGTTTCGTTCCGCGCCGTGGCTGCTGCGCGCGCGCGTCACCACCATCGACGCGCACCGCACCGGCACTCTTATGCTGGATCTACGCCTCGAAAAACCGGAAGCTCTCGCGCGCCTTCGCGAACTCGATGCCGAACGCAAACGCCTGCGCAAAGCCCGCTTCAGCCGGGCTTCAGCCGACCCCGCGGCATTCGATCTCACAATTAACCTCACGCGCATGGACGCCGCGCAAGCCGCCGAAATGTTGGCCGCTGCCGCCGCCAAGCGCCTCGGCGAGCAAGGCCTGCTCTCTCCCAACGCCGCCGACGAAATCGAGTTCGAAACACGCCTGGAACTCGCCAAGCGCGGCATCGTGCCCGCGCGCCGCGCCCGCGTCACCAGCGCCAGTTTCGGACATCCCAGCGAAGAGATGTTCGCCAATCTACTGGACTTTTACCGCATCCAATGGGAGTACGAGCCGCGCAGCTTCCCCCTCCAATGGGACAAAGACGGTCACGTCACCGAAGCCTTCACGCCCGACTTCTACCTGCCCGAATTCGACCTCTACGTCGAACTCACCACCATGAAGCAATCCCTGGTCACCAAGAAAAATCGCAAAGTGAAGCTGCTGCGCGCCATCTATCCACACATCAACATCCAGGTGTTCTACCAAAAAGATTTCCAGGACTTGGTGTTCAAATACGGACTCCGCATGGTGGCCTCGTCGTGACCCCCGCGCCCGGCAACATCGAGCGAATTCTATTTACCGAAGAGCAGGTCTCCGCCCGCATCGCGGAAGTAGCCGCCGAGATCAGCCACAAATATCGTGGACGCGACCTGAAGCTGATCGCCGTTCTCAAAGGCTCCGTCTTTTTCCTGACAGCCCTGGCCCGCGCCCTCACCATCCCCGTCAAAATCGATTTCCTGGCGATTTCCAGCTTCGGCGGCCCCTCACGTGGGCCCACCCCGGGATTGGTCCGCATCGCCAAAGATCTCGACGAACCGATCCTCGACGAAGACGTGTTGCTAGTCGAAGACATTGTCGATACCGGCTTTACCACCCGCTATCTCTTGCAGACGCTCGCCGGACGTGGCCCGCGTTCGCTCGGCATATGCACGCTACTCGACCGCTCCGTGCGCCGCATCGTGCAAGTCCCCGTCGATTTCCGCTGCTTCGAAATCCCCGACCGCTTTGTCGTCGGCTGCGGCCTGGACCACAAGCAGCTCTATCGCAACTTGGGCTACATTGCCGTTCTCGACCCCGAAAGGGGTTGACTCGCCGCCGCACTCAGCAGTCTAATTGACGCATGAGTTCCTCCGATCCTCTACTAGCCGACATGAAGTCCTGCGAAACCCGCACCTTGGGCGGCGTGCAGGTCGACGTTTTCCGCGCCGGCGCCGGCCGCGTGAAGCGCATGATTTACCAGCCCGGATTCCGTTGGTCCACCCACTTGAAGCCCATCATTGGCAGCGACCTGTGCCAGCACGCGCACATAGGTTTCATCGCGCGCGGCGAGCTGCACGTCAAGTTCGCCGATGGCCACGTGGAAGAATTTGTAGCCCCTCAAGCCTTCGCCGTGCCCCCCGGACACGACGGCTGGGTGGTCGGCAACGAACCCGCTGTTTTAATCGAATTCGATTTCGAAGGAAAGACGGCGGAAAAGTTCGGCATACCCTGCTAAAATCGGTCAATGAGTACGGTCGCGGCCGAACCGCAATTCCACACCTCCGGAATCGTGCGCCTGACCCGCCCGCAGTTGGTCGGCACTATGACCGGCTTGGTCCTGGCCATGTTCCTGGCCGCGCTCGATCAAACCATCGTCGGCACCGCTGAGCCGCGCATCATCGCTTCCCTCTCCGGTTTTAACCGCTACCCGTGGGTGGCGACAGCATATATGCTGACGTCCACCATGATCGTCCCCATCATCGCGAAGCTATCGGATTTATGGGGACGCAAATGGTTCTTCCTATGGGGCTCGGCCGTCTTCGTCGCCACCTCGGCTCTGTGCGGCGCGTCGGGAAATCTCAATTTCCTGGGCCTCGACGGCATGAATCAGTTGATCCTGTTCCGCGGCCTGCAAGGCATCGGCGCGGGCGCCATCATGGGATTGATTTTCACCATCGTCGGCGACATCTTCTCCCCCGCCGAACGCGGCCGCTATCAAGGCTTTTTCTCGGGCGTGTGGGGACTCGCCGCCATTTTCGGACCCACGCTGGGCGGCTGGCTCACCGATCACATCTCCTGGCGCGCCACTTTCTATGTCAACTTGCCAGTCGGCATCGTCGCCATCGCCGCCATCTATTTTGAGTTTCCCGATATCCGTCCGCAGGCCATCCGCCGTGTTCTCGATTGGGCCGGTGTGTTCACTTTGCTAGCCTGCATAGGGCCGCTCCTGCTCGCATTCACCTGGGTGACAGAATACGGCTGGGGCTCAGGCCGCGTCGAAACGCTGCTGGTAATTGCCGTCGCCATGCTGATCGCGTTCCTGTATTCCGAAAACAAAGCCGTCGAGCCGCTGATCCCGTTGACGCTGTTTAAGGACCCAGTGATCCGCGTGTGCTCCATTTGCATTTTTGTCCTCGGCATGGGCATGTTCGGCGTGATCATTTACTTGCCCCTGTTCATGCAAGGCGTGCTGGGAGTTTCCGCCACGCAATCCGGCACGCTAATGACCCCCATGATGCTCGGCGCCGTAACCGGCAGTTTCCTGGGCGGCCAGTTGACCTACCGCATGAAGAGCTACAAAATGCCCGGCGTCCTCGGTTCGATTCTAGTCACCTGCGGCATGGCCATCTTCGCCACCATGGGCGCTTCCACGCCGCGCCTGCTTATAGTCTTCGGCATGATTCTTGCCGGACTCGGCATGGGTTTGCTGCAGCCCGTCTACACCGTGGCCGTCCAAAACGTCGCCCCGCGCGCGCAGATGGGAGCCGCCACTGCTTCCACGATCTTCTTCCGCGCCATCGGCAGCACCCTCGGCGTGTCGCTCTTCGGCAGCGTTCTGCTCACCAATTATCACGCCCAGTTCGGACGCACCTTACCCGCCGGCGTGCCGCAAGAAGGCTTGAAGTTCTTCGACAATCCCCTGCTCCTCGTCCAAATGCGACCGCAGTTGGATGCCATGTTCAGCCAATACCCCAACGGCGCAGCGCTGCTCGAAACTCTCATGGCCAACGTGCGCGCCTCACTAGTTCACGGCCTGCACCTGATCTTCGTGTCGAGCGCGTTCGTGATGGGCGGAGCCGTGGTGCTCAACATCCTACTCAAAAACGTCCCCCTGCGCTCCCACCACCAAGCCGCCCCCATGCCCGAGCCCGCGGCTCACTAACGTGAGCGCACTTGCGGCACACCGCCCCTTTGCGGTCTGATAGGAAGTGCATTTTCCAAGACGAAAGGGATTTAGATGAGCACCTACCAAATCGACACCGCGCACTCCTCTGCGCAGTTCAAGGTTCGCCACATGATGATCGCCAACGTGAAAGGCGAATTCGACAAAGTGAGCGGAACCGTTAATTTCGACCCCGCTAACCCCACTACTTCGAGCGTCGACGCGAGCATCGACGTCGCCACCATTAGTACGCGTGACGAGCAGCGTGATGGACACCTCAAGAGTCCCGATTTCCTCGACGTAGAAAAATACCCGGCGATCACCTTCAAGTCCAAGAAAGTGACCGCCACCGGCACCGACAGCTTCAACGTGGTCGGCGACCTGACGATCCACGGCACCACCAAGGAAGTGAACCTGAACGTCGAAGAGCTGACCGAAGAAGCCAAGGATCCCTGGGGCAACATGCGCCGCGGCGCCACCGCCAAGACCCGCATCAACCGCAAGGATTTCGGCATGGGCTTTAACGTCGCCCTCGAGGCCGGCGGCTTTCTAGTAGGCGAAGACGTCGACCTCACCATCGACGTCGAAATGATTCGCCAAGCCTAACCTTAAGCTGGGGCCGCCCCGCGCGGCTCCAGCGTCATCTTCATCCCGTATTTCGGCCGAAGTGTAATCACCGCCCGCGTGGCCACCGGATGCCCCGGCACCATACGCATCTTCCAGTGCCGCGCGAGCGTCGCCAGTACCAGCACTCCCTCCGCCCAAGCGAATCGCTCGCCGATACAGACTCGCGCCCCGCCGCCAAACGGGAAATACGCGAACTTCGGGCGCTTCTCACTCTCCTCAGGAAGCCACCGGTCCGGATGGAATCGCTCCGGGTCCGGCCACCAGCGCGGATCGCGATGCACCACCCACGGACTCATCAACAAAATTGACTTCGCCGGAATCGTGTACTCGCCGATCGCATATTCCGCTTTCGCGCGCCGCCCGATCGCCCACGCCGGCGGAAACAACCGCAGCGATTCCGAGAAAACACCAGTAGTGTAAGGCAACCGCATGACATCCTCGAACGCCGGCAGCCGCCCGCCCAGCACGCGATCCAGTTCCTCGTGCATCCGCGCTTCCGCCTCCGGATTTTGCGAAAGCAAATACCAAGTCCATG
>CAVVZG010000203.1:0-15365 GCA_963752205.1 Bryobacterales bacterium | reverse complement strand
TTGAAGGGCACTCCGGAAGAGGCGCGCGCGGCGATTCGCGCGATGGCGGCCAAGGGGATCAAGCACACGGGTGAGATTGCGCTCACGCCGGAGCCGGGTCCGACTCCGGCGGAGATTGAGGTACTGAAAGCCGTGGTGGATGAAGCGGCCAAGGCGGGGGTGCAGGTAAACGTTCACGCGGTGAGCACGCCGGCTACGATTGCGGCGGTCGACGCGGGGGTGCGGCGCTTTGTGCATCTGCCGAACAAGGACTTCACCAGTCACGAGGCGGCGGCGAAAATTGCGTCGACGAATTCGATTGTGCTGGGGCTGATTGCTTTCGGCGCGCCGATTATCGACCGGGATTCTCCGGCGCCGGCTCCTGTGGTGTTTCCGAAAGACAACTCGCCGCGATTCCGCGACGGCAAGGCTTGGCCGGAGGCGATCGCTGGGGCGAACCGGGACGCGAATGGCAAAGCCATGGGCACGGAGGCGGGCTATCACCATCGTCAATGCGCGCACGATTTGGGATGCTAGCGGCGGGAAGGCGCTGGGGTATTGCACGGATCAGAACTACGCGGACATCGTGGTTCTGGAGCACGAGCTGAAGTCTTACAGCGTGATGTTCTCGATGCAGGATATTTTCCAGATCATGGGCCCGAACACGGCCGAGTATCTGCACATGGCGGATCAGATTGGGACGCTGGAGGCGGGAAAGCTGGCGGACATTATTCTCGTCGACGGGAATCCGCTGGAGAACATTTATCCGATGCTGAAGACCAAGGTGGTGCTGAAGGGCGGCAAGGTGGTCGTCGATAAGCGCTAACGGTAGCTGGGGCTCTGCACTAATCCTGCTCTTGTACTTCCAATTTGCGGACGCGCAGGGTATCTACCTCTAACTCTCCGATTTTTAGTTTGCCGATGGATGTTTTGCCGATGACCAGGCGGCCGATTGCCAGGGCTCCGATCGCTACGGCGCCCAGGGCAACCGCGCCTACTGCGAACGCGCCGACGGCGGCTTTTCCGGCGCTGAGCTTTTCTATACGGGCGAGTTCCATCTTCGATTTCTCCTAATAGATACGTTACGACAGGTGCTACTCTCTAGCCATGAACGAAGAAAACCTTGCATTGGTGGAGAAACTGAAGGCGCGAGTTCCTCAAGTAGAGCATGACGCATTTGATTCGCGGCTGGAAGAACTGCTGAACGATGCGAGCGGCGATGCAGATGACGTGGTGGCCATTCTGCGGCAGGAATTCGGCTCCGAAGGTTAACTCGTTGTGCCGGATTCAGACGAGTTGCTCGAGCGGGTGCGGTCCACGGCGGAACTGCTGGAAGGGATGGCGGAGGATCGCGCGCCGCTGGAACAACTGCCGGCGGAGGAGCGGGAGCGGCTGCAGCGGGCGGTGGCGGCGTTTTATCATCCCGATCCGGTGGCGCGGCGGCGGCGGCTAAAGGCTGCGGAACGAGAACGGGCGGCAGAGCGGGCGGAACGTGTGGGGACGGTGCTCGCGGAGACGGGAATCCGGACGCTGCGGCAGAAGCCGGTGTTCACTACTCCGAATGTTTTTCCTCCGGCCGACTTCGACGAACGTAAAACTGAGGCTGAAGATTCGCAGCATTGTTACGTTTGCAAACAGCACTACTCGGTGATTCATCATTTTTACGATCAGATGTGCCCGGAGTGCGCGGAATTTAATTTCTTCAAGCGAACGGAACTGGCGGACTTGCGTGGGCGGGTGGCGCTGCTGACGGGCGGGCGGGTGAAGATCGGGTATCAGGCTGGGTTGAAGCTGCTGCGGGCGGGGGCACGGGTGATTGTGACGACTCGTTTTCCGAACGATTCGGCGCGGCGTTATGCGAAGGAAGCGGATTTCGGGGAGTGGCAGGACCGGCTGGAAATCTATGGGTTGGATATGCGGCATACGCCTAGCGTGGAGGCGCTGTGCCGGAGGTTGCTGGCGACGCTGCCGCGGTTGGATTTCATTATCAATAATGCTTGTCAAACCGTGCGGCGGCCGCCGGATTTTTACGCGCACATGATGCAGGGGGAGCGGGCGGCGCTGGATCAGATGCCGGGGGATGTGCGAAAGCTACTCGGTTCGTATGACGAAAGTGGCGCAGCGCTGGTCCCGGCGGGGGTGACGAACACGGCTGAGCTTTCGCAGGTGGCATTGCAGGCGGAGGATTTGCTGGGGCAGAAACATTTGTTTCCTGAGGGGCGGTTGGATCAGGATTTGCAGCAAGTAGATTTACGGGGGCGAAATTCGTGGCGGCTGCTGCTGGCGGAGGTGTCGCCGGTTGAAATGCTGGAGGTGCAGTTGATCAATGCGGTGGCTCCGTTTATTATTAATGCGCGGCTGAAGGCTTTGATGATGCGCACGCCGGAGCGGGATAAACATATTGTGAATGTGTCGGCGGTGGAGGGGCAGTTTTACAGGAACTGGAAGACTACGCGGCATCCGCACACCAACATGGCTAAGGCGGCGCTGAACATGATGACACGCACCTCGGCGACGGATTATTACGGCGATGGCATTCATATGAATAGCGTCGATACCGGATGGGTGACGGACGAAGATCCTGTCGAAATCGCGGCGCGGAAGACGGCGGAGCAGCGCTTCCATCCGCCGCTGGATATCGTGGACGGGGCGGCGCGGATTCTCGATCCGATTATCAGAGGGTTCAATACCGGGGAACATGTGTGGGGACAATTCTTGAAGGATTACCGTCCGACGGACTGGTAGGGAGGAGAACCGCATGATGCGTAGGGTCGCGATATTTACGGCGTTTCTGGCCTTGGCGGCGGGGAATGCGGCGGCACAGAACGTTAAGGATGTCCACTCCGTTTTAGAAGCTTCTCTGCGGGCGATGGGGGGCGTGAATCTCAAGACCTTGCAATATTCGGCGAATGGATGGTCCTCGCGAATCGGGCAGACGTATGGGCTGGCGGAGGACTGGCCGCATTACGAGGTTGCCGATTACACGCGAGCGATTGACTTCGATGCCAAGTGGTCGCGCGAAGACTACACGCGCAAGCAGGGTAAGTATCCGCTGCTAGGAAGGCCGCCGATGGCGGCGGAGCACGTCACCTCCATTCTGAGCGGGAACTATGCGTGGGACATCGAGGATGGGAAAGCGGTGCCCATCACGAGGCTATATCTGGATGGCGTGACGTACTCCGACCTGCGGCAACTGGAGCTGGCGATTACTCCGCATGGATTCCTGAAGGCGGCGCTGGCGGCGAAAGATTCGACGGCGATTACGCTGCCGATCGTGGGGGCGTCGGACGCGGGGCTTTCGCAGAACGGGCGTAAGGTGACGGTGGTGTCTTTCACGATCGGGAAGTACCGGATGAACGGGACTATTAACGATCAGAATCTGGTAGAACTGACGGACACCTGGTTTCCCAATCCGGTCTACGGCGATATGGATTACGAGATGCGGTTCACGAAGTATAAGAATTTTGGCGGAGTGCAGTTCCCCACGCTGCTGCACGTGCATCAGGGCGATCCGCGCTTGAACCCGGCGCACAACTACTACGAGTACAACGTTACCGACGTGAAGGCTAACATGCCGGTGACTATCATGGCGGTGCCGGAGGCGGTGCGCGCGGCGGCGGTGGCTCCAGTCAGAGTGGAGAGTCAAAAACTGGCGGAGGGCGTCTGGCTGATTGGCGGGGGCACGCATCACAGCGTGCTGATGGAGTTCAAGGACTTCGCGACGGTGGTGGAGGCGCCGCAGAATGAGGCTCGGTCACTGGCGGTGATCGAAGAAGTGAACCGGCTGGCGCCGAATAAACCGATTAAGTATGTCGTCAACACGCATCATCATTTCGATCATGCGGGCGGGCTGCGAACGTATCTTTCGCAGGGCACAACGGTGATTACGCATGAATCGAACAAGCAGTATTACATGGACATCATGTTTTATCCGGCGCCTCGCGAGTTGCAGCCGGACAGGATGGCTTTGTACAACCCGATGTACATGATCAGCCGGAGGCCGGCTCCCGTTGAGACGGTGGCGAGCTTTGCGGGTGGTCCTGGGGGCGGTGCGGCGAAATACGTGGTGTCAGACGGGGAGCGCGTGCTGGAGATTTTCCACGTGCAGGATATGGCTTACGAGCTGGAAGATCCGTCGTACGCGCAAGGGAACACGAGCGCGGATATGCTGATGGTTTATCTGCCGAAGGAAAAGATTTTGATCAACGCGGACCTTTACTCACCCCCGGCAGAGGGCGCGCCGATGCCGAAGCCTACGGCGGCTATGCGGACGCTGTATCAAAACATTCTCAAGCAGAAGCTGGACGTAGCGCGGCACGTGCCGATTCACGGGCGCGTGGGAACTAACGAGGAGTTCCTGAAACTCGTGGGCAATTAGTTTCGGGTGGTGGGGCCCATGCCCATGATCTGGATAGTGGCGCCTTCGGGGCCGGTGCCGTCGTAGTGCATCTGGTTGGCGATGTCGCGGACCACGCTGCCGGGGCCGAGGGAAACGGTTCGTTCTTTGTCGAACTTGTCTCCGGTGCCGATTTTGAAAGTGCCCGCAATCACGGTGATGAAGCGCTCGTTTTGGTGGGAGTGGGGCTGGCTCCAATCATCGGGACCGCGTTTGAGGAGCTGAATGTAGAGGCCGGGCTTAGCGGGATCGCCGAAGAGGGCGGCGGTTTGGCTGGCGCTGCCTGGGCGGGATTTCCATTCGACGTCTTGCGGGGTTTTGAAATCCCGCATAGTGCGGTCAATGGGGGCAGTCTCGGCTCCGTAGTTGGAAAAAACCGTTAACGCCAGGATTCCGCAAGCGGGGATCAGCCAGCGCAGTTTGGAAGTGGTCACAGGAGTCTCCTTTCACGCGCGGCTACGGGCGCCGCCGGGTGCAAATGGGGGATAGGTACGGGGATGCAGAACTTGCCGGTCCAGAAAGAAATCAGTGAGCGCGGCGCAGGTTTCGGCGAATTCGGGATGCATGTCGAATTCGTGGGGAACGCCGGTGAAGGTGTGGAGTTCGGA
The DNA here is from genome assembly GCA_963752205.1 of Bryobacterales bacterium. Lineage (GTDB taxonomy): Bacteria > Acidobacteriota > Terriglobia > Bryobacterales > Bryobacteraceae > Palsa-187. The sequence goes on along the minus strand of CAVVZG010000203.1, from coordinate 10,382 downwards.
TGAAACCTTGGCGTCGCGGAGAGTTTGTAGCAGATGCTGGCTGTTCTCGGGAGGGATGGTCAGGTCCGAGAGGCCGTGGAAAATTACGGTCGGTGGGTAACCTGCTTTGATGTGAGCGATCGGGCTGGCATCCGTTATCGCGGCGTCGTCGCTGCCGGGGGGCATTAGCGCTGCGGCGACGGGCCTGACATCAGTCTGCGGATAGAAGGCGATGCACGCGGCTAGCTCGGTGCCGGGCTGGCTGGCGGTAAAGAGCGCGATGTGGCCTCCGGCGGAGTAGCCGACGATGGCGATGCGGGCGGGGTCAATGCCTAGCGAAGAGGCATTGGCGCGCACCCAGCGGATGTGAGTTTTGGCGTCCTCGATCTGTGCTGGCCATTTCGCTGCTCCGCTGAGGCGATACTGCGCGGCGATGGATACGTAGCCGCGGGCGGTGATGGGCGTAATTTTGGCGGCAAGAGTCTCCTTGCTGCCGCGGGCAAAGCCTCCGCCGTGGAAGTGGACCAAGGCCATGCGCTTTTCGGTTCCGGCGGGCGGGCGGTAGATGTCGCAATGGAGATCGGTGCCGCCGCCTTTGCCGACGACAACATCCTTATCCACTTTGATGGCGGAGGCGTCAGAGGTGGTGCTGGTTTGCGCGGCGAACCCGAGGGCGGCGGCACCGCCGATGCCTAGAAAAGTTCGGCGAACGATCGGCAGGTTTTCAGACATAGCAGGATTATACGCCAGTCAATTTTTGTCCGCACGACTTGCGCCAAGCGACGGGTAAAGCCGGGGGTAGAGGCGACGATAACTTAAATACGAGCTTTGTAACAATTCGCGCTGCGGCCATCAGAACAGGAAGAGAAGACAGTCATATGAGTTTTGCGAAGTGGACGGTGGGAAAGAAACTTGGGTTTACCTCGACGACCGCGTTGCTTTTAACCGGAATCCTGGCCGTGATCGCCATCACGAGTCTGCGGCAAGTGGGTGCGCAGGTCAGAACTTTGACGGAAGATACGCTTCCCGGAGTGATGTACATGGGGGCCGTGCAGTCCGACGTAGCCGAACTGAGAGGTAACTTCTGGAAGCACATCGCCTCCAATAACAAGGAAGCCATGGCTGAGGTGGAGCGCAGCATCGAGGAGGTCAAGGCGCGGCTCACCGAACACTTGGGATTGTACGAGAAGTACATTACGCAAGACGACGACCGCGCCACGTTCGCCAAAATCAAGCCGCTGTACGAGAGTTATCTAGCGGCCTGGGAGAAGGTCAAACCGCTGAGCCGGGCGGCGAAAACGGACGAAGCGACGGCGTTGTATATGAAAGAAGCAAATCCGGTGAACAAGGCTCTCAGCGCCGTGATTCAATCGTCGGTCGACTGGAATAAGCGTTATGCAGACGCGACCACGACGGCGGCAAACGATGCGGTCACGCGGGGACAGACGCTCTCGGTGATCATCACAGTGCTGGCGATCGGCCTGGGCGGCGGCTTAATGTTCTTCGTGGTTCGCGGCATCAATGTGGTGCTGCGGCGCGCGGTGTCAGACCTGTCGGGAGGAGCCGACCAAGTGGCCAGCGCAGCGGCGCAGGTATCGGCTTCGAGCCAATCACTGGCGCAGGGGTCTTCGGAGCAGGCGGCCTCGCTCGAAGAGACTTCGGCGTCGAGCGAAGAGATCAACTCGATGGCCCTCAAGAATGCCGAGAATTCGCGTACGGCGGCGGACCTGGTGGGACAGTCACAAGAGAAGTTCAGAGAGACCAATCAGTCCTTGGAACAGATGGTGGTGGCGATGAGCGAGATCAACGCCTCCAGCGAGAAAATTTCCAAGATCATCAAAGTGATCGATGAGATCGCATTCCAGACCAATATTCTGGCCTTAAACGCGGCAGTGGAAGCGGCGCGCGCGGGCGAGGCGGGGATGGGGTTTGCGGTAGTGGCGGATGAAGTTCGCAATTTGGCGCAGCGCTGCGCGCAGGCGGCCAAGGATACGGCGGCACTCATTGAGGAATCGGTTGCCAAGTCCAGCGAAGGGAAGATCAAGGTGGACTACGTGGCAGCCGGCATTCAATCCATCACAGAGCAATCGCTACGGGTGAAGGCATTGGTGGATGAGGTAAACCTGGGCAGCCAGGAACAGGCGAAAGGCATCGAACAGGTGGCCAAGGCGATCACGCAAATGGAACAGGTGACGCAAACCACCGCGGCCAGCGCCGAAGAGGGCGCTTCCGCGGCGAGCGAACTGACGGCGCAGTCCGAGTCCGTTAAAGACGTGGTGGCTCAATTGGCGGCGATGGTGGGAAGCGAAGTGTCGGCGCAGCGGAGTCCGCGCCGCAGCGGTGTTCGGGCAAGTAAGAAGACTGCGGCGCCGGTCGCCGCGGGCTTCCCCGAGTTCTAACGAGGGTAACCCGGCAGTCTGGGGGTCCCATGCTTCCATTCGGGAGGCGGCAGGACTCCGTCGCGGCCGGGCATTTGGACTTTGGGAAGGCTCTGCGCGTCCATGACTTCATCCTCGCTTTTGATGACGTCATTTTTGTAGAGCAGATACGCGGTCAGAGCGTACACTTCGTTGGGCGCCAGCGTTCCCTCTCTGCCGAGAGGCATGCCGCGGCTGATGTAATCCCACATCGTCGTCGCGAAGGGCGCACTGACCGCCATTAATCCCGGCGGCTGGATGCCCATGTCCATGCCGGGCATGGTTCCAGGCATGGTGGGCGCACCTTTGACTACGATCAGGGTTGGCGCTTTGCCGCCTGCTCCGGTTGGGCCGTGGCATCCGGCGCATCCCTTGCGCAGATAGAGTTGGGCGCCTTCCTTAGCGGTTCCGCGACCGGGTGGCAGTTCCTTGCCAGTGGGGCTGATGGCGATATCCCAGGCGCGAATTTCTTCCGCAGTTGGAGTTCTTCCCAAATGATAGGTGGGGGACTGCGCCCACGCGCCGGCGTTCAGGATCAACAACGGCAGAAGAAGCTTATGCGTTGCCATTGTGAACGCTCCCATCGCTGGCGACCCGCCATGTTTGAATGGAATTGTCGGCACCTTTCACGCGGTAATCCAGGGTGAAGGGCTCGTTCCAATATTTGGCAATCTCGGCGCGCGTCGGTTGTACCGTGCCCAGTTCGTCGGTGCAGCGCGAGACGAGTTCGCAGGCTTCGCCGTCCCAGGTCCAGGGCAAGGCGAAGCGGGTATGGGCCATGCGATAGGCGGGCGTTTTAAACTCGGCGTCCCGCCAAGTCTTGCCGCCATCGGTGGATACTTCGACTCGGCGAACGGCGCCTCCGCCGGACCAGGCCAAGCCGCTGATCTCGTAGAATCCGGGGCCGGACAGCTGCTGTCCCGCTGCGGGGCGGGTGATGACGGACTTCGGTCCGATCTGGACGGTGAGCGCGACGACTTTGGGGTCTTTCTGCAGGTGCCCGTAGTCGTTGTAGGTCATGTAGTAGCGGTCCACTACTTTGATACGCCGCAGATACTTCGTCTGATAAATTCCTTCGAAGCCGGGAACGATGAGGCGCAGCGGAAAGCCTTGCTGGGGACGCACGGGCTCGCCGTTTTGTCCGTAGCAGACCAGGCAGTCGTCCATGGCCTTGGCGAGCGGGATGCTAGAGGCGCCTTTAATTTCCTCGGCTCCTTCGGCGACGATCCAGGATGCGCCGGATTGCACGCCGGCCTCCTTGAGCAGCAGAGAGAGGGGCACCCCGGTCCATTCGCTGCAGCTGGTCATGCCGTGGGTTTGCGCCACGGTCTTATGTGTCGGCTTAGAACGGTTCCCAATGCACTCGAGAAAATGGATACGGGTTACGGAGGGGAGGCGCTTCAACTCGTCGACAGTGAAGATCAGCGGACGGTCCACCATCCCGTGAATCATGAGGCGATGTTCCTTGGGGTCGATGTCGGGAACATAGAAGCCCCGATGGGCCGCGACGTAGTGGAGCGAGGAGGGCGTGATGATGCCGACCGACTCGCCAAGCGGAGTCACGACGTGGAAGGTGAGCCCGAAGGCATCGGGCGAAGGTCTGCCGTCGGCCGGCTCGCGGATGGAGGTTACGAAATGGGAGCGCTCACCGTAGGCGATCTGTTCCCTAAGATCTTTTTTGGGGGGCGAGGCGGAGGCTGGAGTCTGGGAGTTTGCGGACTGTGCGGCTCCGGCGGCAAGACCGGCTATTGCGGCACCACCTTTTAGGAATCCCCGGCGATTGGATTTTTTTGAATTCATGGGTGTCTCCTTCCGGTGGCTGCGAGTATACACCTCTTTGGCAGCCGGTTCACCGGGGTGACATGCGGATCACAAGGGTGGCGCTGGCCACCGCCTTCGCTGGCTGGACGCTTGCGGCCCATTCTAGCGGGTGCGAAAATCACTACATTGCCACGCAGCCCATGGAGGTCCTGAATGATCAAGTGTTTTGTCATTTTAGCGCTATGGCCGCTGTTAGCATGTGGGCAAACTGGTGCGGCGCCGGCACAGCCGGTGGAGTCTTCCGCAACACCGCCGCTATCCGATACTCTGACCGACGAATCCGTGGTGCGGCTGGTGAGAGCTGGGTTGGGCGAAGAAGCGATCGTGCAGATCGTTAACGGTCTGCCGGGCCGATATGCCCTCAATACAGAAAGCCTTGTTTCGCTGAAGCAAGCGGGTGTTTCAGACAAGATTATTGCTGCGATGGTGAACCGGAACGCTGGCGGTCCTCTCTCGATACAATCCGCTCAGCTTCCTCCCGCCGCGGGCTCACCCTGGAAAGAGAAACCCATTTCGCAGTGGAATAAGGAGGACGCAGCCGTCGTATTCTCCGCGTCCCCATGGGTCAAGTACGAAACGCCGCAACGGGTGCCGGACTCTACCAGCGAGGCTGCGCGCCGGGATAGCGGGGATTGGCAGGCGGGACGTGTGCAAGGCCTCGGCCTAGCCGCGCTGCTCTACCCTGGTAGAGCGGCGGAGGCACGAAAACGGGCCCTCGCGAAGCCCGCTCCAGAAACCGTGGTGGTCCGCTGGGAAAGCGCCCTGCCGATCCGCGACGCGGAGCAAAAAATAGGGATGACGAACGTTCCGCTGGGGGATGAGAACCACTATGCCATTGTTGTCTACGGCATTCCTATTCTGGACCCTCCGAATCGAGTCCAAGAACTCAAAGACATCGCATTTATCCAACGGGATAAGAAGAAGAACCTGAAGCCGTCAAGTGTTAAAATCTTCCGTCTGGGCGACGGGACGGCTAACGTTGTCTATTTGTTTCCGCGTTCTATCGAGATCACCAAGAAAGACGGCAGGGTCAGGTTCATAGCGCAGATCGGGCGCCTTTTTCTGGCACAAGATTTCTACACCGAGGAGATGCAGATCCGGGGCACGCTTGAACTCTGATGCCGTCCGCCAAATGCGAACGAATCAAAGCTCGAGTTTGCCTTGGAACTGCATTTCGCTGGTGGCAAACGGTTGCGCAACGTAATACCGGCCGATTTGCGCGCTGAATTCGAGGATGTCCTCCGCAGTGATTCCGCTGGACCGTGGAAACACATAGACGAGAACCACCGAGTCGGTTTCCTGGATGATGTCCACGCGAGAGGGCTTGATTTCCTTCTTGCCGGGTTGCTTGATCCCTGCCAGCCTTTGCAAATTGTGGCTGATTAATTTTGCATTTCCGTCGAGCGAGGCGCCCGGGAGCCCGTAAACAGCTACCGCAAAGCTGCCTTCGCCGATGACCGGAGCTCCAGGTCCACCAGCCTTGAGTTCCGCTGAGCGGACGGGTAGAGCGCTCTCCCATCGCAGCGTCAGAGCACCGGGGCGAACTTGTTCCTTACCCTCGGCGCCCCCGCCAAAAAAGGTAGGGAGTTTGAGCGCCTCTAGTCCGACGCCTATCCCGCCCCCCATCTGTCCCGATTGGCGCCTGAGAGCTTCGTTCTGCTGGGGCATCACTGCCGGAGTCACTCGCTTGACCCACGGCGAATTGATGAGGACCTGTTTGGCATCCGCCTCGTTCCATTGGGCTATTGGCTTGGTCTTCCAGGGAGCATCCACGGCCAGCAGCGCCGTCGCGCTAAAAACCATCACACCGGTCAGAAGTATTCTATACATAATTTTTTATGACCTCAGAGTTCGAGTTTATTCTGGTAAACCATTTCTTCCGGAGAAAAGACTTGCGCCACGTTGAGTCGACCGATTTGCGCAAAAAAATCGACGCGTTGATCTTTCTTGGTGATCTCAGCCGACAATGGAAAAACGTACACTACCACCACATCGTTTTCACGCTGAAATACTTCCACGCTGGACGGCTTCACGTCCTTTTTCCCTTCGCGCTTGAGCATCGCCAGATTTTTCATGGGATCGCCGGCTTTCTTGGGATCGCCCTTGACCTCGGCGAGAGGGACTCCGTAGACCGCGATGCTGTAGCCATCCTCGGATAACGTGGGCGGTTCAATGTTATGGGCTTTCAGTTCCGCGGCGCGAACCGGCATCGCGCTTTCCCAAACCAGTTGCACGGTAACAAACTTGGCGTTGCCCGAGCGGCGCACGTCGCCCCCCGTCCCGCCGTAGAGGCCCTTCAGGTTGGGCAGGGAGACTTTCCCGTTATTGATCCCGTCGTAGCCGACCCCGTGGGGTTGTCCCATATTCCCGCCCGCACGGCGTTCATCCTCAGTTTGAATGCGGCTGAGACCGGCGATGGTGATCTTGGCCCAGGGAGACTTGGTAAGGATTTGACGGGCATCGTCTTCGTTCCAATTCGAAATCGGTTTGGTGCTCCAGGAAGCGTCCGCCGCCATCAGCAAGACTGCGGAGAAAAGTATCAAACCGGACAAGGGTCTTCGATACATATTAGCTACCTCCTTTTAAAAGAACTGCGGTAGAGCGCCTTCATGGGCGCCCTACCACGGTCGTTCGTGCGATAACTACACCGCCGGATTAGAGTTTCACCATTAGGGCGAAAATCCAGCGGCGTTCTTCCTTGCGCAGATCCGGCGACCAGCCTGATACCGGTACTCCAGGACTGCCGTTGTTGCCGCCGGGAGGCGTTAGGCCGCCCGGTCCGGTAAAGTAGGGAACGTTGGCGCCGCGCTGCGTAAACTCGGCACGCCATGTGACCCACTGGCTCGGCATCCAATCGAAAGTGAGCTGGTAATCATAGGCCCTGAACTTATCGCCCGGGTTCTCCGTGAAGTAAGGCGTACCGCTGGTTGCCGTGGCGCCGTTGATCGGCGGCAGAAGAACCAGATAGCGGCCAGGATTGTTGACGACGCCGCCGCCGATAGTGGCGGCGAACCTGTCTTTGTCGAACCACCAGCGGTTATAAGCCATGATGCCGGTGAAGTTTTGCGCCGGTAGGAGGATCCCAATTTCCCATGGGTACACTGCACGCCGCCGCCGGATTCGCAACCGAAGTCTTCCGTAAAGGTGATCGCCATGCGGTCCATACCCTTGCTTTTGTTCTCCCAGTATTTCCATTCCTGACTATAGTCAGCGTGATAGCGATGGCGGTTCGGAACGCCCAAAGCATCGGTGCCTAGCAAATAGTGATTCCAGACGAAATCGGTATTTGCCGTGGGCCGCCACAGAATCTGTCCTCCGACGCCCGGGTGGCCATTGTACTTTGCGTAAGTCTGCCAGCCGTTGATAAACCAGGGCTCGATCTTCAGCTTGTTGGTGGGGAAGCATTGAATGCGGAATCCGCTGAAGAACCACGGCGTGTTGGACGACACATACGAAGGTTGATACGCCCAGTTGTCAAAGCTGTAAAAGCTAAACAAGCCGATGTAGGACATGAAAATGCCGGCCTGAAAGTTGAGGCCGTGCGCCTTGTCCATGTGGTATCCGGCATACGCTTCGGTGATGTACCGGTAAGCGTCGTTGAGCTGCCACTGGCCAACGCTGTAACTGGCGTCATTGCGGGGAACCGCCGTGGCGGTAGCGCCGATCTGCGTCAAGAATCGCATCTGCATGGCGCCCGCGTGAAAGTCGCCGCCGACGTTCGCTTGTTGCAGCACAAACTCACCGGTCCGCTCGCCCTCGGTGGTACCGCCGAGACTGTGATCGATGGGGTGCCAGTAATCGTAAATGTAGTTGATGTCGGTTCGAACCTCGCCGCTGAAATACTTGCCGTCCAGAACTTCATCGTTGTTGCGGGGCACGGCGTTCATCCAAGTGAAGTCCGCGAACGCAAACGGGGTTGCTAAATCCACCGGTGCGGGCGGGGCTGGCGCAGCCGGAGGCGGCGTGGCGGGCGCTTGGGGGGTGGGATCGGGCGACGTGGTGGTGGCGACATCCACCGGCGCCGACCGCGTCGGCAGAGTGGGAGTCTCGGACGGTTTTAGTGTCGGGAAATCGGGCTTGGCAGCGACTGGATCCGGCGGCTTAGTGGCGTTAGATTCCCTCGCTTTCGCCTCGGCCTCGAGTTGTTCGATGCGCTTCTTCATCGCCTCCAATTCCTTGGAGACATCTGGCGAAGCGGGCGGAGATGTCTGTTGGGCGAAGAGCTTGCTCTGTACGCCAAGCGTTGGCCCTATAAGAAGGCCCCCGAGTACCCCGGCGATAATCAGACCCCTGCCCTTGATACGCATTTGATGCATATTGTTACCTTCCTCCCTAATGAGCTTTTATAGAGACAGCTGCGGATACGTTGAGTTTGTGCCGGCAGGACACAAACGATGTGCGGCAGCCGGAACATACTGGGGCCTGGCTGTCTGGCAGTTAAGTGATGGAGACACGCCCGCTGAATTCACCGACGGGGTAAATGCAGACTAACTCCGGGCCAGCGTCCTCACGACTGCTATGTGAGTCAGTATGGGCTGGGTCTGCTGAAAAAGTCATGAAAGTCATTCGGGTTGATGAAAGAATCTTTGTATCGGGTCCATAGCGAATTACTATGCACAAAAAGGGTCTGCTGGGCATAACAGAACTATTTAATTCATGAGTTTTTCACTAGTTTCTGAATGCTTTCACGATTCTTTTATGCCTTTGCGCACCTCTTCCGTTTAGTCTGGCTGTACAGCAAAGTGCAGCTTGCGACATTCAGGAATGCGAAGTTCCTCAAGAACCTTAATTGGTCGCATCCTTGGCGGGCTGCGCGATCGAAATAGAAGCCGATGCGGGATCCCGTCCATCCCCTCAAGTTCTTTGTAACGCGGAGCAAATTGAAAAAGAGGGATTGTGGATGCGTAAAGCGCTGATGCAAATGATCGCCGGGATTTTGGCCGTAGTGCTTCTCACTGCGCTCTGCTATCGGTTGCAGCTGGGTCTAGCGCCAGTGGGATTTCTTTATCTCCTTTTAGTAGTGACGCAATCCTTGACAACCGGCTTTTTCTCAGCGGCGATCGTCTCGCTGGTGGCGGTGGGATGCCTGGACTTCTTCTTCACGGTGCCGGCTCTCTCGTTTCGGATCGCGAACCCAGTGGACTTTTTGGCGTTACTCACATATTGTGTGACGGCCCTGGTCATCAGCCGACTTTCGTCGAAAGCACAGGCAGAGGCCCGTTCCGCGGAACGCAATGAAAGGGATATGGCGCGTCTTTACGAGGCTGCCCTCCTGCTTCTTTCCGTGGATCCGGAAAGCGCCGCAGCTCGTTTTTTGGGAGTTTTTCGTAAAGTATTTGAACTGTCGGCCATCTGTCTATTTGATGCGGAAACGGCAAAGTTGCGGCTGATCGGAAATTCGGCGAACCAGCTATCGGAAAAAACTCACGCCGCATTTGTCGACGGGAAAGACCTCGACGATCCTTCTTCAACGGTATTTGTTCGCTGCTTTCGGGTGAGTGGAACGGCTACCGGTACGGTGGGGTTTGAAGGGTCCTCATTGTCTTCGTCCGTGGCAGGGTCGTTGTCGGTTCTGGCCGCGATGATCGTGGAGCGGGCGCACTCCTTCCACACTCGAGCGGAAGCGGCGGCCGCTGCAGAAGCCGAAACCTTGCGCTCCGCCATTCTTGACGCCTTGGCTCATGAATTCAAGACGCCGTTATCCACCGCCCTGGCCGCGACCACTAGTTTGAGCGAAGCAGGTCCGCTGACGAAGAACCAAAGGGAACTAGCCGAATTGATCGACACGCAAGTCTCGCGATTGAGCCGCTTGACAACCCGGCTCTTAAGGACGGCTCAGCTTGACAAAAAGGAAATCAAACCACAGTTGGTGGCTACCGATCTGTCCGATTTAGTCATGCGTCTGCTTATGTGTTCTATCATTTCTCACATCTGCATTTGAAGAGCATCTACAACTTTTATGTCATCTTTTCGAAGAGATCAAATCACTATGCAATATAACGGCACCATATCAATGTAATATATATATGTTTTTCCTTCTTATCCATTACTCTGATTAAACATGTTTCCACTGTTGAGGGCAATGGCAGTTTCATGATTAGCCGGTGGGAGGGGGGTTTGATCAAACTCATGACCAGGGGGCCGGTGCAAATACAACTTTCAAGC
>CAVVZG010000202.1:0-3768 GCA_963752205.1 Bryobacterales bacterium | reverse complement strand
GACCACGCCTTCGTTGGTGATCAGGGCGGTGGTGTTGCCGGGGACGAAGTCGTTATGGATTACATAGAGGTCATCGGCTAACTTTTGGGTGGTTAGTTTGGATGCCGGGGGGCCACCTTGTTGGGTATAGGCGACTACGCCGCCGAGCAACAGAGCGGCGATGATCAGACGGAGAATGGAACTTTTGCGCATGTGGGTGAGTTTAGCAAAAAAACGGGGAGGGTTCGACCGGAGGTCGAACGTGGACCGGGAGGCGCGCCCTATTGGCGTTTCTTTTTATCGGGATTGGTGGCGGCGGCGATTACGGATTCGCGGTCGCCGCTGGTCCAGGCGTCTTGGATTTGTTGTTCGGTGAGGCCGGCCAAGCGGCCGGTTAGGATGAACGCGGGGAGGGCGTGTTCGAGGGTTTTCCAGCGGGACATTTCGGCTAGGGCGGGGAGGGCGCGCTGGCGGAGCTGGTTGAGCATTTGGGCGTCGCGGGTGTCGGTTAGGAGTTCTAGCGCGGTCAGGGCGCGCTCGCGGTCGGTCCAAGAAAGCGAGTTGAGCATTTCGATGAACCATGTCGGCTCGAGTTTGATTCCGGAGTCTTGGTGCAGGCGGGCGTAGACGGCGAGGGCCACGAGCGCGCGGGCGGCGTTGCCGCGGACTCCGGGGTCGGCGTCGCGGAGGGCAAACTGGAGATCGGCGGCGATTTGATCTTTCTTGGGGGCGTAGCCGATGAGGCCGGCGGCGATGGCGCGCTGTTCGTCGTCGGAGGAATTGCGCAGGACGTCACGTAATTGGGCGATGTTCGTTTCGGCTATGGCGGGGAACTGCAATTGAATTTCGCGGGCTAACGGGTCGGCCATCAGCGAGTGGCCGTGGGTGAGGTCTTCAGCGGTGGAGCCGCGGCGGACGGCTTCTTCAAAGGCGTCGAAGAAGCGGCGGTAGAGGGCTACGATTTCGGGCGCGAGCATGACTTCGCCATCGGGGGGCTCGCGCAGGTCGAAGTGGGCGGAGCCGCGTTCCTCGATGCCTACGTAGAGCACGATGCGGGGGCCGTCGCAGCACACGGCTTCGAGATGCGATTCGACTACGCCGGGCAGGGTGTCGAGCAGTTCTTCGACGTTGGCTTTGGAGCGCGGGAAGGGGTCGCCTTCGTGGAAGCCCAGGGTTTTGCGGACGCGGTCCTGCGTGACTTTGTTGAGTCCGTAGAAGTCGATCAGGCCGACCGTTGGCGGCGTCTGCGCGGCGGCTAGGCCTCCTAGTAACGCAATTGTTAAAATCAGCCGCATTGAATGTCTAGACGCGCGGCATGGCGGTTACGCTACGCCTGTTTTTCAGCCAGGGGGCCGATGAAGGGCAGCACCCAGCGCTCGCGGTTATAGGCTTTGTACATCAGCATCAGCCACAGGATGAAGAATCCCAGGAAGGCGGCTAGATGGAGGACGATGCTTAGCATCGCGCCCAAGAAGGGGATCGAGAAGAGCGCGATTCCTACGATGGAGAGCACGATATAGATGGCGATCCAGGCTATGTTCAGGAAAATCGACTGGAAGGCGTGGAAGCGGATGAGGCGGTTTTGGTTGTAGGGGGCCAGGACCAGGAACAGGATTCCGGTGAGGAGTCCCAAGACGTAGCATAAGGCACAGGCGAGGTTTTCTTCGAGGCCGGCGGCTTGGGGGGTGGGAGCTGGACCGGCGGCTGCTGCTGGGAAAGGAGACGCGGCGGGCGGTGGCGGAGGAGGGGGTGGGGCGGACTGGCTGGCGGCTGGGGTGGGCGCGGCGCCGGGGGCGGCTGCCGGGGCTCCACACTTCGCACAAAATCTTCCTTGAACTTCGGCACCGCAGTTTGCACAAAACGCCATGGGTTCTCCTCCGACCTCAAATGTACTCGAAATGCGGGTGGGGGTGCAATGAGACGTGGTGGCTAGGGAGCGCGAACAGCGCTGCGATTCAAAACCAACTTCCCGGCCGCCAACTATTTCGCTAGTGCCGGCAGCGTAGTGAAGGTGTGCCCGACGGGGATGCGGATGCCGAGGGCTCCGATCTGCGCCCCGGATGGCGTATCGAACTCGATGGTGCCGCGTGAGTTAGCTGTTGTCGGATACTTATCGGTCCCGAGGGTGAAGGAAACGTGGCCGTTGGCGGCAAGAGCGAGCGTGTCGGTGGCAATCAGCCCGCCGGTATCGTCGCGCACGATCACGGGCACGCTCACCGCTTGTGAAGACACACTATTGAGGGCGACGCCGGTCGCGGTGCCGTTGGTGTTGTCGAAGGCGAGGATGAAACCGTTGACGGTGCGGCTTTCCAGCGGCACCACGGCTTCCTGGCCGTTCGGGTTGTAGCGGAAGATCACGAAGCCGCTTACGTTGCCGTTGGCCGTGAGCTGCGCCGAACCGGTGGTGGGCGTGGGATTCGAAAGAGGCGCGGCGCTTTGAATCAGTAATGTCGCTCCTGCGGCCAGCGTTTGATTCACAGAGGAAGCCGTGGTTGTCGTTCCGCTACTGGATTGCGGGAAGGTAAGCGGCAAAGAGAGGGGCGCTCCTGTAACATCGGCGAAGAACGTCAGGTTCACCTGCGCCGCGCTGCTGCCGGTGTTCACGAGTACAAACGTGGTCTGCCAGCCATTGCCAGTTGCAATGTGAGCGATGCTTCCACCGTTGGTTCCTACGTTCGCGAGCGCTGGAATCGTGGTCAGCGTGGTAGATCCTCCCAAAGGCGTGGTGCGGATGCCCAGCACGCTGATCTGGCCGCCCGCCGGCGTATTGAACTGAATCGTCCCGCGTTTGTTGGCGGTGACGGGATACAGGGCCGGTAAGACAAACGAATAATGGCCGTTGGCCTGCAATGAAATGGTGGCTCCGGGAGGGCCGATCAGAGCGCCCGTGTCATCGCGAATTACGATCGGAATGGTAGCCGGTTGCGCCGAGACGTTCGCCATCGCGATGGCGAGCACCACGCCGCTGGTGTTATCGAACGCCAGCAGATAGGAACTCGCGTTGCGGGTCTCCATCGGGACCACCGCTTCCTGCGCGCCAGTCCAAAGCAGGTGGAGGCGGGAGAGCTAAGCTTCGGCCACGCCCGCGCGCTGCTGGCGCTCAAAACCCCGAAACCATCCTGAGCGCCGCCCAGAAAGTATCGGCGCTGTCCATGCATCGGTACGCCAGACCGAAAGCTATGTGCAGGGGATCCCTCAACCCGGAAAAGAAGGATAAAGGCAAAGAAAAAGAGAATAAACAGGCGGTTGATCCGAATGTTCGGGAAGCAGAAGTGCGCCTGACCCAGAAGCTCGGCATGAAGGTCCACATCGAGGACAAGGGCGGCCGCGGCCGGGTCATCATCGAGTACGCCAAGCTCGACGACTTCGAAAAGCGTGTTTGGGAATCTGCTGGCACAGTAATTCGCGAAGGAAAAAGCCCGCGAATCACGATCTGTAGAGATAGGACGGCTCACTCTACCAAATGAAATTCGGGACGCGCTTTCTTCTCTTCTCCTTCCTCCTTGCTTCTTTCGTATCAGCAGACACAGGCATCGTCCCAGCCAAGCCGCGGCGTCATCATGCCGCCAACGGCAGCTACGCCAAAGACCCCAACGCGATGATGCAGTTGGGGGCGCAGGTGAATGGCCTCGATTCGCTGGAGCTGAAGCCGTGGCATCTCAAAGCCAGCTATCAGACGTTCGACGAAAAAGGAAATCCCAAGGATCAGGGCACATTTGAAGAGTGGTGGCTGAATCATTCGAGATACAAGTTGAGTTACACCAGCGCTCACTTCAACCAGGTGGAATA
>CAVVZG010000201.1:0-6078 GCA_963752205.1 Bryobacterales bacterium | reverse complement strand
CATCACCCACAAAATTCCGCGTTCGAGCGCACCCGAGGCCAAGTACGAGGCACGCAGTCCGTCGCCCGCCGTGGAAACGCGATCGGTTTCTGAACGCACGTTCGAGGACACCGAGAGCGCGATGGCGGCCAATCCCGCCGACATCCATAGCACGGCCAGCAGCGCGCCGCCGCGGGTCCGCCGCCGAGGATTAGTAGCGGTCGTCATACACCAACCGTGGGTCGCGGTCGACCATAATCGGCACCGTCACGTTCATCACCGACAGCCCTCCGGTCGGGGGCACAGCCGGACGCATCTCAATGCGCACTCCCGCGGGCAGCAGCGGCTTGTCCCACAGCGGAAGCCACGGGGTTTCGAGATATGTGTTTTGTTTATAGGGCTCGTGATACGAAAAATGGCAGTAGGCGAGATTATCCGCGAGCACATACGTGGTTCCCCCGGGTGCCGGCGTGGTCTGACAAAACGCGTTGATGCTCTCCGGACCTGTGTAAGGATATTCCGTCGCCAGCAGCCGCACGCCGCCGCGCTCGCCGGGGAGCACGCGATATTCGACGATCTGCGGATAGCCGCGCGCGCCGAGCGCAATCGAATAGCTGGTGATCAGGCGCAGCGCATCCGGCGCTCCGCTCAGAAAAGAAAGTCCTGAAGCCACGCACGATCCCTGCGCCGGAATTACCGCCGCAATCTGGTTCGATAAAATTTGCTGGGTCTTCACGAAGCGGCGATTCGATTCCAGTTTGTTGGCGGTCTTCTCGTAAGTGAGAAGGCTGGTGCGCATCGCCATCAGCATTCCCGTGGACAAGCCTGCGACTAACGTGATGGCGATCATGAGTTCGAGCAGCGTCACGCCGCGCTGCTTGCGTTGACGATGCATCAGAATTGCCCGTCCCCTCTCTGTAGGACGTTGCGGCGAAAACCTTCGAGCGCGTACGTACGGCGCGTTTGCCCGCTCATCCACCAGACTTCCAGTTCCACGCGGTCAAGATCCCAAATGCCGTTCGCCCCCGGCGTAGATTCAAAGGGAGTGACGCGGGCATGCCATCCCGAGCGCACGCCTCCGGTGAACGCCGGATCGAACTCCGCGGCCATATCCTGATTGCGCGGCGCGGAGCGGTCCAGCAGAAGTTCGTCCATTTTCTGCTTGGCGAGCAGCGTCGCGCGATCGATGTCGGTCAGGCGCGTGGCGTTACGCGACGCTCCCGCCATACCGCTCAAAATCCCGGCGACAGCAATGCCCATGATAAGCGTTGCCACTAGCACTTCGAGCAAAGTAAATCCGGCTTGACGGCGCGCGGCGCTCACGGCATCTTCTCCGCGTGGGTTAATTCAGTGAACGGGTCCACGCTGACCATTCGCTTCGCTCCGGAGCGATTCGCAATCTCGACGCCGATGCGCGGCACCGCGCCGCCGGGATACAACAGGAAGCGCCGCGGCTCGTCCGGATTCACTTCCGCCGCCGGCAACACCGTCTGGATGTGATATCCATCGGGCAATTCCAAGCGTCGCGAAAACTGCAAATCCGGCGAGCGCGAAATCAGCAGGTTGTCTTTCGGCGAAATCCACACTTCGATCACCTGCTGGCGGCGTCCGGCGCGGTCGATGGCGGTGTTGAGAAAACTCACCACCGTATCCGACACCGAGCGCAGACGCAGCGATTCAACCCCCGCGGCCGCGCTAGGGAATGCAATGCCTGTCACCAGCGCGATCAGCGTCATCACGATCAGCAGTTCAATGAGCGTGATGCCCGCGCGCGGCCGGCTATTTGTTGCTCCAACTGACAATGTCGGCGTTGTTCCCTTCTCCGCCGGGCTGGCCGTCGGCGCCCAGCGATAGGATGTCCGGCTCATCCCCGTGATCGCCGGGGAATTTGTACAGATACGGATGCCCCCACGGGTCTTCCGGCGCGTCCTGCGGCAGATACGGACCGGCCCATTGATCCACGCCGTCGGGCTTCACGCGCAGCGCGTTCAGGCCTAGGTCAGTCGTGGGAAAGTTCCCAGTGTCGAGTTTGTAAGAACCCAGCGCCGTCATGAACGAATTGATCTGCGCGCGCACCTGCGTGCGTTTGGCCTTATCCACGTTGGTGAACAGCTTGGGACCGACTAGCGCCGCGAACAGCGCAATGATGGTCACCACCACCAGCATTTCAATCAGGGTGATACCGCGTTGGGATCGTGTCTTATTCCATCTAGTCTTCCGCATAACGTTTCCTTCTAGCCAGCGATGTCATTGATGCTGGTGATGGCCAGCATCAGGCTCAAAATCAAAGTGCCGATCAACAGACCCATCACCAGAATAATCAACGGCTCAAAGAGCGATGTGAAGCGCCGGATAGCGCTGCGCGTTTCGGTTTCGTAGATATCGGCCATGCGCACGAACATGGCGTCCAGGTGTCCGGTTTCTTCGCCAACGCTCAACAGATGCGCGGCTAGCGGAGGGAATTCGCCCGCTTTCGCGAGCGGCCCCGCGATGCCTTCGCCGCGCTTCACGCCCGTGATCACGCGCTCGAGCGACCCCGCGATGCGCCGGTTATTCAGAATCCCGCGCGAGATGCCAATGGACTGCACCAGCGGCACGCTAGCCGCAACTAGCGTTCCCATCGCGCGGGCAAATCGCGCCGTCTCGGCCTTGCGCAGCGCATCGCCCAGCACCGGCACACGCAGGCGGAACGAATCCCACCACATCGCCCCGTTCACCGTGCGTATATAGGTGACTAAAGAGATGATCGCCGCCGCCAAGATAATCGCTCCCGGCAGCCAATACAACTGCAAGTAGCGGCTGGTCGCCAGCAGCATCTGCGTCGGCACCGGAATGGTCATGCGCGGATCGGAAAAAATTTGTGCGAAGCGCGGCACCACGAATTCCAACAGCACAATGATGGATGAAATGCCCACGATGGTGAGCAGGCCGGGATAAATGAGAGAGCTAACGATGTAACTGCGCAAGTCGTCGCGAGTGCGTTCAAACTCCGCCAGCCGCTCGAAGATTTGCGAGAGCGATCCCGAAGCCTCACCCGCGCGCACCATGTTCACGTACAGATCCGAAAAGTACAAAGGATGCGCCGCCAGACTATCGGCCAGCGATTTTCCGCCCTTAATCAAGCGGACGATATCCAGCACCAGCGTGCGGAAATTCGCGTGCTCCGTCAGCTCCGCCGTGATCGACAGCCCGCGATCGAGCGGGACACCTGCATTCAACAGCGTGGCCAACTCTTGCGTGAAAAATAGAATGTCCTTGCGCCGTCCGCGCTGAAACGCGGGAAGCTTTAACGCATTTCCAGCCTTCTGTTCCAGCCCTACGTACACCGGAATCAAGCCCTGGCGCTTGAGTTCTGCGGCGACTTGACGGTCGGTTTCGGCCGAAAGCGTGCCCGTGCGGAGTTTTCCATCCGCCGCCACCGCCCGAAAGAAATAGGCTGTCGCCATCTTAGAGTTCCTGCGTCACGCGCATCACTTCATCCGCCGACGTCATGCCGCGGCGCACTTTATTCCAACCATCTTCGCGAAGATTCTGCATGCCATGGCGGCGCGCAATCTCCGTGATCCGCCCCGAATCCTCGTTGCGCATGATGGACGCACGCAGTTCTTCGTTCAGCTCCATCATTTCAAAAATGCCCAAGCGCCCGCGATAGCCGGTATTGAAGCACGCCTCGCATCCCGTCCCCCGGAAAACATTGATAGTTTCGCCCTCCGGAGTCACCGCCGTGCCGCCCGCAACTTTACACTCATTGCAGATCACGCGCACCAGGCGCTGCGCCAGTACCGCCGTCAGTGACGACGTGATCAGATAGTTCTCCACGCCCATGTCGGTCAAGCGCGCGATGGCGCTAGGCGCGTCGTTAGTATGCAGCGTCGAATACACAAAGTGTCCGGTGAGCGCAGACCGTATGGAAATGTCCGCCGTCTCGCGGTCGCGAATCTCGCCCACCATAATGACGTCGGGATCCTGACGCACAATATGCCGCAGCCCCTGCGCGAACGTCAATCCGATCTGTGGATTCACATGAATCTGATTGATCCCGTCCATCTGATATTCAACCGGGTCTTCAATTGTGATGATCTTCTTGTCAGTCTGATTGATGCGCTTCAACGCCGAATACAGCGTGGTGGATTTGCCGCTGCCCGTCGGTCCCGTGACCAGAAAAATACCATGCGGCAGTGACGTGTAATGCTGCATGCGCGACAGCATGTGCTGATCGAAACCCAGGCGCTCCAAATCGTAAAAATCGCCCGCCGAGCGATCGAGCAAGCGCATCACCACGCTTTCGCCGTAGAGCGTGGGCAGCGTCGAAACGCGCAAGTCCACCTCACGCCCCAGCGTCTTCACCTTGATGCGGCCATCCTGCGGTAGACGGCGCTCAGCGATATTCAAGCGCGCCATCAGCTTCACGCGCGAAATAATGGCAGCCCGCAACTCGCGCGGCGGCGCGTCCTGATTCACCAGGACGCCATCCACGCGGTAGCGCACGCGGAATTCTTTTTCGAACGGCTCGATGTGAATATCGCTCGCGCGCTTCTCGACGGCCAAGGCGATCATGGCATTCACCAAGCGGATCACCGGAGCCTCGCTCGCCATATCGCGAAGATGTTCCAGATCTTCGTTGGCTTCGCCCACCGGCGTGGCGAGTTCGGTCTCGCTCTTCTCCGTCTGCCCGTAGTAGCGATCGATCGCGTCGAGAATTTCCTGCTCGCCCGCGAGCGCCCGGATTCACCGTCAGCCCCGTGCAAGCAGCCACCGTAGAACGCGTTTCAAAATCCAGGGGATCGGCCATCGCCAGCGTGACCGTATGATCGTGCAGCATCACCGGCAGGCAGCGGAACTGGCGCAAAAACTTAGGGGACAGCGTCTCGGTTTCAGGCGAAACGGCGGGAGGCCCGTCAATGACAAGCAACGGAATCTGCAACTGCTCCGACAGCGCCAGCAACACGTCGCGCGCCGCGACAAAGCCCAGATCGACCAGAATCTTACCCAGCTTATCGCCGCGCTCGCGCTGCAATTCGAGCGCGCGGTCCAGGTCCTCGCCAGTAATCAGGTGTTTGTGGATCAGGATTTCGCCAAGCCGCATGGCCGTTAATACTGCACGGCGTGAATCGCGGATTCAAGAGCCGCACCACCCAGGTGCTGCGCGTCCATCAGTTGCTTTTTGGAGCCCTGCATCATGATTTGCGCCGGCAATCCGTCCAGATCTTCCCAGGGGAAATGCGACAGGAACGCCACCAGCACGATCTGCTCTTCGGGAGGCACCGTCGCCATTTCCGGAGACGCCGCGACATCCGCCAGCGCCTTTGCCAGCGCTTTCTTCAGCTCCGGAATGCGCGCGATCTTCTTCTGTTTATGCTGCGCGATGTCTTGTTTCGTCATGGGAGGCGTCATAATACCCAGCACCGGCCCGGCCACCAAATTCACTTCCGCCGTAAACACCGCACCGTAGCCTTCTAAATAAACGCCGCGCGTGGGACCCAGCACTACGAACGGATTGTCGCTCCATAACTTGGTAAAGCTGTTATCGAGTTTACGTTCCGTCGCAGCCAGCGTGTTCCGTGGCACGCGCGGCGCATCACTTGCTATTGCTGAGGCGGCAATCACAAGGAGGAGGAAAGGCAGTTTCAAGGTCGAGAAGTGTTTCAAGGTGAAGATTTTCATCTAGCGAACTCCCGCCCCGGTATTCAGGGCATAGATACGGGTTACTTGTCTGTTGAGAAAATCGGCGTCCTCGGAGTAGCGCTTCTCCGTGGCGGACAGCAGCAGAGCGTGGTCTCCGTCATCAGCGCGGCTCCCTGCCCGATCTTCAGGATGCGGCCCCAGATGCCATCGAGCGTATCGAGCGACGGGCTGCGCGCAACAGGAAAAGTTCGGCGGTATCCGGAACGATATTGGGGGCCGCGCCGCCGTTGCTGACGGTATAGTGAATGCGCGTATTGCTGGGGACATGTTCGCGCATGAATTCCACTCCGGTGCCCATCAGCATGACCGCATCGAGGGCGGAACGGCCGCGCTCCGGCGCGAAGGCCGCATGCGCGGCGACGCCGTGGAAGAGGAATTTGGCGGAGGTAATGGCCAGCACCCCACCGTTGATGA
>CAVVZG010000200.1:0-39598 GCA_963752205.1 Bryobacterales bacterium | reverse complement strand
AGGTCGGGTAGATCGACCACACATAGCCCTTGCTGCGATCCGGTGGCGCGGGGCACGCATCCCCGCCTTCGTGCGTCGAAGCGTAAATGATGTGTTTGTTGTCGCTGGTGAAGTAGCCGCATGTGGTCACGCCCTTGCCGGTCGATACCAGGTGCTGATCGGAGCCATCCGCATTCATGATGTACTCCTGATCGCAGGTGCGCCCGTCGCGCGTCGATTGAAAAATGATGCGCTTGCTGTCGGGCGACCAGTACGACTCGCCGTTCGAGCCTCCTTCCGTCAGTTGCTTGAGGTTGTCGAAATGACTCGGGAGTTGCTGCGCCAGCAGGGGCAGGGAAAACAGTAGCAGCAAGGTCTTCATAGCGACTATTGTAAACTGTCGCTGTTCCCGCCTAAGGAAGAGGATCCTTCCGTGGCTGCGATCCGCCTAAGTGTGCGTAGAAACCCAAATCCTCGCCGGTGAACTGTTTCGTCAGCAGCATGATCTGAAAGGTGTGTCCCGCAAAGTGCTCGACCACGTGATAAATCGCGGTCAGCACGGTGCCCTCGTAACCCTGCGGCCGGATGTGTTCCAACAACCGCGCGGCCGGTAGCGTGCGGAATAACGTCACAGCCTCTTCTACAGTCGCTCGCAGGCGCGCTAACAAATCCTGCGCTCCTGGACCGTCTTCAGCCGAAAATTCAGTGTCCCGCTCGCGGAGATCCGCCTGGCCACCCACGCCGTGCAGAATCCATTGCCGCACGTTGCCATTCAGATGCAGCAACAGATTGCCCACCGCATTCGAATTCGCCGCGTTCCGCATCCACAGTTGCTCGGGAGTCAGCATCTCCACACAAGTCTCGATGCGCCCCATCAATTGCAGCAGCTTGTCCGCCGAAAAATTCAGGAACTCGGATTCAACACTCACCGGTGAGCCTCCATTCGCTCCGCCCATGCCAGGAACCGCATCAACTCGCGCCGGTTGGTCCACGCAAAACGCCAGAAGTCGCGCGCGCCGATGTGTTCCGCATGCAGGCCGGAGTAGGTTTCGATGCGCCACCGCAGATACGGGCTGCGCCAGGGACACAACCGGTATCCTTTGGATAACCGCCACAGGACGCCGAGCATTAACCCGAAACTCGCGTCCTCGATTGCATCATTTGTTAGCGGAGGCGTTGGCGTAGTAGCCATTCCGGCTGCGCACCGTGGGGCGTCCGGGAGCATTCACCGTGACGGTAATCTTGCGGTAAGTTCCATCGAGCGTCGGATTCAACGGTGAGTACGCCAGGGTATATTGATTGCGGATCTCGTGCGCGATCTCAGGCACTTCTTTATCCACTTCTTCGAGGTCCTTAGGATAGTAATCCATCGCCCCGGAAGCCAGCGCCAGGTCGTGCAGCGCATGCCGGGCTTTCTTGGCTTCGCGCGGCTCCTCTTCGCTCAGGATGCCGATCGAGTAAATCAACACATCGCTCTGCTGGGACTTGCGCATCAGCTCTTCTAGGTTGATGTTGCTGGTATTGTCGTTGCCGTCGGTGACGATCACCAGCACTTTCTTGTCCTTCTTGGCCTTGTCCTTCAGGTAATCCATTGACATGCTGATGGCATCGCGCATGGCTGTGCCGCCCTTGGTCTCCATGCGGTCGAGCGCTTCTTCCATCTTCTTTATGTCATTGGTGAAGGGCTGGTCCAAATAAGCGTCGTCGTTGAAATTCACGATGAACACTTCATCCTGCGGATTCGACGCGCGCACCAGGTTCAGCGCTGCCGCTGCCACCCGGTTTTTCTTGTCGCGCATGCTGCCGCTGTTATCGATGATGATTCCCAGCGACACCGGGAGATCCTCGCGTCGAAAAATCTTGAGCGGCTGCTCGACGCCGTTTTCCAGAACCTTAAACGCCGGCTCCTGAAGATTTGTGACCAGCTTGTTGTTTTTGTCGATGACGCTGGCGTGGACCACCACTAAGCGGCTGTCAGCGGTGAAAACCGGAATCTCGTCTTGTGGCGCGGCCGCGTTTTGCGCCGAAGGGGTAGAAGGGGCAGAATTTTGGCCCAGAGCCCAAGCCGCTGTCAGCAGCAAGGCGCTGGCGATGCTATTGCGTCGGAGCATAATATCCCGTCCGGAACATGGCGTGCAATTGAGGCAGTCCCGTGGTCTTCACCAGTTTCACCTGCACACGGCGATATTTTCCATCGCGCGCCGCATTCTTAGGACTGTAGCCCAGCACATACTGATTGCGCAATTCGATTCCTATCTTGGCGGCCACATCCGGCAGCTCCGCCAGGTTATCCACTGCGAAATGACGCCCGCCAGTCTGCTCCGCCATCTCCGCCAGCAAACTCGGTCCGCCCATTTCTTCTACTGTCCGCCCCCGCGAGGCGATGGGCTCGAAAATTCCGATGGCGTAAATCTGAACATCGGCTTCCCGCACCGCATTCTTTACTTCGGTTTCCGTGTAACGGCTGGAGTTATCGCCGCCATCGGAAATAATCAAGATGGCCTTGCGGGGGTTATGCGCCTTCTTCATCTGGTTCATGGCCAGATACACGCCGTCTAGCAGCGCGGTTCGCCCTTTGGCCTGAGTAAAGGTAAGACGGTTCTGAATCTCTTCCGTTTCAGTGGTGAAACTTTGCACCAGTTCCGGGCGGTCATTGAAGACCACCAGGAAAAACTCGTCCTGGGGATTTGCGGTCTTCATAAACTGCGCCACCGCTTGCCTGGAGCGCTGCAATTTCGCGCCCATGCTGCCGCTGCTGTCGAACACGATACCTACGGAAAGCGGCGCGTCCTCACTCGAAAACTGGGTGATTTCCTGGTCCACTTTGTCTTCGGAGAGCTTGAAGTTTTCCTTGTCGAGACCAGTCACGAAGCGGCTCATGGGGTCCGTCACCGACACCGGAATCAAGACCAGCGTAGTATCGACGCGAATATCCGAGCGCCGATCGGTAATCGATTCATTGGGATCTGCCGCCGGCGGTTTGGCCCGAGGCGTAATGGAAACAACAGGTTGGGTAGGGTTGACGGGCGCCCGTGTAGCGGAGTCCTGCTGATAACCCAGCGTGACAACTAGTGGAATCGTTACGGCAAAAGCGAGTCCGATCAGGAGACGCATAGTACAACCTGACCTCAGTATATCAGGGCAACTCGCTAAGCAGCGTTCAATTTTTTCGATGAAGTGAATGCTGAAAAAGAAAATGCCGGTGAGTACTCGGAGGAAGATACTCACCGGCCGGTTTACTGTTACCCGAAGGCGGCAGTTCACCGAACTTTTGGGTGGTCGCCTAATGAAAGGCATCCATCCCAAGAGAAAGAGACGCGGTGGAACATCGTGAGATGCTCCACAACTGGACAGTCCGATATTATCATCGTAAATATTACTTGTACAGAGTTTTGAGCGGCAAATTGGCGGAAATGACCGAACTTTTTAGAATCGTGCCGCACTATCTTGGCTAGTCGCGCCGTTTTTTCATTGCAAGAGGCGATTCAG
Source organism: Bryobacterales bacterium (assembly GCA_963752205.1). GTDB lineage: Bacteria > Acidobacteriota > Terriglobia > Bryobacterales > Bryobacteraceae > Palsa-187. The sequence goes on along the minus strand of CAVVZG010000200.1, from coordinate 36,130 downwards.
CACCGCTGCTAGCCGGAAACCAGCTAACGCAACTCGTTGACGTGCAACGGATTTCGCCTTTTCTTCGTAACCCGGCGGCATAACCAGCGGATTCTCCTTCGACCCTGTTTCTAAGCCGAAGGTGTACACCGTAGACCTATCCAGCTCGAAACTTTCCGCCACCCAATCGTGTGGATCGAGCGATCCCAACTCTTGAGAGGGGTAATCGGCTGCGATCTCGCGGGCGTAGCGGACTACATCTTCATACGTCAAATCCCGCGGAGCTGCCGCGTTGTCCCATAGAGAATGCAGGTTCGGCCCGCCTTCCACGAATACGAAATTTCCCCCGGCGTCGCCCTTGGGCTGCGACTTCAAGTACCGGCTGGTGGCGTGCAGAGGCTGATGAGAGTCGCCCACCAGGTGTACCAGCCAGGGAAGGTCATAGCTAGCCTGCATAGGACTCACCGTTGGCAACTCGCCTAGCAAGCGGGGAAGCTCCGTCAGCAGATGCGGCGGTGGCTGCTGGAGAACCGGCGTGCCATCTCCGGAGATAGGAATGTCGTAATAGTGCCACGTAGGATGCCGCATCATGTCGGGGAAGCCCGGAAGCAGGGGAGTGGGTTGCGAATCCGCGCGGGCTGGATCGTAGAAGCGGCTATCGCTGAGGATCTGATCTGGCCAGGAGGCGGCCCACACGAAGGCGTAATGCGCACGAGCGGGCGGGTCCGCCGGCGCGTCCTTCGTGATCATTGCGAAATCCGGATGCCGGCGCATCATCTCGTCGACACGGGCGCGTGCCTGCGGGGTGAGGCGGCCATAGGCAATCTCCGCGACAATTCTGTGGCCTGAAAAGTTCCACGCCGCGGCTGGAAGAGCCAGGGTCAGAATGGCAGTGATAGAGCGGAGCAGGCGCATGTATCCCTTCTATTTAGCGGCGTGTTTGATCAGTTGCTCGGCGTGCTTCAGCGCTTCCGGAGTCACGCGCTCGCCTGAGAGCATGCGTCCGATCTCGCGGGTGCGGGCCTTAGCGTCGAGTTCCTCAATGGTCGTGATGGTGCGCCCACGCTCCGCATGCTTCTCCACATAATAATGATGCTCAGCAAAGCCTGCGATCTGCGCGAGATGGGTCACGCACAGCACCTGCGCGACGCCGGACAGTTTTTTCAGGCGCCGCCCCACTGATTCCGCGGCGCTGCCGCCCACTCCCGCGTCCACTTCGTCGAAGACCAGCGTGCGCGGGATCGCATTCTTTTCCGCGCGCGCCGGAGCGACACAGGTTTTGAGCGCCAACGCCACACGCGACAACTCGCCGCCCGACGCGATTTTCTCCAGCGGCTTGAGTTCTTCGCCCACGTTGGGGGAGATCAGAATCTCCACGGCATCCGCGCCGGTAGACGACCATTCTGTTGCCGAAACCCGAATCTCAACGCGCGTTTTATCCATGGCGAGCGCAGCCAGTTCGCCCTCGACCGCCTTGGCCAGCCGCCGCGCCGCGTCTTTTCGTAACTTCGAAAGACTTCCCGCCGCGGATTCATAAGCCGCCGCCAGAGCCGCGACTTCCCGCGTCAGCTCCGCCCGCCGCTCGCCTGAGGATTCGACGGCTGCCAGATTCCGTGAAACTTCCTCACGGAACGCGATCACTTCTTCGATGGTCGTCCCATACTTGCGGCGCAGCTTTTCGAGAGCCGCCAAACGTGTCTCGATCTCTTCCAGGCGCGCCGGGTCCGCTTCCAGCTTTCCCAGGTAATGGCTTAAGGCATGAGCTGCTTCGTCCACTGCGATGCGAGCCGGCTCGAGCGTAGCCACGACGTCCTGCATGCTTTCATCGATGCGCCCCAGTTCTTCGAGGCGCTTGACCACCGCGTGCAACTGCGCGGTAACGCTCGCTGGGTCTTCGTAGAGAGCCGCGTATGCAGCGCCGGCTGTTTCTTCCAGCTTCACGACGTTACGCAGCACGCGACGTTCGTTATCGAGTTGCGCGTCTTCGCCCGCCTGCGGATTCACCGTTTCGATTTCATTGCGCTGAAAGGTCCACAAGTCGGCTTGCCGCAGTTTTTCCTGCGCAGTGCGTTCGAGGTCCGCCAGTTCCTGCGATGCCGCGTTCCAGCGCGCGTACAGCGAGCCGGCCTCGGAAACCTGGTCGGCCGCGCCGGCGAAGCCATCCAGCATTTCCCGCTGCACGCTTCCGGAAAATAACTGCTGCTGATCGTGCTGCCCGTGGATGTCGCCCAAGCTGCGCGCCAATTCTTTCAACAGCGCCGCCGTCACCGGACGACCGCCGGCGAAAGCCCGCGATTTGCCGTTGGGCAGAATCTCACGCTCGATGAGGAGTTCGCCGTCTTCTGGCTCGATACCCTCGGGAAGCTGCCCGTCCACTTCGAAGATCCCGGAAATACGCGCCCGCTCGGCACCGCTGCGCACCATCTCGGCGGCGGCGCGTCCGCCCAGCAATAGCGCCAGCGCGTCCACCACGATCGATTTGCCGCTCCCCGTCTCGCCCGTCAGCAGATTCAGCCCGCGATGAAAACGCACGCGCACTTTCTCTACGACGGCGTAGTTCTCGACGCTGAGTTCCAGCAGCATGGGGCTTCTACCGAATTATAGGCAACTGCCGCACCCCACATTTATCTAACCGCCCGGCGCAAACATTTCGAATCTCTTTTGTTTTAGGAGCTCCGGGTCGATTACAATGTGAATGGATGAACTTCGGCATCGTAGCGCAAGTTAATTTCTGGGAGATGGTCAGAAGCTCGGAGCCGATTCCCATCGCCGTGATGGGCGTCCTGCTGCTATTTTCGCTGCTCTCCTGGACCGTCATCTTCTCCAAGTTATTTTTGTTCCGCCGCGCCGCTTCGGCCAACCAGAATTTCCTGCGCGCTTTTCGCAAAGCTGAGCGCATGGACGCCGTCGCCGCCGCCAGCCAGCAATTCACCGCGGCGCCGCTGGTGGCCGTGTTCGATTTCGGCTACGGCGAAATCCGCCGCCAAGTCGCCAAGCGCGGCAGCATCGCCAACCCGGTGGCGCTCGAGCGCACGCTACAGTTGGGCATCAGCGAAGAGATTTCGAAACTGGAACGCAATATGAGCTGGCTCGCTACGGCGGCGACGGTGTCTCCGTTTGTGGGCTTGTTCGGCACCGTCTTCGGCATCATCGAAGCGTTCCAAGCTTTGGGCTTGTCCGGCTCGACTAGCATGCGCACCGTGGCGCCGGGTATCGCGAACGCGCTGTTTGCGACCGCCCTGGGCCTTTTCGCCGCCATACCCGCGGCTGTCTTTTACAACTATTTTGGGAATAGCATAAAAGTGATGGGCACCCGCATGGAAGATTTTTCGCTCGAGTTTCTCAACGCGGCCGAGCGCATGTTCGAGGGCTAAAACTCTATGGCGTTCTCGGTGAGCAATGGCAACGGGTCTCGCAGCGGTTTAGGCCGCAGGCGCTTCGGCGGAGGCAACGGCACTCTCTCGGAAATCAACATCGTGCCTTTGGTCGACGTCGTGCTCGTGCTGCTGATCATCTTTATGCTGACTGCTCACGTGATGGAGTTCGGGCTCGAGATCAACGTCCCCGAAGTCAAACAGGTCAAGGACACCAACGAGGAACTGCCGGTCATCAGCATTACTCGCAACGGCAAGATGTACCTCAATGAGAAGCCCATCAACCTGAACCAAATCGCCACCGAGGTGCCGAAACGTTTTAAGAATTCTAAGAACGTATACGTGATGGCCGATAAAGCCACGGTGTTTGACCCCATCGCGCAGGTGCTGAGTACGCTCGACCAGGCTCACATTGGAATCAAAATGGTGACTAAGCCGCAGGAGAACGCCGGCCGCTGATGGAGCAGAATTTCCATCTCGATATTCCGGGTCGTGATCTATGGGATCAGCCCGAGCCGCTGAATCGTGCGTTCGTCGCCGCCCTCACTTTGCATGTAACGCTCCTCGCCGGAATGGCCATCTATAGTTGGGTGAACTCGCATCACGACTCCTTCGGCGCGCAAAACGCGGGTGGCGGAGCCATCGGAATCGAGGCCGTAAAATCCATTCCCCTGCTGCATTCCGGAGAGCAGAACCCGGTCGCTAACGATACCGAGTCGCAGGTCCCACAGCAGCCAGCTAAGCCCATCGAGCGCGAGAAGGAAGAGAAGGTTTCGCCGAACGCCGTGGCTCTCAAGATGAGGCAGAAGAAACGCCCCGCCGACGTTGCCAGCGAGCACCAGAAATTCCGGCCGTTCAAAGAAATCGACAATAACCAGGTTTTTGCCAAACAAGCTCCGCAGGTGTCGAATCCACTATTCTCGGCGATGCCCGGATCCGGCCGCATCGGCACCGGCGCCAACACCACCCTCGGCACCCGTTTTGCGGGCTACGCGCAACAGATCCAGGAACTGGTGGCGCAAAAATGGCACACCGGCGACGTGGCCGCGAGTGTGCAAACCGCACCCGTCGTCATCGCGTCATTCGATCTTATGCGCGATGGAAGCATTCGCAATCCACGAATCATACAGCGAAGCGGTATTTCCGCGCTGGACTATTCCGCGCAACGCGCCATACTGGAAGCAAGCCCGTTTCCGCCGATTCCTCCGGGATTCGACAAGGATTCGGCCCACGTTGAATTTACGTTCGAGTTGAAACGATGAACACTAAATCTATCGCGAGGATTCTGGTCCCTCTCACGTTGCTACTGGCAACCGCCGCGTCGCTGCTGGGGCAAGCGAAGGGAGACATCGTCGGCACAATTAGTTCGGCGGAGCGTCCTGCCATTGCCGTGGCAGATATGCGCGGCACAGGCGACGCCCAGCGCAACATGGATACTTTCAATTCCACCTTGTGGGATGAACTCTCCAACGCTGGGATCTTGAAGATGGTTGCCAAGAGTGTGTACCCGCTCGAAGTCCCGCAGCGCCCGCAGGATTTCAAGCCTCCTACCGTTCCGGTCAACGCGCGCCGCGGAACGCCGCCCATGCGCAACGGCCCCTGGATGACGGATTGGTCCGGGCCGCCAGTCAACGCCAACTATTTAGCGTTTGGCTACACCGCAGTTCAGGACAACCGCTTGGTCCTATTCGGGTGGCTCTTCAACACTGGCCAACAGGACGTGACCAGCGCCCAGGTCATCGGCAAACTGTACTTCGGATCGCTCGACGCCGATGGCGCGAAGAAAGTCGCCCGCGATTTCGCCGCCGACATCCTGCAGCAGTTCGGCGCCAAGAGCTTGGCCGGTACCAAGATCTTCTTCGTCTCCGACCGCTCGGGCGCGAAAGAGATCTGGTCCATGGATTACGACGGCTCGCACCAGCAGCGCCTGACCCAGTACAACTCGACCTCCAGCATGCCCGCCGTCTCGCCTGACGGCAAATTGTTCGCCTTCACTACTTACGCCGGCGGCAACCCGCAAATCCGCGTGCACTCCGTCGAGACTGGACGGCGCATGCCGTTCTACAACCCGGTTTCCTCCGTGGTCGAGACGCCTGAGTTTACCCCGGACGGCAAACAATTGCTATTCGCGACGGCTCTCAACGGGTGGGTACAAATTTGCATCGCAGGTACAGACGGCGGCAATTTCCGCCGAATATCCAACGTGCGCGCGATCGAGGTCTCGCCCAAGGTGAACCCCAAAACCGGCAGCGACATGCTGTTTATCTCCGGCCGGGGCGGCCGCCAGCAGATGTGGCATATGAACCTCGACGGCACCGACATGCAGCAGTTCACTACCGGCGAGGGCGACGTCGCGAATCCCGCCTGGAGCCCCAGCGGCCAGCAAATCGCCTTTGCCTGGACCCGCGGCTACGAGCCCGGCAATTTCAATATCTTCGTGATGGACGTGGCCAGCCGCAAGCCCGTGCAGCTCACCCAAGGCAGCGGCCGCAACGAGAACCCCTGGTGGGCGCCCGACGGCGTGCACCTGGTGTTCACTTCGAAGCGCGGCAACTCCACCCAGATCTACACCATGCTGTCCGACGGCAGCAATGTGCAGCAATTAACCACGCAGGGGAATAACATCCAGCCGGTGTGGGCAAACGGAGTAAACTAATTTCCAGATGTTTTCACGAGAGCTCCGTTTACGAACTAGTCCGTCGCAAATAAGTCAAGGAGGCACGTCAAAGCAATGCGAATGAATCAGAGAACACTGAGTGCAGCGGTGTTCGCCGTGGTGTTGATGATGACGGTGACCGCGTGCTCGAAGAAGGTCCCGGCGCCGGCGCCACCGCCGCAGGCCAAGGTGGACCTTCCGCCCCCACCGCCGCCAGCGGCTCCCGCCGCGCGCATCACCAATTTCGGCGCGGAACCGCGTTCCATCCAGCGCGGCCAGTCGGCGACTTTAACTTGGTCGGTTGCGAACGCGACGGATAGTAATATCGATAACGGCATCGGGACAGTGGCCGCCAACGGCACGCGCCAGGTGTTCCCCACCAACACCACCACATATACATTGACCGCGACTTCGGCCGGTGGCAACGATACGCGCTCGGTGACGGTCGAAGTGACCGCGCCGCCCGCGCCTCCGCCTCCGCCGCCTGCCGCGCCGCGAGTAACCGGTATCGACATTTACAACTCCGATATCGCCACCGCCGGGGACGCTCTGTTCGATTACGACAAGAGCGATATCCGCGATGATGCCCGGCAAGTGCTCACCCATGACGCCGATGCCTTGAAGCGTGCTTTCGCCGCTGACCCATCGTTTAGCGTGGTGCTGGAGGGGCACTGCGATGAACGCGGCTCCGCCGAATACAACCTCGGTCTAGGCGACCGCCGCGCCACCGCTGCCAAAGACTTCCTGGTGCAGCTCGGAGTTCCGGCCGATAAGGTCCGCACCATCAGCTATGGTAAGGATCGCCCGGTGTGCACCGATGCCACCGAGGCCTGTTACCAGCGCAATCGCCGCGCGCACCTGGCGCCCGCGCAGTAAGTGAAACAGGGGGCGGCCGCCGGTCGTCCCCTTTTTTGAAGGAGTTCGTGCATGAAGATTTCCCGACTAGCGGCGCTGGGCTGCTGGCTAACCTTAGTCTCAGCGCCGAGCTTGCTCGCGCAAAAACGCGAGGATATTCTTTCCATTCAGCGCGACGTGGCGCAGCTCCAGGATCAAATCAAGCAACTGCAAACCTCCCAGGATCAAAAGATGGCGGCGCTTGAAAGTCTGATCAAGCAGGCGCTCGATCAGTCGAATCAGGCTGCGGCCTCGATGACCGCTTTGCAACGCACGCTTACTGACCGTCTGAATGATCAGCAGACCAAAGTGGCTGCGCCCATCGCCGTGCTCGGTACGAAAGTGGACCAGTCGGCTGACGAAATGCGCGGCGTGCGCGAGAACCTGGCCGCGCTGTCGAGCCGCCTGGCGAATCTCGACAACAAGCTGTCGGATATCTCCAGTGCCGTGCGCACGCTGAGCCAGCCGCCGGCTGCACCTCCAAGCGGAGTGCCGGGCGCTCCCCCAGCGGCGTCGAACGGTGTCGCTCCGCCTCCCGGCGTGTCCGCCGAGAGCCTATGGCTGAACGCGTTCCGCGATTATTCCAGCGGAAAAGACGAACTCGCCATGAATGAGTTCAACGACTATCTGAAATACTTCCCGACCGCCGAAAATGCCGCGTCCGCGCAGTATTATGTGGGGCAGCTCTACAACCGCGCCAAGATGTATGACGACGCCGTGCAGGCTTTCGACGCAGTGCTCGAGCGCTATCCCGACAATCCCAAGACCCCCGACGCGCTCTACGGCAAAGCCGATGCCTTGCTGCATGGCGGCCGCCGGCCCGAAGCCGCGAACGAGTTTAAAGACTTCCTGGCGCGCTTCCCCACGCACAGCTTGGCTCGCAACGCCCAGGCGCAACTCCGCGAGCTAGGAACCACCGGCCGCGTCCGTCCCACCCCGCAGCCGCTTCATTAGTTCGCGCGCTGGATCAATTCCACTGCGACGCCGTTGGGGTCCTCGACAAACACGTTGCGCGACATCCCCAAGTTGACCGGCTCGCCCCCCGTACTGATCACCTTCATCCCGGCCGCCTTCACGCGCTTCAGCAAAGCCTCCACATCGCTCACCCGCAGCGAGAGCGCCGGCGACCCCGGGTCTGGAATCCGCAGCCGGAAGGGCGTGCGGCTGATGTCCTTGAATTCGTAAAACTCAATCCGCGCGGTGCTGCCCGGAACCATACCGGCGCTCTGCTTCACCTGACCGCTGCTGGCGCCCACCATGTCGAGAATCGCTTTGTTGCCGCCGAATGCCGTGCCGGCTTTGATTTCCATTCCGAGAATGTCGCGATAGAATGCCAAAGTCTTTTCGGTGTCGCCCACCGTCAAGCCCATGGTCGCTGTGATCACCATTCCTGCCGGCGCATCCGCCGCTATGGGGTCGGCCTGAATCACTTCCAGAACGTAGCCATCCGGATCGCGCGTGAACACCGAGCGAATCTTGCCCGTCGGCGGACCAATCTTAACCGGCGCCCCCGGCAGGCTGATGATCGGGGCCCCGGCCTTCTGGAGCGCAGCGAAAGCGGCATCGACATCGCGCACCCGCAGCGCCAAGTCCGTGGCACCCGGGTCCCAGTGATTCGGCTGCGCTGGTTTGCGGTCAATCCCAGTGAACTCCGTCAACTCCAACCCAAATGCGGCGCCAGGAATCTTGAAAGTCGCCGCGCGAAACTTAGCGCCCGGCGCATTCACCAGGCCCAACACGGTTGGGTTCCCATTAGGCGGCCGCAGTTCCCCATTCATCTCTAATCCAAAAACATCGCGATAGAACGCGACCGACTTGTCCAGGTTCGCCACGCTATGAATGAAATTCTGCATGCCCACGACCGGCGCCGGAGCATTCGTCTGCGCGAAGACCGCGCCCGACAACAAAAAGATTGCTAAATTTCGCATAGTCCAAATCGTATCAGAGAAATACGCGGTGTGCTAAGATTGACGCTAGACCTTGTCTCGTGGGCCTGTGGCGCAGTTGGGAGCGCGCTTCCATGGCATGGAAGAGGTCAAGGGTTCGAATCCCTTCAGGTCCACCAAAACGTTTCAAACACTTAGCTTCCTCTGGCCAGCCCGAGAAGTCTTCAGTGGCGCCCAATTGGAGTCCAAACCGACTGTCGCTTAGCGTCGACGCCTTGCCAATTCGCAGGCGTCGAATTATCGCTTCTGTATTCCTCACGGCTCTCTTCTCCCATATCGGCCTGACATTCCCGACATTTTATTTCCTAGCCTTCAACTTCACTCGACTGTTGACGACTGAACTCCCGAGTTGGTACTAAAGGGGCGAAAGTATCTCTATGCTCACGCCCACCATGGGCAATTGAAGCGGGTATGCCGAGGCGAACGAAGTGGCTACCGATAATGAGTATCAACGGTCCGTCTCATGTAAAACGTCTCCTCGCGTCCACTTTCTCTGTAGTCCGAGATGGTGCGGGTGGTCCCTGGGAGAGTCGCGTACGGACCGGCGGCACGATCAGCGCTTCCGTCCTTCCCTCTTCCGTTGTTTCTACCATCTGCCTCGCGATGCGGCGCAATGTTTTCTTGTCAGTAAGGGACAAACATGTCACCGATGGTGACGGCTCCGAGAGCCGGTCCAACACTCTTGTGCGAAATTTGACCCCCGCTTGTGTGAGCGCAATCATTTTTACGCGTCGGTCTTCGGGGTCCGCTTGGCGTTGAATAAACCCGCGGATTTCCAGCTTATCCACCAGGCCCGTAATGTTGGAAGCGTCGCAATCGAGGGCGTCCGCGATTCCGCGGCCGCGCACGATGATGCTGGGTCAACCCGGACAGCACGCCGCCGAAGACTATCCGTGTTACGAAATGGAACAGCAGCATCTAACCACCAACGAGCGGCACTAACGCAGCCCAAGCGTGTGAGCCCAATGGCGGCCGCCGTCGCGATCTTGGCCGCGGCTGGTCGTGATCCCCAGACTGTGAGTCTGGCGCACGAACCACCACGGCATGTCGAGTCAGGCGTCTTCGTGGTGTCGCCCGCGGATCTTGAGGATCACGCGGTTTCGCTTGCCGCGCGACCAACGCTACCATCCGGGGGAAGTTAGGCCCTGAGTGAGGGCGTATGCGAAAGCGATCGACTTAAAGATGTAACGCGCAAACCGGACAACTGCTAGATTTCCTCAAGCCGCAGGCTTCCGATAACGATGATCATCGAGGCCTCCAAGTACCCTAAGCTAGCGGAGACTCGAAGTTTCCCGAAGAGTCTGTGTTAGCCTCGTGAATATCTCAACCTCGCTGTTGAGTTCCTTCTCTCCGAAGTTTTGCGGTCTTCCACCGCTACTCGCTCAGTGTGCGAGCCGCTTCCTTTCGGAAGCAACTGTCTCACTCGCGCTCTCCAGGTTTATCGGTCGGCCTTCACATGGCATAACTGAAGGAAAACTATTTATGAAAATGCGGATTGTTGTGGCGCATGAGAAGCGCCACACGAGTTTCAATCTCACCAGCAAAACCCGTGCTTATCTTAGCGCCTCGCTTCTCTTCTTCGGTCTCGGATGGATTGCTTATACACAAGATCAACCACAGAAATTGACGGTGCAGCAAATAAAAAAAGACCTTTACCTGCTTGCTGGCGACGGCTCTGAAAAGGACGCCGGCAACGTCGCAGTTTATATTACCGGCGAGGGTGTCATTCTTGTTGACGATCGCTTTGAATTCGATCACGATAATATCGTGAACGCTGTGAAGAAGCTCACGTCGCAGCCCATCAAGTATGTTTTGAACACGCATCATCACGCAGATCACTCAGGTGGCAACGGAAGGATGTTTCCTCTGGGCGTAAATATCATTTCGACGGCTCAAGCGCGCAGCAACATCTTGCAGCATAAGCAACCGGGTGCCCCTCCCCTGACGCCGGCCAATCTCGTATTTACGGACGAAGAATCGGTATTCTTGGGCGGCAAAGAAGCACGGGCGAAGTTTTTTGGGCGCGGCCATACTAACGGCGACGCCATGGTTTACTTTCCTGATCTTAAGGTGATCCACACCGGCGATCTGATGGCGAACGACGGTCCTTTAATCGATTACGCAGGCGGCGGAAGCATTGTGGAATGGACCAAGACCTTAGACAGGGCGATGAAAGAATGGGAGTTTGATACCGTGATCCCCGGCCACGGCGACCTCACCAATAAGGCAGGGCTGCAAACCTATCGCGATAAGGTTTTCACAATGCGCAAGGAAGTGAGCGGCATGGTGAAGGGCGGCAAGAGCCAAGCCGAAGTGGCGAAATTCATGGAGACTAAGTATCAATGGGCTCCCAAGAGCTTGGCGCAGCAATGGAGTGTGCCCGGGTTTATGGCTGAATTGAAGTAGAGTGGCGTTCAACAGGTTTTCTTGGCCGTGCGAAGCATGTTCTCAGAACTGCCCTATCCCGGTTGCGGGTGCCCTCCACCAACTCGGGAGGAAGGGCCGGTTGTCGTTTGCTGTGCTCCGGATTGCATCAGACTGGACGGCCCCCGAATACCGCAGATGCTCAGTTGACATCCGCACGTTACTGCTGGCCCTCGACGAATGCCTGTAGGGAACAGGGTTTCGACCGAAATTATTCCCCAGCACAGAATTCGTTGGTGTGGCAAGGAGAGAGCCCGTTCCCCGCTCAGTTGGCCCAGTCGCCGCGAACCTGCTTTAACAGTATGAATCGCTCCTCCGCATTGGCTTTCTGGTAGTCTGGCAATACTTCAAAAAGCCGCTCGATCATCGCAAAGGTACTGTCGGTTGTTACATATTTATATAGACCCAGGCGCCCCAGCGGAATCAATCCAGGGATCTCCGCCGAAGCCGCTAGGTATTGGGAGAATCGCTCTTCCTCCCAAGAGACTGGGTACATTCGCACTTTTGGATCGGGTATTTCCCGGAGCACTACCGCCGGATCGCGTCGTTCGCGTCCCTGATGGATCACCCCGAAATCGGTGGTCCGGCACACCGGCGTCTCGAGCCACGGCGTATAAATCCAAGAAAAAGGAATACCATCCGGCGCGGTAGCGAGAGTAATCTTCGTTTCGACGCTGGTCTCCACGCGATAGCCCTTCCATTCGAGGGCTCCGAAGCCGTAGCCCAGGAGTTCGTCGATCGGCGCGGTCGAGAGCACTAAATCCGCCGGCAGGAAATTGCCGTCATGATGCACCATAGGGCCGCTTGGGGATGCTATGACGGCGCCGACCGTGGCGCCGTAACGGATGGGCACGCCCTCCAGCAATTGATCGAAGAGGCCATTGAAACCTCCCTTGGGATAGTAGTGCGGCGCGATGCTGGGCAGCCTGTATGAGCCGGTTTCCGCGATGCGCTCCAGCCGCCGCAGCTTGCCCCAACTGGCCGGCAACTGATCAATATCGCGGCCCCAGAACTTCCGGTTGAATCCATCAAAAGCGAGTCGTGTAAGGGTGGGGCCCACGCTTGTCTCAAGGTACGAGCGCAGGCTCGATTCGTCTGGCGGAGTATTTTCGAACTGCGCCATCTCGCTGCGAATGGCTTCGCCGTCCGGGATCTGCATCAGACTCTGGCGATCAACTGGGAAGGGAATCACGGGATAGCTGGGCCGCAGTTGCGTGCCTTGATAAATGTCGCGCTCCTCGAGATCGAGAAAACGGCGAACGAAGGCGAGGCCGCTCGGCGTCCCGCGAAAGACGCTCAGCACCCGCGGCCCATACTCATAGGGAAGGCCGTCCTCGGTATACAGGGTGCGCAGCATCCCGCCAGCCTGCATGTCCTTTTCGAGCACCGTGACAGACGCACCGTATCGTTCGCGAAAGAGAAACGCCGCGCAAGCTCCCGCGAATCCCGCGCCGATCACGATCACGCGCATCGCCAATACGCTCCTCGAAGAAGCTGGAAGACCCAGGCCCCGCCAGTTATAGTGGTGGTCACATGAACATTCTACTAACGGGGGCGCTTTCGTGGAACCCCGAACGGATGATCATACTCGCAGAAAAAGGACATCGGTTATTCGGTTTGTGGTCGCGGACAATGGCATGGGAGCAAGGCCCTTACGCGTTCGCTCGGGGCGCGATCACCGAGCTCGACCTCGAGAATGCACTGGATCTACTGCGCAGCGGCGACATTGACATCGTCTATAGTCTGTTCCAAATGTATGACCAGAGGCTGTGGGCGCGCGAAGCCGGCCGGGGCATTGAAGACGCCTGGACTCAACTAAGAAAGCTACTAGAAGAAAAACGCAGAGGCGCGTTTCGCGCGCCGATCGTCAGGCATTGGGGTTTCGACATTCACAGCCTTGACTTGGATGTGGTGCGGGCGCTCGATGGACAAATCTTCTGCAACAAGCATAAGCACCGTTATTGGACCGCGCCCCGGCGAGACGGTGGCTGCGGCCTTGACCTTGGGCTGGAGCATCAGGAAGTCGCTTATATGGATAGCGACCTGCCACTCCGAGAGTTTATGAACAACCGCTTCGCACCTAAGCTTTCCGACGGCGATCGTGAGATCCATACCGTGTGCATCGGTCGGCCCTTGGGGATCAACTTCGAGCGCGCCGCGCGTCAAGGCATTCACGTTCACGTTTACGGGAACAGCTATGACGACCTCGCCACTCTGATCGCACGCGGACTGTCGCCGGCGAGCTTCGCGCGGGTCCGGAACCTGATCGACACTTATGTTCACATTCATCCTTCGATCCAAGCCTCCGATGCGACCCTGGCCGCGATCCGTGAAGTGAAGAACCGCTGGGTGGAAGAGTTTTCACGCTACGATGCCGGTTGGTCGTATGTGGGGCGGCCGCTCCCGTGGCCCTTGCTGGAAGATCAGGCCGCAATTCCCAATCGATTAGGTACGTATTTGCTGGCCGGCTTACCCGTGATCGCGGAAAAACTTCCCGGCTTCGACCGTTACGATTCATTGGGCGAGAACGGAGTTGCGGTCGACTTCGCTCCTCCGGATTATGCTCGCTTGGCAACCGACCTGCGATGCCTGGACAAACTCGCGTTGATGAACGAGAAAGCGCGAAGCTGCCGCGAACGGTTCAGTTTCGATGCGACAGTGGACCCGCTGATCGGCTACTTCGAACGCGTTTGCGACCGCGTTCGCAGCCCCTTACCTCGTCCGAGCCATGCGATCCGGCGGACGCGGAGAGGCCCGGTTCAACTGTATACAAATCCGCTGTCCGTGAGAGGTTTGTTCGCGCCGAAAGCGCGCCCGGGCACTTCAAAGATGCGCCTCGCCCTGCTCTGGGAGTCCATCCGAACCCGTGCCCGCTGGCTGTTCGCGCGAATCGTTGCGAAATGCTATCTCTCGAGCGTGCTGGGCCAATCCGAAACTCGCCGGGAGAAAGCCTGAATCGTGCGCGTCGCCATCATCGAGCGTTTCTCGAACCCTTCGAGAAATTGCGATACAGATCAACTCGCAGAGGACGAAGTCCACGTAGTCCGCTTGCGCGGGGGTGACCGGATCTCATCCGAGCCAGAATCCCGGATGTCGCGAACTTGGCACGAAGCGGCGAGAAGTGCAGCCCTCCCTGGACGCTGCCTAATAGCACTAGCGAGTATTCTCGTTAATCGGCAATTGTCCGCCCACGACAAAGTCTCCCTAATCAGGAGTGCCCTGTCTACGCGCGGCGCCCCAGCCGCGGCTCTGGCGGCTACACCCGAAATTTTGCGACTGCTTCGGTCCGGCCAGTTCGACCGTATTGATTGCTTCGCGACACGCGGCTTCGCACTGGTCCCATTTCTGGGCCAACTCTTCAACATTGCGCACCGTGAATTCCTGTCTGATAGCACTCGCTACTTTGGTGAATTCGCATTCGAGCTGCTGGCAGTCGTACCCTACGCTTACTGGCTGCATCGCACGAGCCGGCTCCGCATCACGCAATCCAGTGCCGATACGAAATGTCTCTACTACTTCTCGCCTGACCATCAAGAGGTTTCTTCTCGCCGCTCCTATATTCCCGTGACCGAGTATCCGAATGGCGCCACGTCCGCTGCGCGATTCGACGTTCACGCCTTCCCAACTCAGCTGGACATAACGAAGTGGGTCCCACCGCCCTACAAGTCGATCTATCGCAACACCACCTTTAAATGGTCCAAGGAACTGTGTATCGTCTGTAACAAGTTCACACCGGAGCCGTCCGCTCGTTTTCATAGGGCCGTAAATTTTATCTCCGTAGCCGATCTGCTGCCGTTGTTGCAAATTCTCACACCCCATTTCCAGGTCGTGTACGTGCGTCCGCAGGCAAGCGACATCGTGAATGATCATCAACCTATCCAAGACTTCGGGGACTTCCAGGCGATCGAGTCGCATTTCCCAGAAGTCCTCACCATACAGCAGCTTCATGTGATTCATCCTGAGCTAACTTTCAACGAATTGCAGATGCGCCTATTCGCGAATAGCGAGCGCTTCATTTCCGTGCTCGGCGGCTCGTCATATCTCGCAAGCTACTTTGGGGGCACCAACATCGTCTATGCGCGCCAGGGATGGGAGGTTAACTGCGACGCCTACGCCCGTTGGTTCCACCTATTCTCCGGAGCACGAGTACTACGCGCCGGAAACCCGCGTGAGCTCCGTGATCTGGTGCGTCAAGAGTTCGGTAGCCATAACTCTCGCGAGGAAGTGCCGTCAATGTGACTTATCGGGCGACTTCTTAGCCAAATCACTCGTCGTGCCGATATCTGCCGGCACGATCGTGGCCGCAGTGTCGTCGCAATCCATCTGATCGAACCGATGCAATTGTTCTACTGTTGCGCAAGACTTCCACGTCGTAAGGGTTGGTACTGGTACCTACAGTTCTTCGGGCCTCTTGATTGCCGCGCCCCCTATTGGGAAGATCGCGCATGAGGAAACATCTATGAAAAATATCGCATGTTTGTTGGCGCTTTCGTTCAGTTTTGGTGCACCTCGGATCCTACTAGCGGAATCGCAACATAAACTGCGTGGCATGCCTGAGCCCAGTGCTATTCCGGAGCTTGCGGTTGGCATGGCAGGGCTTAGCTTCGTCGCTTGGCGTCGCTGGAAGCGGTAGACTCAGCCAAGTCTCGCATCAGCGTTCAATGGCGGTACACGACCTGAGGCTCTTCTGATTGCAGCCATATTTGGATGAGGGTAAGCCGTTCGTAGGAGGATGTACGAAGTCAGACATCTATCGACTCCGCTCCACGCCCCTTCTTTTCGGATATTCGTATTTTGGGGTCCTGTGGATTTTATCCCTAGGTGTATTTCGAGCCCCGCTGGCCAACCTTATAGAGCTCGCGTTGCATGATGAACGCTATTCTTACATTCTTCTCGTGCCCTTCATCAGCGGATTCCTGATCTGGATAAGGCGAGAGCGAATCGTTGGCAACGCTCGATATTGCCCACGATACGGAATTCCACTGCTCCTATCGGGCGCTTCGATCGCACTCATTGCAGGGAAACAGTCGGGGCTTGATAAGAGCGAGACCCTATCGGTGACGATTCTCGCCGTGATCCTTATATGGACGGCGATCGTCGTTTTGTGCTTCGGCACCGAAGCACTCAACGCGTCCATCTTTCCGCTGGTGTTTCTCCTCCTATTCATTCCGATCCCAGCAAATGTCATGCAAAAGGCGGTCGTGGCCGTACAAACATTGTCTGCCGGGATTACCGCAGTTCTCTTCAAAATCGTGGGTCTGCCCTTTGCGAGAGACGGCTTTCGGTTTTCGCTGTCCAGTGTTGATATTGAGATTAGCGAACAATGTAGCGGCATCCGTTCAACCTTTTCGGTTTTTCTATGTGGAATCCTGGCGAGTCACATGTTTTTGCGGCGTGGCTGGACCCGGGTAAGCTTCGCATTGCTAACCATACCGGTGGTAGTTTTTAAGAACGCCGTACGGATCGCGACGATCGCATGGCTCGGTGTAAATGTCAGCCCCGACTTCTTTACCGGCAACCTTCACCGCTACGGTGGACTGCCATTTTCTCCCGTGGTTATCGCTCTTCTGATCCCGATCCTGTTGGCGCTACGAAACGCGGAACGCTGGAGCGTGGGGCCCCGAAAAGTGGACGCGGTACCTCCCGACCGCGCATGATGACGGCTCGTAAGCAGGCGCACCGTCGGCCCCGCAATAGGATCTCGCGATCCTCCGTGTCTCTTTTAAAGCAACGATCCTTTCCGATAATGTCCAATGGCGTCCAAATCGCAATCTGCTAAGTCTTCAATATTTGTGGTCGGAATGCCTGCAAGTGATTGATATTTCTTAAATGGCATGGAAGAGTTCAAGGGTTCGAATCCCTTCAGGTCCACCACAAAAGCGGTTAGCAGCCTTGCTCGCTAATTCCACCCGTTCATTCCTGCCGCGACAACTACTACACTAGAAAACATACATCGGCTGAGGAAAAGCGGCCGTCCGAAATACACTTCCTCGTAGCGGAGGAGACTGAATGGAATCCAAGTTAATCAAAACGATATTTTTCTCCAGCGTAGTCTGCCTGGCGGGAGCGACTCTGACGCAGGACGCTTTCGGTGCGGACACCGTGATCTACGTCATCGGATCCGGCGGAGCGGTAGGCACGCTCGACCTCAATTCCGGCGTCTTTACGCAATTGTCCAGCACTCCCGTGGCCGTGGCCGGACTCGGCGAGTATGGCGGCGTCCTCTACGGAAGCAGCCTCGGGTGCGACTGTCTGTTCCAGATCGACCCTGTCACCGCCGCCACCGTCGTCGCCCCACACACGTTCCATCAAAATAACAATAACTTCGGTGCGCAGAATGGCTTCGGCTCTACTACCGCTGGTTTATTTGTCATCGGGGCCGCCCCCGGAATCCCCGACACACTTTATTCCGTCGATCCGGCCACCGGCGACGTGCTGATGATCGGATCGACAGGAGTGATCGCCGGAGGCGGCACCGGATATCTCTCGGCGTCCGATGACGCAAGCCAGCTGTATTGGGAGGTTCAAATCAACTGTACCGATACGCTTTACAGCATCAATCCCTCAACCGGAGCAGCCACCACCATTGGGTCAGCCTCGACGTGTGTCCTCCCCTCGACCCCCGGCAGCCCGACAGCGCTCGTCCTGACGGGCGGCACGCTGTGGGCGAATTTTTCTGGCAAGGGGTTTGGAACCATCAGCACCACCAGCGGCGCTCAAACTTTGGTTTCGACCGACGCGACTCCGACCTTCGTCGCCTTCGCTCCGTTTCCTCTCCTGCCGCCAACACCCGTGCTGGTCGGCTCCATGGGGCACCTCGCGGCGGAAGAGAACTGGACCAGCACCTTCACACTGGTGAACAAAGGTGTCGCCCCTTCGCAAGCGATGCTGAGCTTTTTCGGCGACGCTTCCGATCCTACTGGCGACGGCCCGCTAGCGCTGCCCTTGATTTTTCCGCAGGTGTCCACCACCGCAGTGACGGCCCCAACCGTGTCTGTCAGCCAAAGTATGGCCGCCAACGCGTCGTTGATCGTCCAAACCGGGGGGCCGCAAACCCCGCCGGTCCTGGTCGGTTCGGCCCAGCTCGCGGCCGCCGGGCTGGTAGACGGTTTCGCCATCTTCCACCAGATTCCAACCGCGCAGGAAGCCGTGGTGCCCATGGAGACCCGCAACGCCGGTTCCTACCTGCTGGCTTTCGACAACACCAACGGCGTGGTGCTGGGCGCGGCGGTCGACAACGTTTCTACCTCGGCCGGCAACGTGGGCGTGATCATCCGCGACGACACTGGCGCCCAACTCACCACCGCTGCGCTCGCCGTGCCGGCCAACGGGCACAGCTCTTTCGTGCTTTCGACGCAATACCCGGTGACGGCCGGAAAACGCGGCACCATTGAGTTCGATACGCCGCCGGGCGGCCAGATTAGCGTGCTGGGCATTCGTTTCACTCCGCCCAATAATGCATTGACCACTATTCCGGCGCTCGCCAACGTGGGCACCGCCGGCGGAAGCATCGCGCACATCGCCACCGGCAACGGCTGGCAGACCACCTTCGTGCTGGTGAATACCGGCACCACTTTGGCGCCCGTCACCCTCAAATTTTTCGCCGATCTCACGGGCGGGCCGCTCACTATACCGGTTTCGTTCCCGCAGATTCCTGGCGGAACTGTCACGCTGGTTTCATCGGTCATGCAAACGCTCAATCCCGGAGCGACCCTGGTGATCCAAAGCGCCGCGCCCCTTGCGGACCCCACACCGACCGTCGGTTCCGCCCAGGTCACCACCACCGGCGATGTTGGCGGATTCGTGATCTTCCGCTACAATCCCAATGGCCAGGAGGCGGTGGTGCCCCTCGAAAGCCGCACCGCGAACAGCTTCCTGGTGGCGTTCGATAACACCGCCGGCACCGCCACCGGTATCGCGGTCAATAGTATTTCCCTGCAGACCACGGTTGTGCCGGTGGTGGTTCGCAACGATAGCGGCGCGCAGATCGCTACCGATACCATCACCCTGCCTCCTAATGCGCACGTTGCCTTTACATTAGTCACCGACAAGTATCCACAGACCGCCAATATCCGCGGCACCATCGAATTTGGCACGCCAGTCGGCGGACAGATCGGTGCGCTGGGTATTCGCATCCCGCTTGCCCATACTTTCACGACGCTGCCCGCGCTGGCGAAGTAATAGTGGTCTTCACCCTGCACACAGCGAGATGGCCTAGGTGCTGATTGTTTTAGTATTAGGAGTGTTAGGAGCCCTGGGCGACCCTGTAATGCAGCTAAATCGTTTTAGGGCCGCCGACGTGAGGCATTGAGAAAAGGAGCCACTATGACGAAACTCAAAAGGATGTTGCGCAAACTGGTGGTCGGATCAGGACTCGGAATCTTGATATCGCTGGCCGCCCTTTCGATTGTTTCCGCCGACGATCAGGTTCCGTTCCCAAATAGTTTCCGCGATTGGTTCCTGGTGAACACGATGATCGTGACCAAGGACAGCCCAATTTTCGGGCAAATCGGGGGCTTGCACCATATCTACGTGAACGCGAAGGGGCTGCCTACTCTGAAAAAGGGCGGCCCGTTTCCTTACCCTGACGGAACCATTTTCGCGGACGCCGTTCACGAGTTCTCGATAAAGGACGGCTCCTATGTTGAAGGCGCCAAGAAGGCCGTAACGGTGATGGTGAAAGATGCGAAGAAGTACGGGACGAACGGCGGATGGGGATTTCAAGTGTGGGCCGGGGGCGATCCTTCGAAACCACTCGTCCCGACCGCCGCCGCCGCCACCCAAGCTTGCTTTGTCTGCCATACACCGCAAAAAGGCCAGGACTATACGTTTTCCACGTACATTCCCTAGAGAGGGCAACCAGTCGAGCGGAAAAGAGGGATGGACGGTACCCGCCCATCCCTCTTCTTGAGCTTTGCGGCAAACGCTAAGCGGCTGTCCTCGCTAGGACCGGCTTAGCCCGCCCCGCCGTCCGGATCGCGTCTGTGATCTGCCCACGATGCGCCATCTGATGGATCGCAATCGTCAACAGAGCCTTGCCGAAGGTCGCGAAGTGCTCCTCTAGGCCTTTGGGCTGAAACGGCGTTGGCTTGTCCAGATCCGCCTCGGTCATCGCTTCGAAAAGCTGCAGATTGCGATCTCTGAGCTCCACATACCGGTTGCGAACTTGCGCGAACGACGGGTACTGCGCCGCGTCAGCGGTGGGGACCGTGTCCGGTCCGAAAATTTCGGACCAGTGCGCCACCGGATTGCCGCCGCCACCCAGCATCTCGTGCGTGAGTCCTTCGATGAAAGCCAGGTGTCCCATAACCCACAGAGGATGGCATCCGCCATTCTCCGTCGGGAATGTCAGTGGGGCGTCTTCGATGGTGGACAGCGATCGCATCGTGGCTTGATCGGCCAGATGGAGCGCGTAACGAATTGCGTCTTTTGTATACATACACTTCTCCTGTTGTTGATTTATGCTTGCTCTGATTTGTGCCGCGGTAGAACCGTGGCTTACTGGTCTTCGTCGGGATCGGGCGGGTGGCGCGGCGAAACGCCGCCCGCCTGAAGGTCGTCTTTGAGGCGGAGCAGACTGTCCGCCCAGTATTCCTGATAGCGGCTCACCCAGCGCTCGTAAATCTGGCGGATGGGGACCGCGTTCAGGGAGTTCACCCGCTGTCTTCCTTCTTCGCGGGTAAGAATTAAACCGGCGTCGCGCAGCACATCCATGTGCTTCATCACGCCGAAACGCGTCAAATGCGGAAAGGCCTCGACAATCTCGGTGGTTTTCCGCGGACCCCCGCGCAGCAGGTCTAGAATCGCCCGCCGCGTGGGATCGGAGAGCGCCTTCCAGACCGGGTCGAGGTCGTTAGCCATCGCTTTCTAGCATAGGCCGAAGCCTACGAGACATCCTTGCTGATGTTGTCGAGATAATGCATCCAGCCCTTAGAGAGGCCCTGGCGATGCACTTCCTCGAGCAGACCGATCGAGCGGTGGCGCAGGGTGACCTTCGTGCCACCTGCAACTTGGTCCAGTTTGATTTCCACGTGGTTGAGCGCGGGATAGGACATGAACATGGGTCCGCTCAGTTCCAGCAACACGGGCGGCTTGATGACTTGCACGTGCCCCCACAGATGGCCGACGCCGTTGCCCCGGTCACGAAACCAGCGGCCACCCGGCCATTGCTCCAGAATCATGTTCATAGTTTCGCCGTTGGGATTGGTGCTGCCCTCGCCGAAGCGGTGCAGGACGGATTTAAAGACGTCGCCGATATCGGCTTTTACTTCGATCTGTTGGGCGACATCGAGAGTCATTTCTTCGAATTTCATGGGTTGTCTCCTTACGTGAGTTAAATATAACGTGACTTTTTAGTCACGTCAAGAGAAAATTTCTGCTCTTGACATCTTCGCCATTTATTCGCTAGTATTGATCAGCGAAGAAATAGCGAAAACGGAGATTCTCCCATGTCATCCTCCCCTCGCGTCGGTACCGCCGGCTGGTCCTATCAACACTGGAACGGTGTGGTCTATCCCAAGACCCACCCTCCAGGGTTTCATTCCCTGGAGTTCTTGGCCCGCCGGCTCAACACGGTCGAAATCAACAGTTCTTTTTATCAGCCCCTCAAGCCCGAAGTCGTGAAATTGTGGATGAAGAAGGTGGAAGCGAATCCGCACTTCCAATTCACCGCTAAGCTGCATCAGCGCTTCACGCACGGCCGCATTCTAGAGGACGCGGAAATCGCGCAGTTCAAAGAAGGGCTGTGGCCGCTCCACCGCGCGCGCAAGCTCGGCGCCGTCCTTATGCAATTTCCGTGGGCGTTCCGCTTCACGCCCGAAAACCGCGAGTTCCTGATCCGCCTGCGCCGCGCGTTTCACGAGTTCCCGCTGGTCGCCGAAATGCGCCACAGCAGTTGGCTGGCCGAGGAAGCGATCGGCACTTTCCTCGATTACCACGTCGGCTTCTGCAACATCGATCAGCCTGCGTACACCAGCGCCATGCCGGCTACGGCATATCTCACCAGCGGCATCGGCTACGTGCGTTTGCATGGCCGCAATCCGAAAAATTCCCTGGGTGCTTTCGACCGCCAATCCCCCGCGCGCCTGCGCCAGCACGATTACCTCTATTCGGAAACCGAACTGGAGGAGTGGTCGAAGCGCATCGAACGCATCAACCGCTACGCCGAAGCCACCTTCGTGGTGTTCAATAACGATGCCGCCGGTAAGAGCGTGGTGAACGCGCTGCAACTCGAATCCATCCTCAACGGCCACCCCGCCGCCGCGCCCAAGGAATTGCGCCGCCGCTTCCCCATGGAACTCGAACGCTTTGGCCCGCGCCACTTTGAGCAGCAATGCCTGTTCGACGCCGCCTGAAGCGCAAAATCGCTAAAGTGGAGGAATGAGGATTCCGTTCTACCACGTCGACGCCTTTGCCGACCGTCCGTTCGCCGGCAATCCCGCCGCGGTTTGTCCGCTCGAAGCATGGCTCTCGGATGCCACCTTGCAGGCGATCGCAGCCGAGCATAATCTTTCCGAAACCGCCTTCTATATTGCGCGCGGAACGCACTATGAGCTGCGCTGGTTCACGCCCGAAGTCGAAGTGGACCTGTGCGGCCACGCCACCGTCGCCTCCGCGCATGTAATCTTCGACGTGCGCGGCGAAAACAGTGGAACCCGCGTGACTTTTCAATCCAAGAGCGGTGAGCTCGGAGTCGACCGCACGTTAGAGCAGGGAAGTCCGCTCTACGCCCTGGACTTCCCGGCGCGCCCGCCGCAGCCAATCGAAAGTCCCGCCGGTCTGGTGGAGGCGTTGGGCGCCAAGCCGCACCAGGTCCTGAAGGCCCGCGATCTTCTGTGCGTGTTCGGTAGCGAAGACGAAGTCCTCGCGCTGAAGCCCGACTTTGCGAAAGTCGCCGCGCTCGAGAGCTTCGCCGTAATCGTCACCGCCCCCGGTAAGGATTGCGACTTCGTGTCGCGCTTCTTCGCCCCCGCCAAAGGCATCAACGAAGACCCGGTGACTGGTTCAGCGCACTGCACATTGATTCCTTATTGGTCCGCGCGCCTCGGCAAAACCGAACTGTTCGCGCGCCAGCGTTCGCGCCGCGGCGGAGAACTGTGGTGCCGTCGACCGCGGCGACCGTGTCTCCATCGCCGGCCGCGCTGTCATGTATTCCGAAGGAGTCATCGAACTGGAGTCTTGAAACCGCCCACCACCAAGACCGGTGCATCCACCTGGTGGCGCACCGCGTTAATGGTGTTGCCGAAGATCAAGTCCTTCACGCCGCGATGCCCGTGTGCTCCCATCACGATTAAATCCGGGTGGATCTCGCGGGCCTTGCGCACAATGGCGTCGGTCGGCGTGAGCCCGTGTTGAATCGTCAACTCCGCGGCAATCCCGGAATCCGCCAGAGACTGCACGATCGCGCCGAAATATTCCTCGCCCGAGATAATTTCTTCCGTCGACGAGAGCGAACCAAATAACTGGCTGGTGACACCCTCTTCGACGTGCAGCAAATGCAGCGTGGCCCCGTGGGAACGTGCCAGGGCCACCGCATGCGCAATGGCCGCGCGATCGTGCGAGGAGTGATCCAGCGGGACCAAAATGTTGCGATAATGCGGTACCGGCAAGTCCGCTGCCACCGCTGCCCCCGTGCTGACTGCCTTTGGAGCAGGCAGCGCTGTCCCCACGAACGTCACGCGAGCCAGCAGCGCCAGCACCGCCGCAATCGGCAGCCCTGCCAGCAGTGCGTGCCAGGAGCTTTCCATCATCCACGGCCCGATCGTCGTCGCCACCAGCCACAAATTCAACGCAATGATCAGCGCTGCCGCCCCCCACGCCAGCACCCTTACCCAGGCGCGGTTGGCAAACTCGCCCATGCGCCGCGAGTCGTTGGTAAACCGAATCAGCGGGATCACCGCGAACGGTAACTGCATGCTCAGAATCACCTGGCTCAGGATCAAAAGCTTGTAAGTGCCGTTGTCGCCTAAATAGTAAATGGTCAGCACGGCGGGGATGATGGCGATCGCCCGCGTGACTAACCGGCGCAGCCACGGCCGCAGACGCAGACTGAGGAAGCCTTCCATGACGATCTGCCCCGCATAAGTTCCGGTGAGCGTCGACGATTGCCCGCTCGCCAGCAGCGCCACCGCGAACAAACTGCCGGCCAGCCCCATTCCCAACAGCGGAGTCAGCAGCAATTGCGCCTGCTCGATCTGCGTTACCAGAATCCCGTGTTTGAAAAAAACCGCTGCCGCCAGGACCAGAATCGCCGCGTTCACAATCAGCGCACCGTTTAGCGCCAGTACCGAGTCCAATAAATTGAAGCGGCAAGCCTCACGCCTCTCCGCCACCGTTTTTCCCAAGCGCCGCGTCTGCACCAGCGCCGAATGCAGATACAAATTATGCGGCATTACGGTGGCTCCCAGGATGCCGATCGCGACATACAAACTGTCATTGTTCAGCCGCGGCAAAATCCCCGCCACCATCTCATGCCACACCGGCCGGGCCCAAAACAGTTCCACTAGGAAACACCCGGTGACGATCGCAATCAAACTCAGGATCACCGCCTCAATCAGCCGGATCCCGTAACGTGACAGCCACAATACCAACAGAGTGTCTAGCGCCGTGACCAGCACACCCGCCAGTAGCGGCAGCCCGAATAAAAGCCGCAGGGCAATCGCCGCGCCCAAGACCTCCGCCAGATCGCAAGCCGAGATCGCGATTTCGCACAGCACCCACAGCGCATTGCACACCCGCCGCGAATAAGATTCCCGGCAAGCCTGCGCCAAATCCCGCCCCGCCACGATCCCCAGCCGTGCCGCCAACGTCTGCAACAGAATCGCCATCAGATTCGAGACCACCAGCACCCACAACAGCCGGTACCCGAACCGCGCGCCACCCTCCAGATCCGTAGCCCAGTTCCCCGGATCCATGTAGCCGACGCTCACCAGGTAAGCCGGCCCCGCGAATGCCAGCATTCGCCGAAACACCGTGAGATGCGTAGTAGAGACGCTACCGTGAACCTCCGGCAGCGACGCCCCAGCCGTTGATAGCTCCGCTTTCATCGCGACAGTTAACTATAGTTTACACCAAGTAGGGCGGGCCTCCGGCCCGCAGCCAACGCCCACGTTGGCGATGCTTTTTCCGGGAACCCTCCCGCCTCTGTACCCGTAGAATGATATAGGAGGCCCGATGATCCGCCTATCTTTCCTTCCGGCCCTAGCATTCCTGCTTTCGAACACCGCCCACGCTGCCGTCGACCCCGCGCTTCTAAACCTGGCCCCACCCGAAGCCAAAGTCCTCTACGGAATCCAAGTCCAAGCCACTCTCGCCTCGCCTTTTGGACAATTCGCGCTCTCCCACCTGCCTGCGAACGCCGTGACCCGCTTTGCCGCCGCCACCGGCTTCGAAGTGCAGCGCGATCTTCAAGAGGTTGTAGTCGCGAGCAATGCCAGCGACGGCAGCGACGCCTTGATTCTCGCGCGCGGTACGTTCCCCTCCGACAAGTTCATCGCCCTGGCATCGGTAACCGGGGCGACCGTTTACGATTACCACGGCGTGTCGGTGATCACGCCACCCGAGCGTAACGCCAAGGTCTTCGCGTTCCTTGATCCCACGACGCTAGTGATCGGAGCCGAGTCAGCCCTGCGCGACGTTATCGACCGCCGCGTGGCCGGCGCCGTTTTCGCCGGTCCTCTGTTGCAGAAGGCGAAAGACGCCAGCACCGCCGCCGACGCCTGGTTCGCCACCGTCACCCCGCTGGTCGACATGATTCCGCCCACCGCAAACGGCGGCATCTTCAACCCGGCGACGCTCCTGCAAAGCGTGATCGAGACCTGGGCCGGCTTGCATTTCGATAATGTAGGCGTGACCCTGTTCGCCGAAGCGTTAACGCATTCCGACACCGAAGCCCAGGGTTTGGCCGCGGTCTTGCGGCTAGCCGCCGGAATGGTGAAAGGAACCCCGGCCGCCGCGTTGCAGAATGCCCAAGTCACCGCCGCCGGCCCCGTAACGCGCATCACGCTGAGCGTGGCCGAGCATGATCTGGAACGCTCGTTCCCATCCACTGCCCCTCGCCGCGCGGCGCGTCTCGCCTTTTAGCGCCCTGCGGTGATGCCCAGCCGGCTCTGCAAAATCACCAGCGTCCGCTCCAGCTGTTGAATGCGTGCCGCCTGCTGACCGCTCTGCGCCCGCAAGCGCGTGACCTCGGCCTGCAACGCATCCCGCTCCGCCTTGATGGCGTCCATCGCGCTGGTATCGGCGCCCTCGGGAGGAGTGCCCAGAAATCGTGAGGCCTCTTCCAATCGGCCGCCGCCTGAAGTCGTCACCGCCAGGCGAACTTCCACGTCTCCGCTTCTGCGTATGTAGGTGAAACTTCCCTGCGCCAGTTCCGTGCGGTTCAGCGGGATACTGCGCTTTTCGCCGCCGTCGACGATGTCCAAAGTTCCCGCAGTGGCGCCCACGATGCTTTGCGAAGCATGGTTCCAGTTGATCTGCAGTTGTCCATTGCGCTCAATCACGCCGAGCGACAACGGCTCCACATGCAACTGCGGACCCAGGAATCTTAACCCCACCACGGCCAGAACCAGCGCCGCCGCCACCACCGCAATGATGGCCCACGGAATTTTGCGCCGCGTATTCGGATAGGGCGCATATTGGGGAACGGCGCGTACCGGCTGCCCGAACGTAGGAGCGTCATATTGCTCGACGCGCTCCACCCGTTCCGGCGTTTCGACCCTCTCCACGGTTTCCGGCCGCGCCGCGTAGCGCGCCGTCGCAACGCGGTCTCCTACCGCCTCCGCTGCCGGCCGGCGCTCCCGTGGCGGACGATCAAGCACCCCCGCCATGCGATCTGGGAAGTTAAATTCCTGATAACTGCGCTCGCCCTTGATGCTACCATTCGGCTCGCGCACGAAAAATCCCGCGCGCATAATACCTGTGCGCCCTGGATGCACCACCATCGTCACTTGCCACGACTCCCGAAAAAACGTGTTGTAAGTATCCAGGTCGGATTGCTGCAAGATGACGTCGCTACGCGTGTGCGATAAGAACCAACCCACCACCTGCAGGCCCGCCAGCCGCGAATCTTCTTTATCTCGCGCAAGCTGCGCCGTCAATGCGGCACGATCGTTGTCGGAAAGATGAAAGGTTGGCCCGCGCGCATGTTCGCAAGCGATTTCGCGCATCGCCGTCACTTTTACGAGGCGGTCTTCGCGAGTGCCGTAGAGGACGCCGCCGACTTCGATACCGCCACGCTGCAGGCGCTGAAACCCATCCGCCACCACTTGCCGGATTTCATCGATTACGATCAGCGAATACTCGATGTCCACCGGACTTTCCGGAACCACCCACGATCCGAATTTCGCGTTGCTCATGTAGACCGTCCCGGCAAGCGATTGACTACCAGCGCCACGCCGTTAGTATTCTCAGTGTCCTGATCGTCCTCGTGCAAGTGATAATAATACGTCACCACGCCCATGGCGCAGGCGATCAGAATGGCGATCGTCAGGCACGCGATGGAGAGACCGTTCCAGGCCCTCTCGCGAGAAACCGCCGCCACGGTTCCCAAAACGATCACCAGCGCCAGCGCGAACGTAAGCGCCAGCTTGTCGTACCACGGCATTAAATCCAGGTGATCCTGCCCGCCCACTTGGCCCCACACCACCGTTATCGCCAGCAGCGCCAACAAGAACTCGCAAACGTAGGCGATGCGCAGCATGGGCAGGTGGCTGTCCGGACTCCCGGCGCTTATGCGACGGCCTTGGCTGCTTCGAGCGCTGCTTCGTAGTTGGGATGATCGCCCACTTCCTTCACGTACTCCACGTAGCGCAGGTGGTTGTTTTTATCCACCACGAATATCGCCCGGCTGAGAATGCGCAGATCTTTGATGAGGGTGCCATAAGCCTCGCCGAAGGACCCGGTCCGGTGATCGGAAACCATCTTGACGTGGTCCACGCCAAAGGCGCCGCACCAGCGTTTCTGCGCAAACGGCAGATCCATGCTGAAGGTGTAGATGCTCACGTTCGGCAGCTTGCCGGTCTCTTCCTCGAAGCGCTTGGTCTGCGCATCGCACACCGGAGTGTCGAGCGAAGGGATCACGCTGAAGATGCGAACGCCGTCACCCGTGGTCCCCAGGGTGACCGCCTTCAATCCGTTGTCGACAGCCTCAAAATCCGGGGCCTTGTCGCCAACTTTCAATTCCGGCCCGAGAACCGTCAGCGGGTTCCCTCTAAGAGTAGTTGCTCCAGGTCTTTCCATATAGCGGTTATTCTAGCAACTCGTCAAGCGCAGTAGCACTGGTCACCGGCAGACTACAGGCGAAATTCTCGCAGACGTAAGCGGTGGGCCCGCCGTTGAGCGCCGGCATCGGCCGAGCGGATTGCTCACCGCGCATGATGACGGCTCCCGGCAGAAATCGCCTGCGAATTGTCGCCAGCATCTCAATCGCCGCCGGATCGTCGCGCGATCCCGCCAGCACAATCTCCCGCGGACGCCCGAGAGCGAAGGAATGCGCCACCAGCATCTGCGGCACTCCCG
Organism: Bryobacterales bacterium; assembly: GCA_963752205.1. GTDB lineage: Bacteria > Acidobacteriota > Terriglobia > Bryobacterales > Bryobacteraceae > Palsa-187. Next base: position 7,340 of record CAVVZG010000200.1, on the reverse strand, counting down.
TCCCCGCTTCCTCCATGCGCGACGCGAAAGCGCGCAACGTATGCTCGGCAGTCTTGCGAAAATCGACACGATCCGTCATGCGCGCCAATCGCAGCAGTAACATCGCCATGCCGGAGTTGCCAGACGGCTCAGCGCCATCGTAGTCGTCCTTCAATCGCATTAGCCCGCCGTCGTCAGTCGCGCTGAAAAACGCACCGTTCTCGGTATCGGCGAATAATTCGATGGCCCGCTCTGCCATTCGCACCGCCCATTCGAAATCCCGAGTGTCAAACGTGGCTTCGTATAAATCCAACATGCCCAGTCCGCAGAAAGCGTAATCGTCGAGGAACCCATCGATGGCCGACTCCCCTCCACGATGCCGCCGCAGCAGAATCTGCCGCCGGTCATCCCACAAATGCCGCTGCAGAAAATCAGCCGCGGCACGCGCCGACTCCGCATATCGCGATTCGTTCAAAATCTGCGCGCCCTTCGCGAACGCCGAAATCATCATGCCGTTCCACGACGATAAAACTTTGTCATCGCGCAGCGGACGCGGCCGTTTTGCGCGGATCTCCAGGAGCTTCGCCGAAGCCTGCTGCAGCTCGACCCGCGCGGCGGCATCTTCCACCGCGTGCGCCTGATAGAGAATGTTAGCGCCCCGAAACTCGCCGTGCGGATCTTCCTCCACGTTCCCGCCGGCCTCGACGCCGTAGCGATAACAGAACATCTCGGCAACGCGAGGCCCCAACGCCTCCTCGATTTCCGGCTTGCGCCAAATATAAAAAGCGCCTTCGCTTTTGTGACGCAGATCGGCGGGATCCGCAGCGCTATCGGCGTCCTCCGCCGAATAGAACCCGCCACCCGGGTCCGTCATATCGCGCAATAAATAGGTGAAAATGGCGCGAGCCGCCGCCGCATACTGCCCGTCGCGCGTAATCTGGAACGCTTCCAGATACGACACCGCCAGTTGCGCCTGGTCATACAACATCTTTTCGAAGTGCGGCACGAACCAGCGCTCGTCCACCGAGTAACGATGGAACCCACCGCCGATCTGATCGTTCATCCCGCCCTTCACCATCTCGCGCAGCGTGGTCAGCACCATTTCCAACGCCTCTTCGTTCTTGGTCTCCGCGTAATACCGCAGCAGAAAATTGTGAATGCTGGGACGGGGAAACTTAGGAGCCCGTCCAAATCCGCCCAGCTGTGAATCGAACATCCGCCGGAATCCTTGGAACGCCCGTTCCAATACTTCGCGCCCAGCGCCATCCGACTTTGCGCCCAAACTCGAGTATTCGCGCAACTGCTCGATTACTTTGTTTCCCGATTCCTCAATCCTCGCCCGATCCTGCCGCCATGCTTTCGCCAGTTGCTCCAGGACCGCTTTAAATCCCGGACGTCCGTAACGGTTGTCCGGCGGAAAATACGTGCCCCCAAAGAATGGCTTGCGCTGCGGAGTCAGCCACACCGACATCGGCCACCCGCCGCTCCCCGTCGAAGCCTGCACGAATAACATGTACATGCGATCCACATCCGGCCGCTCCTCGCGGTCCACCTTAATCGCCACAAAGTGCTCGTTCAGCACGCGAGCAATCTCCTCGCTCTCAAACGACTCCCGCTCCATCACGTGGCACCAGTGGCAAGTCGAATATCCCACCGACAAAAAAATCGGCTTGTCTTCGCTCTGTGCTTTGGCGAACGCCTCCTCGCCCCAGGGATACCAATCCACCGGATTGTGGGCGTGCTGAAGTAGGTAGGGGCTCTTCTCCAGAGCCAGGCGGTTGGTGGACGGAGGCGTCGGCACCTCTTTAGCTTAATTCGTAGCCGCGCGTCGCCAAGTCCGTCAGGATGACTTCGGAATCTTTGCCATGCGCCGTGAACACATGCTGCACGGATTGGCAGACGTGTTCATAACCCCGCTCATAGAAGACCAAGATCGACGGCCCAGCCCCGCTCAGCGCGCAGCCCAGCAGCCCTTTCATGCGCAGCCCGCAGATTTCGTTTAAGCCTGGCACTAAATGCGCACGATACGGCTGATGCAGCCTGTCCTCTAGCGCCGTCGGAAACGCGTCGGTGACCCCGGTGGCCAGCGCCGTAATCAACAACGCGCTGCGTTGAATGTTGAAAATTACATCCGCGCGCGAGTAGCTCTTCGGCAGCACTCGCCGCGCCTCCACCGTGGGCAGCAGAAAATCCGGCACCACTACCGCGATCCCGAAGCGTGGATGCAATTCGAGCCGTGCCGCGTGCGTGACATCGCTCGCATCCGTCGCACTCGCCACAATGGATCCGTGCACACAAGCCGCGACGTTGTCCGGGTGGCCCTCGATACGCGCAGCCTCATCCAAGACCCGTCCCCGCGGCCAGCGCAGCCCTAGCATTGAACTGGCGATCACCACCCCCGCCGTTAGCGCCGCGGCACTCGATCCCAACCCCTTGCCTAGTGGAATCTCATTATCGAGTTGCAGTTCGATCGTCGGCATGGTGCGGCCCAAATCTGTCGCGATCCGCACCGCCGTCTGCCAAATCAGATTGTCTTCGCCGCTCGAGATCAGCCCTTCATCGCGTCCACTCACGCGAATGCTGAGTTTATCCGCCGCGCGAAAGCGGCATTCCAGATAAACGCCCAAAGCCAGCCCCAGCGCGTCAAAGGCGGGACCGAGATTCGCGCTGGATGCGGGGACTCGCAGTTTGCGGAAAGCCAAACAGCTATTCTGACACGGAGCCCCCCAATCCGGCTAGAATTGCAGGTATGAGCGCTACCACCACCGCCAATTTGGGCGACCGCAGCTTCGACCTGCCAGCGTGGAAAACCGTAGTCGGCCACGTCGCCGCGATCTCCGTCGCCATCATCTTTCTAGCCACCGGCATCGCCAAGATGGTGGTTCCGTTTCAAGTGCAAACCATGTTTGAGCAATTGCTGGTGCCAGTTTGGGGCAGCATGCCACTCGTGGTCCTACTCGGTATCGCTGAAACCTTGGGGGGCTTGCTGGTGCTGATTCCGCGCTACCGCCGCTGGGGCGCGTGGCTCATCGCACTGATGCTGATCGCGTTCATGGGGTACATCGGATTGCGTTACCAGGCCCTCGTCGGCCGCGATTGCAGTTGCTTCCCCTGGCTGAAGCGCGCCGTCACCCCCGCGCTTTTCGCCGAAGACGGAGCCATGCTTTTGGCCGCGTTCCTGGCCGCATGGTTCTCGCGCAAGCCCGCCGGCCTGCGTTTCCCCATGATCGCGCTGGTAGTGATCGCCGTATTCGCGGGCGCGAGTCTCGGCTACAACAACATGCACCAGAGCAACATCCAGGTGCCCCAAACCATCGCCGTCGACGGCCAGCCCTACAACATCCGCCAAGGCAACATTTTCCTGTTCTTCTACGACCCTTCGTGCAGCCATTGCGAGGAAGCCGCGCGCCATATGTCCACCTACGGCTGGAAGAAAGACGTGACCGTGATCGGCCTGCCCACCAACGATCCACAGTGGGCCGCCTCGTTCCTGCACGACACCAAGCTTGTGGCCAAGACCTCTACCGATTCAGCGCTGCTCCGCAAACTATTCGTATTCACCTCGCCGCCCTACGGCGTGGTTCTCGAGAACGGCCGCGTGAAAAGCATCCTCACGCACTTCGACGCGCCCGGAACCGCAGCCCTCGCTGCAACAATCCGGTTTCGTCGATTAGCGTTCTTCGATCAGTGTCACGTTGCGGATTTCGAGCGATCCTTCCGCCCGCGCCTCGCCTGCGGGCCGCTGATAGCTGAGCGCAATCGGCACCAGCGCACTGCCAGCTTTAAACTCCAAGCTCCCGCGGCGCCAATCTTCCGCGCTTTCCACCAATCCCCGCTCGTTCCACGCGATACCTGTGGGCGATAAGAATCCCCGCGTCCGCGCTTCCCAGCGAAGTGAATACGTTTTGCCTGGCTCCAGCACCACAAATTGCCGCAGCAGTTCGCACGATTCCGGCTCCTTGCCGGAAAACAAAATACGATGCGCACCCGGGAGAGAAATATCCGTGACGCCCGGAGGATGCGCCAACCGCCAATCGAAGCCGTGCCCGCTGGGCTCCGCTGCAAAGTCGCCGTTCGTGATCAGCTGAGTCTGCCGGTGCCCTAGTTGCTTCCACAACTCACGCGCCTCTATAACCTTCCCGGAGTCCACCAGCACATCGCAAGCACTCTCAAGCTCTTGAACATCCACTGCATTCCCCAGTGACACCAGTTTCAACGCCACGGGACCCACCGCATCACGATGCAACTCCATCACGTAATACAGGTACGTCGCCAGCACGTCGTGCTGATCGGGAATCGCACGGCTTAATAGTTCTTCCGAGTCCTGTGAAACGCGCCAGCACAAATCGAAAGCCAAGCGCCGCTCACCATAAGAGTTTTCGAGCGCCGCCCGCATCCACTTCCAGAACTCATCCCGCCGCTCTTGCCGAAAATAGAAATTAGCCAGCGTCCAGCGCGGCTCGAATTGGCGATCCACGCGAGCCGCATCCAGCAGCCAAGCTTCCGCCTTCAAAAAATCACCCCGCGTCTCCGCGGCCAGTCCCAGCCGAATGCGCGGCGCCGAAGAAAGCGGATTTACGCGAGCCGCGCGCTCCAGCAGTGCCGTCGAATCCACACCGTCGTAATCCAATTGCAGCGCGCGCAGCAAAAGATAGTTGGCACGATCCGGCAAAATCTCCAGCGCACGCGCCACGCCCTCGGGCGTTTGCTTGCGAAACGCCGCATCCGCCAGCGCCAGCCGGACGGAATAAAACGCGGCGGTCATGAGCATCAACAGCGCGGCAACGGTGAAAAAACGATTCACGTAATACACCTGAATGACGAAATAATTTCTCTTGATGAAGGTGCGAACCAAAAGTATACTCGGATCAGTGCACACCAGAATCTTGTTCGCGGCCGCGACGCTGACGTCTCTCAGTTTCGCCGCCACTTCCGGGACAACCAGCGCTCCCGCCATCGGCATGGTCACTGCTAGCGGACATTTTAAATTGGACCATTCGGAAGTCTGGGGCAACGCCACGCTCTTCGACGGCGCCCACATAGACACGACCGGCGCGTCATCGCAGGCGTCGCTGCGTAACGGCGTCAAGATTGAACTGGGCTCCGCATCCAGCGCGAGCGTGACAGAAAATCATCTGACACTTACCAAGGGTGTGGGCCAAGTGGCTGCGCCCGAGAGTTACGAAGTTAGCGCCGGTGGTCTGTCGATACGCTCAGCCGCTGGCAACAGTCGCGTACGTGTTGCCTGGATTTCCGGGGGCAATCTGCAAGTGACAGCGTTGAGCGGGGCTGCCCGCGTGGCCAACCGCAGCGGCTTGGTACTCGCGTCCCTGCCTGCCGGACGCCAGATGACTTTCGGGATGCAAGCCGCCGCCGCCGGGGCGGTAACACGAACCGGATGTTTACTGTCTAAAGACGGCCGCTTTCTGATGCAGGACCAGAACACGCAGGAAGTGGTCGAAGTGCGCGGCGATAATCTCTCCGCGAACGTCGGCAATCGAGTGGCCGCCACCGGGACCGTGAGCTCGTTGCGTCCTGCGATCGCGATCGCCACCAGCATTTTAAACGCGAACTCCGTCGTGCTGCAGCAAAACGGCGGCTGCCTGAGTGTTGCCGCCGCTCTTGACGCGCAAACCGAGCCGACCAACGCCGCCGCGGCCGCGAATCAGCCGGCTGCCGCTCCCGGGCAAGCCCCTGCGTCAACTGCGGCGAAAACCGGGATGTCCACCGGCGCGAAAGTTGCCATCGTAGCGGTGGTCGCCGGTGGGGGCGCAGGCGCTGCCATCGCCTTATCCGGCAAAAAAGGTTCCACTAGTCCCTAAAATTCTGGCCCCCCGCGCGACGTAAGGCGCCGTTGCGTTCGAGCGGCACCAAGTGCAATCCTTCGCCGGAATTGGCTAACTCCGCGCAGCGGGAACGAAAGTCATCCATTCTTTCCTGCGCCTGCGGAACCACTGCCATCCGCCCGTAAACTTCGGCCACGGCGGCCGCGTGCAATTGCAAATCGAACTGGTTCAGCGCGAAGAGATCGTCGTAAACCGCCGGGCCCCACAACTCGCGATAGCGCCTTTCGCGGTGTGCCGTCTCCGCACGCCCCGCCGTGACATTCTGCCGCGTGTAGTGCAGATTGATTTGTGGAAAGGCTGGCCGTAAGAAATATTCAGCGGCCACCAGGCTGGCGTCGAACAGATCCACCACGCCCGGGACCGCCATTTTGCGCACCACCTCTATCGCGCGGCTCAAATCTTCTTCACCCGCTGGACGCGTGAACCTTCCCGATCGGGCGAGTTGCAGCACTTGAACGTTGCTCACCAAATGCGGCGACTCGTCCACCAAGTTCCGCAAAAATGCGCTCACGGAACAGCACGATGCCATTTGACATAATGCCGCGCCTGTATTTGCCTTACGTAAATACGAGTACATGGACTGCAAACGATCCAGCGGATGGCGGATAAAACACAAGTCGAATATCACGACATTTTTGATATTAAGCAGTGGATACCGCAAATGATGACTCGACACCGCTTTAATATCATGATGAGCTGATAAAAAGACACTTAGCTCGTCATTATCGAGTTCCGTGTCAGCCGTAAGGCCGTGCAGTGTGGCAAATTCTCCTCCGAATTCCCGCTCTAAAATGGACTCGATAGTGCTCCCTGCATTCTTGAAAAAATGATAGTGCACTACGACGAAACGGGGGCGCGGCACTTCGAGTGTAAAGTCGAGGCGCATAAATCTCAGACGACGCAAGCGGCCGAAAGATTACGCAGGTCGGCATAAGAAAAGTCCGCTCTATAATAGTGTGTGTCTCAAGCCACCAACCTCTTCGTAGAAAAAAACCAACCGCGTCTTCTCGACGAGCTCAAGACCTTCTTGCGTATCCCCAGCGTAAGCACTTTGCCTGAGCACGTCGCCGATGTGCTGCGCGCGGCACAGTTCGTCGCCGACAGCATGAAGACCGCGGGCCTCGAAAATATCGAAATTATAGCGACCGCGAAGCACCCCTTGGTCTACGCCGATTGGTTACACGCGCCCGGCAAACCGACGGTCCTGTGTTACGGCCACTACGACGTGCAGCCGCCCGATCCGCTCGACGAATGGATTTCGCCGCCCTTTGAACCGACCGTCCGCGACGGGAATATCTATGCGCGCGGCTCGGCCGACGACAAGGGCCAGATGTACATGCACATCAAAGCCGTCGAAGCGCTGCTCGCGACCACCGGAACCTTGCCCGTCAATTTAAAATTTCTGATTGAAGGCGAGGAAGAAGTCGGCGGGGAATCGGTCGCAAAATTCGTTGCCGAAAATCCCGTGCGCCTGAAGGCCGATGTGGCGCTGGTCTCCGATACTGAGCTTTTTGC